>JANPIB010000083.1:0-22561 GCA_031424775.1 Chitinophagales bacterium | reverse complement strand
AATCTTGCGGCTGCTGTACACGTTATTTATATAAGCATACACCAGCACCTTAAGTAAAATCCTGGGATGATAGCTGGTTGTACCTCCAGGACGATACTGACTAACTAACCCAGTAATGTCAATCTTATCCAAAACAGCATTTACCACTCTAACAGGATGATCTGACCTGATCAGCTCATCAAGTGTAGGAGGTATAGCCATTATCTGGTTCTGATTATTTTGCTTGAAAATGACCTTCAGATCTTGACGTTTTGCCATACAGCAAAGACAACAAAACCTTCCTTCCCGCTTCCTTATTACTAAACATCTTTTATCCTCATTTGGGGATATTACAAAAAATAGAGGCTGCCCCTTTTGAGACAGCCTCTTTATTCCAATAGTGGACACTCAATTTTCAACAAAGTTTTGTTGTTTCAGTTTGGATATTTGATGAACTCAGCAGAAATTTACATCGTAGAAGTAAGGAACCCCTTTTTTCACCCCCTTCCCTCAGGTAAAGGCTTCTTGGAACCGCGTTAAGAAGAGAGGCTTTCGTAACAATATTTTCAAAACTTTTTCTGGAAGTTTTTTCAGCATGTAATATCATGTCTATGCCTATGCTGCTATTGCTTCCAGAAAGCAAAACACATTGTTATGTCTAAGCTATCTACAGCAAAACGGTTTCCATTCACCACTTCATCCGACAGATTACAGAACGGCTATGCCGCTGTTGAGATTCAGGAAGGCTTTAACCAATTATGCAGTTTGATCTATGAGTTGAGCCAGGAGATTGTGCTACTCAAATCGCAGGTATCAGAGTTACTAATCCGAGAACTGCATGAAATGAGTAAGGATCATCTCACCATTGCAGATGTGGAGAAACTTTATGACATCTCCAAACGTACGCAGCAGGAAGAACGTTCAAATGAAAAGTTAGGCCATATCAAAAAGGAAGATGGTAAGAAGATTCTTTACAAGTTGGAACACATTCATCAGTACCTGAACGAACATTACCTGGAACTAAAACCTAAAACAGAATCCTGATAATATGAGAACATATACCTTAACCTGCATCGTCTGTGAAAAGGAATTTGATTATAACCGTAAAAAGAAAAGCTACTGCAGCACTAATTGTGAAGATTTTGCAAGAGCTGACAGACAGAACGGTAAATATCCCATAGGCAATGAAGCTAAACTAGCCATACAGCAAAATTATCTTATCATCAAAAGGGCTTTAGGAGGATAGGATAGAATTGAAATGATCAGCAGGGAAATGGAGAAGAGAGGATTTGACCAGTTTGGATATTATGGCACATTACGGGATGGTGAACTAATCTATTACATTGTAAAAGACTTTTTATTTAGAATAGAAGTACAAAAGATATTACTATGGAAACGCCGGAAAAAGCAATAATGTATGGGCCTGTAGATGCAGGATTGGATATGCCAGTGCCAGTAAGATTCACAAAGAAAAAAGCAGCCTACTGGACATTCGGTGTGCTGCTAACAATAGCGGCAGGGTGCGGAATAGCGATGTTGCCACCACCGGCATTAGCATCAATGAACTGAATATCTGGATACGACCTGATAAAATAAAGGCTCAGAAACGAGTGCTTATCTTCGATGCATGTAACAGCGGACAGGCTATTAATGATCTTGTCACCATAGGTAATAATGATGACCATTATATGGCAGCGAGGAATGATGATGAAAGTAATAGAGTTAAGGCGATAGAAAAACTAAATGAACGCTCCGGCTTGTTTATCCTCTCGGCATCTGCTAGCAACCAATTGGCCTATGAGTTTGGCAAATATTCGCAGGGTGTACTTACCTACTCTTTATTGCGTACAATAAAAGAACAACCAGATATATTAGAAGATGGTCGCTACTTGAGCGTTGATAAGTGGTTTACTGCAGCCGAAAAGATGGTGAATGATATAGTAACTCAAACAGGCAATCGCCAACAACCGCAGAAATTCGGAACAGGTGGCTTTAATGTAGGAATGATAGATAATGAAGTATTATCAAAGATTACGTTACCCCAGGAGAAACCATTATTTACATCGAGTAACTTCCAGAACAGTGACGAAGCTATTTCGTATGATGACCTGGAATTAAATAGGTTAGTTAACCAACAACTAACAAATGTCTCATCACGTGGGATTGATGCCAATGTAACATATGTTACGGGTAGCAATTCTCCAGATGCTTATGTCCTTGGAGGCCGGTATGCTGTGGAAGGTGATGCAATTACAGTAAGAGTTAATGTTATAAAAAACCGCAAAATCATACAACGGTTTGAAGCGAAAGGAGACAAGAACAAGCTGCAAGACCTGGCAAAATTGATCTTGGTTAAGGTTATGGAAATACAAAACTTATAAAAGGAAAGTTGGTTGAAGTAGGTAAATATAGACAGTAGTTTTGCTTAACAACTTTGAACTAAAGAAACGTTCAGTCAATCTAATTGCCGAGGCAGAAATCCTAATCAATTATCTGCGACGTTACGAGTATATTCCGTCAGAGTGCTGCTTATGTAAAAGCAGTGATTTTGTTAGCAAGACATTGTATTGCCATTGTAGTTTCTAAAGAGACTGTTTGTTCTTAGATTTGACTACAGAAATGTGAAGAGATTTTGAAAGAGAATGTACATCCTATATGAATGATATATCAAAAGATAAACTTCAATAGAAGGGCTAAGATTTTGCAAGTGTACAGGCAAATACATGAATATGGGAAGGACGAAAAATCTTATGCAGATAGGAAGCACAAGCTTGAATGGAAAGAAATCATCTCCAGAAATGGATTTATAGCCGATGGTTCCCTGTATTTACCTAACGCTGTTTTGAGAGATACGAAGCTTAGAAATTGTGACCTGATCACCATAGAAGATGAAGCGGATGTAACATTCCAATCAGAATGGAAGATGATCAACAACAAGGTTGAGAGAGGAAATAATCATTGTTTCAATTTGCACCACAAGAATAAGTATGAGATTTTCTGGCTACATAAAACCAATCCCATACAATTCGGACTTAAGTATGATTATTCTAGTATTGGTGATCCTACAAGAGATGATTTTCTGTTAGGTACTCTTGAAGTTGATGTTCCGATCGAATTGAAAATTAACGGGAAGTTGGATACCAGTAGAGGTAGATATTATAAAGAACAGACTTTTATATTTCATCTACTGGGAGAATTCAATAGTTGCTTTTTGCTAAAAGAAAATGCTATACCATTTATTAAATCAATTCCCAAAAATCTAAAGATTGTAAGCTTAATTAAGCCCATTTGGTAATTATGCCCAATAAATCAAATTGGATGTTTTCAATAAGGCTTACTGCGGAGTAGGCAAAAGGCAGGAACTCTTTTAATTTTCATTTATAAGCCCCTCTGGATTGCTTCTGAAGCGCAAAAACTTCTTGATCCCCATACGTTTTGTTTCAAAAAAATGCAATGTTTGGATAACGTTGTTTGTTGCCAACACACAACAACAGTTGAGGAAATACCAGCAACGGTGGAGATAAATCAATTCCTTAGTGCAAACGGTTATAATTAATTAAGAATTATGTCAATTCTTTTCGCGATAAGAAATATATTCATTTCCAAACACATCAATATAAAAACTCTTTCCATTACGGCTTACTTCAGCCAATCCATTTTCAAAGCCAAAGGCTTGGTCATAAACTGCAGGTATCGCTACTTTACCACTTTTATCTATATATCCATTTTTACCTCCTGATGAAAAGTTAGCCCGTCCATTTTTAAATGATCCTACATCATCGAAAGAAGGTGTAATTACTTCTTTACCTGTGTAGTCAATAAACCCATACATAAAATTACCATCTCGCACTCTCGCCAGCCCATCAGAAAAAGGCTCTACTTCAAAATAATTGCCCTTTCTTTTAATGTGATGTCCTTCTTTATTTACTATGATAATTTCATCATCACCATATAAAATTGCGTGTCCCTCTTTAAACTTGACATATAGCTTATCAGTCGTTTCATACACAGTTTTGCCTTGGGTATTTAGTAATAATATGTGATTACCTTTTACTGCCCATGCATATCCTTCTGAATAATCCGTAGCATCAGAAAACAAAATAAGCATTAGCTCCTCACCTTTTGAATCGATAAAACCCATCCCCCTTCCTTGCAATTCTACACGTGCTCTCCCGTTGTTAAATGGGTATACCGCATCATATTTAGGCGCAGTAACCTGATTGCCGTGCTTATCGATAAAACCCCATTTACCCTCTTGTTTTACGGCAACAAATCCTTCTGTAATGTTCTTGGATATAGATTCGAACATACATGGAATAATTATCTTCCCGATCGAATCTGCAAATCCATATTTACCATTTTGCTTTACCTTGGCATAACCATTCAAAAAGAAGCCATCGAACTCGTAGCCGCTATTTTTTGGTGGAATAATACGTCCATCCCGAGACACGATAAATTGTTTATAATCTTTGTACAACCAGGCATAATTTGAGCTTGATTCAAAGTAAACGTCCCATTCCGGAGGAATTGTTTCTTTTCCTTTGCTATTGATCAGTCCTGCAACCTGTCCATATTCAGTTCCTTTCATATACACAGTGGCATAACCATCAACCATGCGAGAAACATATTCATATTTCGGCATCACTATAATGTTCTTCATTGAATCTACAAAGCCCCACTTATCATTTTGTACGTAAGGAATAATATTTGGACGCTGTGAAGAAGCAATCATTGGGAAAAGTATCAGCAAAAAATAACCAATTACACGCATAGAAATTTATTTAAATTATCTGGTCGCCTAGATAATTCAATGACCTTGCAGACAAAATACAGATTAAATAACTGTATTGAACTTCAATAGGTTTCTAAAAGATAGAGCAAAAAGCTTTTAAGAAGTAAATAAACTTACTAATGTGCTTTACTAGAAATATTGACATTCATGCTTGGCAGGGCCCGATGGAATATAGAGCACACCAGTCCAGAACCAAATTTTTTTTCCCAGCAGGAAAAGTGTGCTTCTCACCTTTGCACTAACCTAATCAGTCAGGGTACTAAACGAGAAATCTCTTGACCCCCATACAAGCTCATATGAATACGTAATCATTCTCATTTTAGTACTGGACTAGTCGCAGCACATTGATATTAAACCGATCCTTGCCATTAGATACTTCATGTTTTGGTCTTTGTGCCTTTTTGAATTTTTTATATGCTTCTGCTGCATTTGGCAAGTGGATTAACAGGTGAACACCCGACCCATACCTGCCATCATGTATTATAGAAAATCCAAGGCATATAGCTCATCTTTCTTATTGTGTCCATTAAAGTATCGTTCTATCGCCCTCCTTCCAAACCTCTTAAATACTACGGGTGTTACTATCATATCTAATAATGTTGAACTAATTAAACCCCCTAAGATTACTGTTGCTACGGGATATAATATCTCTTTGCCTGGTGCGGTTGGATCAAGTGTTAAGGGTATCAATGCTAATGCAGCAACCAATGCAGTCATCAACACAGGCACTAATCTCTCTTGGGAACCTCTAATAATCATCTTATCACCAAACTGCTCTCCTTCATGTTCCACAAGATGAATGTAATGAGAGATCATCATGATACCATTTCTTGTTGCTATGCCTGTTAATGTGATGAAACCTACTAAAGTTGCAATTGAAAATACGCCACCGGTCAACATTACTGCCACCACACTTCCAATCAATGCCAATGGTATATTGAGCATGATCTGTACAGCAATCTCCCATGATTTAAAGTGGCTATAAAGCACTAGGAAGATGCCTGCAAATGAGAATAAACTAAGAAGTGTTATCAGCCTGGTTGCAGACTGCTGACTTTCAAATTGCCCTCCCCATTCAACAAAATAGCCTTGCGGCAACTGCATTTGTTGATGAACAGCAGCTCTCATTTCTTCTACTGTACTTCCTAAATCTCTTCCTTGAACATTTGTGGAAACAACAATTCGTCTTTGAGTATTTTCATGATTTACTGCATTAATGCTATTTTCCAGTTCAACTGTGGCAATTTGAGATAATGGTATTAATGCACCAGAAGCAGTAGCAATAGGTGTGTTCTGAATTTGTTCAATATTTGTCCTTATGGTATCACTAACCCTCACTACTAAATCAAATGATTGCTGTCCCTGAATGATCTGACTGAGCTGCTTACCGTTGTAAAACGTTTGCAGTTCTTCTGCAACTTCCCCCACCTGCAACCCATATTGAGCTACTTTGTTTCGGTCAATTCTTATCATCAACTGAGGTATCATAACCTGATTTTCTACTTGTACGTCTACAACTCCATCTATGCCACTAATTACATTTTTAAGCTGATTGGCAGTAGACCGCAACGCCAGTAAGTCATTTCCATAAATTTTTATTGCAACCTGTGCTCTAACGCCAGAGAGCAAATGATCTATTCTGTGTGATATTGGTTGACCTATGTTAATACTTACACCTTTAAGTACATCCAAGTTGTGACGAATATCCTCCAGTATAATTTCACGGTCTCTTATACCATTACCTTGCTTCAGTGCTACATCAATTTCTGAGTAACTTGGAGGTTCAGCATGTTCATCAAGTTCAGCTCTTCCAGTTCGCCTTGAAGTGAGTGCAACACCATCTACCTTCAATATTTGCTTCTCTGCTATTGTTCCGATCTTATTCGATTCTTCTAACGAAGTTCCGGCAGGTGCAACCACTGTAACAGTAAAACTACCCTCATTGAAAGCCGGTAAAAATTCAGTACCAAAAAATGGGATGATGGCTAATGATGCAAATACAAGCACTATGCTACCTGCTATTATTCCTTTTGTTCTTGCCAGGCTCCAATGCAGTAGTTTTAAGTCCTTTCCTTTTAACCAACGAACCAAAGGACTGTCATGCTCCGTTTTACTAGTTTCATCATCTATCACCTTTGTGTCTTGCTTACGCTTCCGCCAAAAAAGGAGATTAACATGCTGCAGATTCTTTGGCGTCTTTAGAAAATAGCTGCAAAGTGCAGGAGTGATAGTTAACGAAACAAAAAGTGAAGCAACGATTGACGTGATGTAAGCGATCCCTAACGGGGCAAAAATCCTTCCTTCTATTCCTTGCAAATAAAACAGGGGAATAAAAACCAAAACAACTATTATGGTGGCATATACTATTGAATTTCTCACCTCACTGCTGGCATCATAGATCACTTTGAGCAAAGGACGTTGTTGTTCTTTTGGTAAAGCCCAATTCTCCTTTAACCTTCGGTAAACATTTTCAACATCAACTATCGCATCATCTACCAACTCTCCAATGGCAATAGCAAGACCTCCAAGCGTAAGGGTGTTTATAGATATATTGAATAATTTAAATACAATTGCTGTGATGATTAGAGAAAGCGGAATTGCTGTTAATGTGATAATAGTTGTTCTGAAATTCAGTAGAAATAAAAACAATATTATTATCACTAGGATAAAGCCATCTCTTAAAGCATGCTCAACATTTGTAATAGAACTAATAATAAAATTTTTCTGTTGAAAAACATCAGTGTGAATCTTTACATCTTTTGGGAGACTGTTTTGTATATCTTGTATTGCCTCTAATACATCATCAGTTAATGTAACCGTACTTGCCGTTGGTTGTTTTTCAATACTGAGTATAACTGCAGGTTTACCATTAAAAGATCCATCACCTCTTTTTATACCCCCACCTAACTTAACATCTGCAACTTGGCTTAATAGAACAATATTTCCATTCTGTCCTTTAACTACCGTTTGTGCTAACTCTCTTATATCAGTAGTGCGGGCAATGTTTCTTATCAGCACTTCTGAACCCGAATAATTAATAAAACCTCCGGTTGTATTCTGATTCGTGAGCTGTAAGGCTTGGTCAATATCCTCAATGGTAATATTAAATTGTTTCATTTTCTGGGGCGAAATCAACACCTGATACTGCATTCGTTCACCTCCGATAGGAATAACCTGGGATATTCCTTTAATGCTCATCAATCGTCTTCGCAAGGTAAAATCAGCAATTGTTCGTAGCTCCATTGCAGAAGTAGTATCGCTGGTTATTGCCACCAACATTATCTGACCCATAATAGAACTAATAGGACCTAATTGAGGTGTTATTCCTTCTGGCAGCTCCACAGTTTGAAGCTTTTCTGATGTTAATTGCCTCGCCCGATATACATCTGTACCCCAATCAAATTCAACGAACACCATTCCCAACCCAGGTGAAGAAACAGATCGAACTACCTCAACTCCCGGAGCACCATTTAAAGCAGTTTCTACAGGTAACACAGCTTGTGACTCTACTTCTTCAGGAGCCATTCCTCCGGCTTCGAGGAAGATGGTTACTCTTGGTCTGTTTAGATTAGGTAATACGTCTATTGGTAAATTGATCAGTGTAATTACTCCGTACACCATTATCAAAGCTCCTAAGGCGACTACGAAAAGCCTGTTGCGTAGCGAAAACTGTATTAGCCTGTTTAGCATAGTTCGATCTTTTCTTTTACTTCATTTCTAAAGGAAATGATACCCTGATTTTTTCCCAGCTTATAAGAATGTTTGCAGATTTTTCACCGTTTGGTCGTATCTCGTATTTCAATCTCTCTGTAATGGCGTTGCTGCTTTCGGGTTTTACTTTAACTCTTATCACATCTTCCTTATCTGAATATTCATCAGCCAAATGCTGATCCCAGTTCTTATTAATGATGATCGTCCATTCTGCTTTTGATGGAATAGTAAACAATGCATATTTCCCCGCAGCAATATTTTTTCCGGCAACAACAAAATTTTTATTCACTTCTATTGTTGTAGCACTATGAGCACCTGTAACCCAAACTTCATCGTATGGAATTAATCCACCCCAAATAATTCTTCCTCTTACTGCAGGAGAATGATATTTTATGTTGATGGAAGCTCCTGCAACTATTGCAGAAGCTTCGGCAGGAAGGCTCTTTTTTGAAGTGTCTTTTACCTGCTTTGCAGAAGAAGAATCATGATGATGCTCATCCTGGCTACCTGAATTGTTGTCTGTACAGGCAATGGTAAATATTGAGGCTGCAGCTATTAAAATTTGCTTTCTCATAAATGCAGATTAATGGTTTGAATGATCCGGGGTTGATTCCCCATGTTCTTCAGTTGCTTTTTTTGCATCTTCAGCAGTACCTTGTGCAACGTTCATGGTAAAATCAACAGTATGCACCTTGCCTTCTGATTTGAACTGAATCCATCCACGGTAAATGCCTGGCTTTTTAAAGGTTGTGTGCAGATCAAATTTTCCATCAGCCACAGCTGGATGCACATGCAGATACTCTTTTTCATTAAGGCTGATAACAACCATATGAGCTTTTGCTCCCAAATAATCTTCTAACATTGAAGGATCAATCTGCTTTCCATCTTTCATGATGGTACCGGCTATATGCATTTGTGCCCCAGAAGCAAGTTTACCACCTGTCGCATTTAATGATACAGAATAAGGACCAGATGTGCCTGACAATTTATCCGCTGAAAAGCTCACTTTGGGTCTTGCAGTTCCATTAACTTTTAAAGATATCTTATCAACTTTATGAGAACCTCCTGTGGGCTTGTAATCGGCAAACATGAAATAGTCACCTCCATATTCAAATTTGGTTTCATTTTTTCCTGGACCTTGAGAATAGTTCTTGCCTATTGATAAAACGCTTATCTGGTAACTGCCATCAGACTGGTAATCCGGATGAATGTGTTCAAAATAAGAGAGATCATCATTAACTACTATCAGGTGTATCTTCTTTTCATGTTGAACATCTAAAGCCACAGCTTCAGCTTCTTTACCAACAGCTTTAGGTGTAAACGAAAATGTTGCTGCCTGCCCTGCGGTAAGTTCTGCAGGTTCACTTGCAAACTGCATCTTATAACTAAACCCGTTATCTTCTCCATCATAATGTTCCAGTTGCATACCACATACAGGACATTTTCCTTCTTTCTCGTAAGTTTTTCCGTTCTCACAATTCATAGGGCAACGGTAAGCATGTTTGTGATCATCTTTTGCAGCTGTCGTGCTGTCTTCTTTACCTGAACTGTTTTTGTCATTATTACAAGCAATCATAATGGGAAGTATGCCTGCAAGCAAAATCAATACTTTAATGTTAGTTTTCATACTTAATATTTGTTTGGTTTAATGGTGAGAATGATTATCGTTTGTAGTTGATTCTGCTTTTCTATCGTATTTACAACAGCCTGGCAGTTTTTTATAAGCTTCTTCTGAAGCTTTTTCTTTGTCAGTATCATGACCCACAGCTGCGATGGATTTTTGAATTTTATCCAAAGTTGTTTTAGAAGGATCATACACCACAGTCATCATCTGTGTTTTATCATTCCAGTTAACTTTCGTAACGCCAATTATTTTGGCTGCTTTTTCAATGCGACTTTCACACATGCCGCAATTGCCATACACTTTGAAGTTTTCAGTCTTTGTTTTCTGTGCAGCAGCTGAAAGTGTAAGTGCTGCAAATGCCATCGTTAATAGTTGTTTCATGTTTATGTTTTAATTAAAAAATTACTTTGCCCGTTTGAAAGAAGAGTACTATTAAAGAATTTTCTACCTTTTTTTGTCTACTTTAATCTATTGTCCCAAATACATCATCTTCATTTGATACACATTTTGCGTAACGACCTTCTCTCCACTTTCAATTCCCTGCAACACTGAAGTGTAAAAAGGGTTAGTCTGTCCTTTTTGAATAAACACCAATGAGAATTGCTCAGCCTTGTCTTTTATAAACAAGGCAGGCTTACCATTTATATCAACAATTGCTGATGTAGGTACTACAAGATCTGATATTCGTTTTGATCCAAACTTTAAGACCCTGATGTTTTCACCGATCCTGAATTTGCTATTGGGACTTACAATTTCAAAAACAACTTGCTGAGCCTGGTTTTCTGTATTTACTGACTGTGCAAGTGAAACCATTTTTAGATTGTATTTAATTGTATCGTTATTGGATAATGCTACATAATAGGTGGAGATCGATGGCTCGTTTTGTTGCGGTGTAAAAACCTGCGTTTCTACAAAAAGTCTGTTTAGGTTAGTGATCTCAAAGAGGGTTTCGCCAGAGTTTACAACTGCACCTATGGCATAGTTAAACGTTCCTACCACACCACTGATAGGAGCTGTTAGAGAAACCATTTTCGTATTACCCATGTTTTTCCCAAGATTTGCATTGAACAGATTTAAATTTTGCAATGCAGCTTCATACCTTGCTCTTGCTTCAGTTACATCCTTCTTAGCAGCTATATCAGCAATACTTTGTAACCTCTCGTATTGTGCTTTGGCAGCTTTTACTTCTGCATTTAGACGATTTCTTTCAGCGATCATGTCTATTTGCGTTCCTGCGTCTAACTGTTGTTCAATTGTGGCAAGAATTTGCCCTTTAAAAACACTCTGTCCAGGTGTAACACGAAGCGAAACGATCTTACCAGTTTGGGGTGATTGAATTACAGCCTTGCCTTGAGGTGCTGCGGCAATCGTTCCTATCATTTCAACTGCCTGGTAAAAGTTTCCTGATCCAATTCTATCCGTAAGAATATCAAAAAGGAACTGCGATTCTTTCTCCACTGTAAACACATTGGATATACCTCCTGTTTTAGCCGCTCCTTCACCATGATCTTCTCCTCCATGTGCAGCAATAGGGTTATTTACAGCAGTTGGAATTAACAATGCCATGATCATTATTGAAACAATGATTTTTTTGTTTCTTGTTCTCATTAGCAAATACATCAAAAGAAGCCCAAGGATCAATCCAACAACAGCCCATACAATTGGGTTGCTGTACCAATGAGCATGCTCATCAGTAACGGTAACCTCTAATTTCTTTCCTATCTCCACTTTGCTCAACTGCAAAAAATCCGGACCTAAAGCACTGTTGATATTCACTTGCAGATCGTAACTGCCATTAGCAGGAAAAATACCTTTCACCTGATACGTACCTGTGTCAACCTTTGCAATAGATAACTTAACATTAGGTTGATTCATTACAGTAATCGTAACAGTAGCTGAATCAATAGCTCTGTTAGTTGTAGCATTAGCAAGAAAAAGCTGAAAAGTACTTTCTTTGCCTGCCTCCAATTCATTGTATTTAACGAACACTTCATACTTGTCTGATAAAGCTTCGCAGCTGAAGTATTTTGCACCTGATACGATTGCTCCTTTTTTGCTGTGATCTTCTCCTCCATGTGAAAATCCTGCAAATGAAGTGAACAGGAAAAGAGTTATAACTAATATTGTTCTCATATTATAGGGTTCCATTTAGATACTTTAGTTGAATGACTGATTCGTTATAAGCTTTGTGTGTATCAAGATGATTAAAATAAATCGTAAATGCAGCCTGTAGATTTCTCAACGATTCTATATAATTCAGTTCACCACCGTGGAATAATCTTTGGGAAGTCTCTATAATGGCTCTTGCCTGTGGAAGAGCAGTGGTGTTAAAATAGTTAAGGCTTTGCAAGTCTCGCTGATATTGGTTGAATGCCTGCCGGTATTGTGCATTAAGTCTTTGTTGTTCCAAACCCTGCTGTGCTTTTGCTATTTCAATTCCGGTTTGTGCGGCTGCTATTCGGCTCCGGTTTTGCTTTTGCCAGATAGGAATAGTAATACCGAACTGGTATCCTATCGGTTTATCAGATCCCTTTGATGTGGGGAAAGAAACCCCACCCTGAAACTCTGGAAGTAATTGAGAACGTTGCAAACGAAGTTCTTTTTCTTCAATAGCAATTTGTTGTTGCAATACCTGCTGCTGAAAATTGCTGATAGCTGTATCAGTTGATGGGATGAAGGCATAGTTTTGAATCGATTCAACCGAAAATGAATCATACACATTTGTATAAAAACTGAATAGCTGCTTTTCACCCTGGATATCCGCTTCTACACGATTCAAAAGATTTGTAACCTGGTCAGCTTGTGACGCTGCCTGCAAGTCTTCCAGTTTGTTAATTTGTCCTGCATCGAAGAACCTTTTGGCTGCAATCTTAATCTCCCTATAGATACTATCTTGAAATAACAACAGACGTCTTCTTTCAGAAAGATATTGCAACTGCAAATAACTCACCCGTACATTTCTTTTAAAATCGTACTGGTTTCCTTGCAACTGTAATTGAGCTAATTTAATTTGTTCATTCTGTAATTTCTTTCTGTTCCTATAAACCTGAGGCAAACTAATTGTTTGCTGCACACCTACGATTAAAGGCTCGTAAGGAGTAGCCTCTCCAAATACCTGTGGACTTTCTAAGCCAGCAACGCCTTTCAATAATTGCTGTTGCTGCTGTATGGTAAGATTTGCAGCTTTAAAATTCCGTTGATTATTGATAGCAAGATTTACAGCCTCTTCTTGAGTAATGACCTTTTGACCATATGTAAGCTGAGAGCAAAATATTATAAAAAATAAAATTAAACCACGATACATAATAGAGATTTCCGTTTAGACAAATAGTTATTTATTCCCCAACAGGAGAACCCTTTGACTAAACAGAGATCAAATTTGGAACGACTGTATTACAATCCTAAGGTCCGGTATGGTAGTAGAGTATTGCCATCGGACATTATCAATAAAATTCTTATGCGAAAGATAGGATGGAAACAATGCTGCATGAATGAAATCATTTAAAGCCGCAGCTATAGAAATAAAAACAAGGGAAGATATCATGACCGTCTTGGCTGGGGCTTTATCTAACTTTTCAAGCTGAATAATTGACTTAGAACAGCAATCTTCTTTAGAGGACGATTCTTCACCCTCACTGTGACAATGTTTATCGCTTGAATGGTCGTGATGTTTTTTATCTGAATGAGGATGGGATGCTGATTTAGAGTGATGATGAGCCTTATGAAATACACTGCTAAGGGAACAAGCACTGCTGATAATAGTATTCATACTAAATACCATTAACAACAGAAGTGCTTTTAAATATGTTCCTTTTTCTACCATTGTCTAAATACAAAAATATAATTATCAACTGTTAAATGCAAATCAGGGTTTTAGTCCCCTTTCTGTTTGCTTAACCATGCCTGCAGCTCCTGGATCTCCTTCTGCTGAGCTGAAATGATGTTGTTTGCCATAGTTTTCAGCTTTGGTTCATGAGCACCAGATTTTAAATAAGCTTTAGCCATATCAATAGCTCCCTGATGGTGCGGAATCATCATCTGGACAAATTGCTTGTCTAAAGAACCTGAATGATCCATGTCCATTTTCATTTCATTCATTTTGCTCATCACTTCTTTATAGAATGCATCTCCACCACCATGAGCTTCGTGACCTGATAGAAAACTATTTAATTCAGCTATTTCCTTTTGTTGATCACTGATCATCTTTTCAGCAATCTGCTTTATTTCAGCGTTTGTACCTTGTGATACTTCTACCTGAGACATTTCTAAAGCACCCATGTGATGGATTTTCATCAGAGCAGCAAAATCATTATCAGGATTGCCTGTAGATTGTACAGCCTTCATCTGATTCATGTTGCTTTGCATTAACTGCATCATTGATTTATTGGAGGCAACACCAGTGCTATCTGTATGTGACCCCTCATGAGAAGCATTAACAGTCGATGTATCTGCACCAGATGTGTTAGATTTATTCTCGGCATTACCACAAGCTGCTAACATAATAAATGCAATACAATAGATATATTTTTTCATAACTGATTTTTATGACCTATTTGCAGCAATCTTTCTGCCGTGAAAAAATGAAGCGTAATAGCTTACGGCAACTATTTCCCAACAATCTTAAGAAGTTCATTGAATATCACCTGTTTACTGGTTCAATCTTAAATCCTGCATTAGTAACTATTTCGCTTATCTCTTCTGTTGACATGCTATCAGTTTCAATGGAAAGTATTTTATTGGGGTTGTTTGTATCCACCTTCCAATCATTAATTCCCTCTTTTTCATTTAAGTAAGGCGTTACTTTAGCTATACAACCACTGCAATTGATATTTGTTTTAAACTGATATTTCATAATAATTATTTATACAAAGTTCTTCAAATACACCACGATAGGTGTTGTACTTTTTTGGGAAAGGTTTGTAGGATTTTGGTTGGCAATGAGCAAATGATTTGATCTTGTTGATGCAATTCTCTATTGAAACTCGACTTAAAGCTGTTTACTTTTTAAACGAAGGCTATTTGCAACAACCGAAACAGAACTTAAAGCCATCGCTGCACCTGCAATCATCGGATTCAATAGAAAACCATTGATGGGGTATAAAAGTCCTGCTGCTATAGGAATGCCAATGAGATTATAAATGAAAGCCCAGAACAGGTTTTGCTTAATTGATGCAACAGTGTAACGGGACAACCTTATAGCTTGTGGTATTTTGGTAAGGTCAGAAGATATAATTGTCATTTTCGCTACATCCATTGCTATATCACTTCCTTTACCCATTGCAATACTTACGTCTGATTGAGCCAATGCATTGCTATCATTAATGCCATCACCTACCATTGCTACAATTTTACCTTGTTGTTGTAGTTCTTTTACAAAATCTGCTTTTTGTGCAGGTAATACTTCAGCTTTATAATGCTCAATACCAACTTGTGCTGCTATGGCTTTTGCTGTTGCCTGGTTATCGCCTGTAAGCATATAAACTTCTATGCCTTCTGCCTGTAAACTCTTTACCGCTTCAATGGAAGTTTCTTTTATTTTATCTGCTATTGCTACCACCGCTAATGCCTGTATTTCATCTGCAAAGTATATTACAGTTTTAGCCTCGGTTAACCATCGTTCGGCACTGCTTTGTAATAGCGAATCAGTTGAGATACTATTTTGCTTTAATAATGCAGCATTGCCTACATAGTACATGCTATCTACTACATGAGCTTTTGCCCCATAACCAGTAATACTCTCGAAATGATGTATTGGTAAGCTCTGAACACTTCCTAAGTGCTTTAAAACTGCTTCTGCCAATGGATGTTCTGATTGCATTTCTAATGATGCTAATACGGGCAATTTGCTTTGATCATTATTTAACCAAAGTATATCTGTTACAACTGGTTTACCTTCTGTGATAGTGCCTGTCTTATCAAGAATAATAGCGTTTACTTTCTTTGCTAATTCAAGGCTTTCTGCGTCTTTTATCAGTATGCCGTTTTCTGCTCCTTTACCAACACCTGCCATGATAGCTGTGGGTGTAGCTAATCCAAGAGCACAAGGACATGCGATAACTAATACAGTAACCAATGCCAATAATCCTTGTGTTAACCCATTATCACCTCCTAATACTATCCAGGCAACAAGGCTAATAATCGCTATCAAAATAACGATGGGAACGAAAATGCCAGAGATCTTATCAACGAGTTTTTGAACAGGTGCTTTACTGCCTTGAGCCTGTTGAACCATTTTAATTATCTGTGCTAACATTGTATCGCCACCTACTTTGTCGGCTGTGAATTGAAAACTACCTTTTTGATTGATCGTACCTGCAAAGACTTTCTCATCCATCTTTTTCTCAACTGGAATAGGTTCGCCACTAATCATACTTTCGTCAACGAACGAATTACCTTCACTAACTATTCCGTCAACTGCAATCTTTTCTCCTGGCTTTACTAATAATGTATCACCCACTTTTACTTTAGCTATTGGCATTTCCATTTGATGCCCTCCATGATGTACAACTGTTACTGTTTTCGGTTGTAGCCCCATTAGCTTTTTGATAGCGGATGATGTATTGCCTTTGGCTTTTTCTTCTAACATCTTACCTAATAAAATAAAAGCTATCACGACTGTTGCGGCTTCAAAATAAACATGGGCATGTAATCCTTTGCTATGCCACATTTCAGGAAACAATGTATTAAAAGCACTGAATACATAGGCTACACCTGTACTTAATGCAACCAATGTATCCATATTAGCAGATCGATGTTTTGTCTGCTTCCATGCATTTACGAAAAATTGCTGACCGAAAATAAGAACCACAGGAGTTGCTAAAGCCCACATAATGTAATTAGCGTAGGGTATGTTCATAAAGAACATACCTATAATTACTGTAGGAACTGAGAGTATAATTGAACCAATTGTTCTTTTTCTAAGTGCTTCAAACTTCTTCCTGTGAACTTCTTCCAACTGATCCTTTGCATCTTCACTTTCATCAATCATCAAATCGTAACCAATGCCTTGTAAAGCTTTTTTTAAATTGGAGGGATCTGTTACTGTTGGAATATACTCTACCTGGGCTGTTGCGTTGGCATAATTAACTGCTACGTTTACTACTCCTTGCTGGCTCTTTAAGATGCTTTCTGCACTTACAGCACATGAAGCACAAGTCATATTCAATAATGGAAAGTTCTTCTTTATTGTAGTTACATCATAGCCTAAATTCCTGATGGTTGCTACAGCATTTTTTACTGATTCTGTTGCATCGTCTGACACGATAACTGCCCTGTTATTATTCAGTTCAACTTTATGAGATTTGATACCTTGTACTTTACTTAAACCCTTATCAATGATCAATGCACAGTGCTCACTATCCATGCCTTCTAAAGGAAGATTTACTGTATTGTTATTCTCTCTTTCCATAACCTTAATTTGTTAATGCAAAGCTATTAAGCGGTAATAAGACAGAATTACAGAGTTATGGATAAGTATTGTAATATTTAGTGATGAGGATCACACTTTGTCTATGGGCTTCCGTTTGCTCTGACCGATCTTTTTAAAATGACTGGGAGTTAATCCTGTAACTTTTTTGAACTGATTGGAGAGATAAGCCACACTACTGTAGCCAAGTTTGTAGGCAATTTCTGAAAGGCTAAGTTCGTCGTATATGATAAGTTCTTTTACTTTTTCTATTCTTTGATTGATGGTGTATTTCTCAATAGTAATTCCTTCTACAGCTGAAAAGAGACCGCTTAGGTATGAATAATCTTTATGTAGTGATTTGGATAGGATCTCAGAAAGATTTTGCTGTTCTTCCTCCTCTGAATGATGAACCTTTTGTATAATGATGTTCTTTATTTTTTCTATGAGTTGCTTCTTTGAGTTATCCAGTAATTCAAATCCCAATGCTGACAGGTTAATCTCAAGTTGTTGAATTTGTTCCTTTGGCAGTTCTCCCGGTGTTTCTACTTCACCTAAAGTAACCTTGCAGTTATTAATGCTAAGTTTTTTAAGTTCCTGCTGCACAACTAAGATGCATCGATTGCAAACCATGTTCTTAATATATAGGTGCATCAAGCAAAGGTAGAAGAAAGAGCTGTGTAACTGGAATCAGAAATATTTAGAATTAAAAAAAAGAAAAGATTAATTCTATCATACCATCATCTTTGAAACCACGAAAAATACGAATACGAACAGGTATAATGAGTTTTGGCGAGGCAGATTGCTATACAGCATAAACCTACCTAACACGACAAGAACTACAAAAGCGATTAATCACATGAAATCTCTGATGTATAAAAACGGAAAAGCTAACCACTCGAATGTGCTGATTTACGCTTAAGCACTCCACCAGAAGCTTCCCTAATCGTATTCGCAAAAACAAATGCCTTTGGATCTGCATCGTACACAACTGCTTTTAGTTTCCGCAACTCTAGGCGAGAAACGACAGTGAATATAATATCGCAGCTGCTGCTTACTTCAAATTTACCAGGCAAAAAACCTCGTTCACCTTTATAAATGGTGATACCTCTACCTAGCTCGTTTACTAAGCGATATTTAATGGATTCGCTTTCTCCGGAAATAATGGTAACACCAGTATGAGCCTGAATACCTTCAATTACAATTTCTGTGCATCTGTGTTAGCATGGACGATAACATTTTTTAAACTACGGCATTCCATGTTTGTGCTGATGATGAAGTCACAATCATTAAAAGAGTTACACACAAAAAAAAACAGTAAAACTTCCTTTTGATCCAAAAGAATAGTAGGAGCATGCAGCAGTTTGAACAAGGAAGTTAACTTTTAAAAGTGTACTTTATAAAAAATTGAGCAAAACTGATGGTTAGCTTTTGGGTGTAATATTCCCAGCCTTTTTAGAGCCTACTGGAGGACACTTTGCGTTCCACTATGTCAGACCTGCCTTTCGGTTTGGTTTTGTCCATAGAAACCTGTAAATTTTCTGCTTATTTTTAATCAAAAAGTTAACCAATTGCTATATGAAGTATGCTCCCGCCCAGAATTATATTGATGGTAAATTCGTTAATGCATCTACCAATAGAACTCTAGAGGTGATCTCGCCACTTGATGGAACATTGCTATCCACCGTTCCAATGTCAACTAATGACGACCTAAAAGCTGCGGTAAAAGCTGCTAAAGCTGCCTTTCCAGCCTGGAGCAAAACACCGATCAAAGAAAGAGTGCAGGTGTTCTTCCGCTATAAATATTTACTTGAAAAGCATTTACAAGAGTTATCTGAATTATGTTCCGAAGAAAATGGGAAAACAATCAGCGAATCCATTGCCGAAATTGAAAAGTGCATTGAACTCACTGAGTTTGCAACTTCACTTCCACAACTTGTTACAGGCGAAATTCTTGAAGTGAGCAAAGGTGTTGAGTGCAGAACCGAACATGTGCCCTTGGGGGTTGTAGCATCCATCGTTCCTTTCAATTTTCCTGCAATGGTTCCTAATTGGACGTTGCCAAATGCAATTGGATTGGGAAATTGTATGATCATGAAACCATCTGAAAAAGTTCCGCTTTGCTGCGGCAAAATTGCTGAGCTGCTGAAAGAAGCTGGATTACCTGATGGTGTTTTCAATATTGTTCATGGTGATGTTGAGATCGTTGAAGCTATTTGCGATCATCCACATATTGAAGCTGTTTCGTTTGTTGGCTCAACAAAAGTTGCCAAGATCGTTTACCAGAGAGCAACCAAAAGCTACAAAAGAGCTTTGGCTTTGGGTGGAGCAAAAAATCATTTGATGGTATTGCCAGATGCCATTCCAGGAATGACTGCACAGAATGTTGCTGCCAGTATGAGTGGTTGTGCAGGACAAAGATGTATGGCTGCATCTGCCATGATTGGTGTGGGTGATGTCGATAACATCATTGATAAAATTTGCGACGAAGCTAGAAAGATCATTCCTGGGCAAAATTTAGGAGCCGTTATCAATAAGGAATCACAGGAAAGAATTGAAAGATATATTACAGAAGCAGAAACACAAGGAGCAAAGATCTTAGTTGATGGAAGAAACACAAAAGTTGCCGGTAAAGAGAAAGGCACTTATGTTGGTCCTACTGTAATTGATTGGGTAAAGCCTGATATGGCTGTTGCTACCGAAGAAATTTTTGGACCCGTCATTAGCATTATGCGTACAAAAACTGTTGATGAAGCTTTGGCGATCGAGAATGCAAATCCTTATGGCAATGCAGCCAGTGTGTTCACTCAAAATGGTGGAGCGGCTCGTTACATTATGGAAAGAGCCAGTGCAGGAATGATAGGCGTTAACGTTGGTGTGCCTGTTCCCAGAGAGCCTTTTAGTTTTGGTGGATGGAATGAAAGCAAGTTTGGTGTTGGTGATATTACAGGCAAAAGCTCAATAGAATTCTGGACGAAGTTGAAGAAAAGTACGACAAAATGGAATGCTGAGGCTGGAGTGAATTGGATGAGTTAAAGATTGGAACACAGATGACACAGATGTAACGGATTTGCCGGATCAGATCCGTGTAATCCATCTGATCCGTGTCATCTGTGTGCTATTTGTTTTTATCTAGCAAGCTGTGGTGCAAATGGCATCGTCTGTTGTGTCACTCACTTGTACAGGTGGAACAATGAGGAGCAAAAGAACTTTGTGGTCACAATTTGTGACCTCATAATAAAAAATAAATTGATTTTCAACTAGAAAGAACATCCTTCAAGGTCACAATTTGTGGCCTTGAAAAAAATAAATGAGAATTATTAGATCCATACAGAACAAAATCTATGACGTTCGGGGTGAAAGAGTAATGCTAGATAGAGACTTGGATGCCTTGTACGAAATAGAAGTGAAAATTTTAAATCAGTCTGTAAAAAGAAACATTAAACGTTTCCCCAAAGACTTTATGCTCCAACTCACCAAAGAAGAGTTTGAAGAGTTGAGGTTTCAAATTAAAACCTCGGAAGCCGAAAATTCTTCAAGGTCACAAATTGTGACCTTGAAAACCGGACGAGGAAGTAATCTAAAATACCTTCCTTATGCCTTCACCGAACAAGGTGTTGCAATGCTTAGCGGCATTCTCAACTCAGATAAAGCCATCAGCATGAATATTGCTATTATGAGAGCTTTTGTTGAGATCAGAAAAATATTCCTGCACCAAAACGATCTGAAAGAACAATTAAAAGAAATAAAGGAAAGATTAGGTGAACATGATGTTCAACTCAATCAAATCTATGATGCAATGGAAAATCTATTGGATGAAAAAGCCGCTGAAAGGAAATGGAATGAAAGGGAAAGAATTGGCTTCAAGGTTCCGCACTGATGATTAAAGTTCTAAATGCACAAGAGTGCGACGCAACGAAGGTTCAATTGAAATACTAAAGCTGGTCTCATAAAAAATATATTATGATAGAAACATTATCCGAAACAAAAGAGATCGTTCAAAATAATCTCGACTACACTTTGTTTAGCTGGAGCAAGCAGGCTGGATTAAATCCAATTGCTGTACAACATGCAAAAGGTGTATACCTGTACGATTACGATGGCAAACGATACATTGATTTTTCGAGTGGATTGATGAATGTAAATATTGGTCATGGTAACCAACGTGTAACTGATGCTGTGGTAAAGCAAATGCAGGAAGTGGCTTATGTAACTCCGAGCTGTGTTACTAAAGTTCGTGGTGAGTTGGGTAAGAAACTGGCAGAAATTTGTCCTGGTGATCTGAACAAAGCCTTCTTCACTTTGTGTGGAGCTACTTCAATTGAAAACGCCATTAAGCTGGCAAGATTATATACTGGAAGACATAAAATATTGAGCCGTTATCAATCGTATCATGGTTCATCAAATGGTGCAATGACAGCCAGCGGTGATCCAAGAAAACTTCCTGTAGATTCTCAGCAGGCTCCAAACTTTGTGCATTTTGACTTGCCATATTTATATCGCTGGGAATATGGTGAAGAAAATTTGTTGAAGGAAGCAGTTGCATCTTTAGAAAGAGTGATTGCTTATGAAGGTCCGGGAAATATTGCAGCGATTTTATTGGAAGGTGAAAGCGGATCGTCGGGTTGTTTGAAATATCCGGTTGGTTATTTGAAAGCTGTAAAAGAGTTGTGTAACCAACATGGAATTTTGTTCATTGCTGATGAAGTGATGAGTGGCTTTGGCAGAACAGGTCAGTGGTTTGGATTTCAAAACCATGGAATTGTTCCTGATATGATCTGCATGGCAAAAGGGTTGACCTGTGGTTATTTGCCTTTCGGTTGTTTGATGGTGAGTGATAAGATAGCCTCAAAATTTGATGATTCTGTTTTAGCACTGGGCTTAACGTACTCTGCTCATCCTGTTAGTTGTGCTGCAGCTTTGGAAACATTGCAGATATATGAAGATGAAGGTTTGATTGAGAATACAAGAACAATGAGTAAGTATGTTGATGAACAAGTTGAGAAGATGAAACAGAAACATCCTTCTATTGGAGATTGGAGAAATACTG
>JANPIB010000082.1:0-12299 GCA_031424775.1 Chitinophagales bacterium | reverse complement strand
CGAATTGAAGCGAAAAGAACGGTGAAGATTTGAGCTTAGCCCTGTGCCGGACTTGCAGCGAAAAGCAGGAAATGAAGTTAAATTGCTAAGTGAAAGTCTAGCCCCAACTACTTTCCTTTCCCCGTAAAAATTATTCTTAACGTGTGGAGCATGATCTTGAAATCGAGCAGGAGAGAAGCATTCTCTATGTAAATCAAATCGTATTTCATTCTTTCTATCATTTCTTCAACGCTGGAGGCATATCCAAACTTTACCATGCCCCATGATGTTAATCCAGGCTTTACTCTTAGCAAATAGCGATAATAACTGGTTTGTTGAAGTATCTGGTCAATATAAAACTTTCTTTCAGGTCGTGGACCTACCAAACTCATTTCACCTTTTAAAACATTCCAAAGCTGAGGTAATTCATCAAGCCTCCATTTACGCATGAATTTTCCCCATGCTGTGATTCGAGGATCATCATCGCTTGATAACGAAGGACCATCCTTTTCAGCATCAGCAAACATGCTTCTGAACTTGTAAATAGTGAAAGGAGTTCCTTTATAACCGATTCTTTCTTGTTTGTAAAGAATGCTGCCTTTAGATGAAAATGCTGTTCTGATGATGATAAAAAGCAGGAAAGGAGATAAGAGGATCAAACCAAGCACAGCTGTCAATAAATCAATCAACCGTTTGATGTTCTGCTGCCACAAGGGTAATAAGTTGCTGTGAACGTCTATCAATGTTGCCCCGAAAACGTTCGCTGTTTTTACTGAACCTGTAACAATGTCAAGTGTGTTTGCAACAAGCTTGATGTCAACATCTTTTTCAATCAGCCTGTTTACGATGGACTCAGTTTTATCGCCTTGAGTTCGGTCAAGTGCAACGATCACGTTTTTGATGTTGTGTTTGTCGATCACAGACTCCACTTCTTCAAGGCTACCTAATTTTGGAATCAATTTACTCAAGCTGTTTTTCTGGTGATGATCATCAGCATCTATAAACCCAACAGCTTTATAACCGAGGTAAGCAAAATGCTGACTGATATCATGGTAAACCTTAACAGCATTCGCATTATTACCTACAAATAAAGTTGCAAATGAAACTGAGCCTTGTTTGAGATGCTTTTTTGAAATGGTGAGCAGTATCATTCTGCCCACAAGTACAAACACAAGTTGCAAGAGGAACAAAGTGAAAAACACATTGTAGTAATAAGTGTAAGTGCTTTTTTTATCGTTGATGAAAAGGAAGAAAAAAAGTAAGACGCTGCCTACCAAAGTGATGATCAATGTGTGAGTGATCTCGTTAAGTCTTGATTTTTTGTACAACGACATAGAGTAGCTTCCTGTAAGCAGGAACATCACAATCCAACCCAAAGGAACCAGTACACTACTAAAAAGAATAAAAGGGTAGGGCACATTCAACAGAGAATTTTCACCCAGCAAATTCTCACGATGTAAAGAGAACAGGAACCATGCAATTAACGAAAGCAAATAATCACTCACCACATACCAGCTAATATGTAAATATCTATGCTTCCTCATCAGAAATTAAACAGTGATATTAGTGTTGCCGATCTTATCCAGGATCTGGTGAGCCACTTGCATAGCTAAGTAACCATCAAGCTCTGTAACTGCCGTTGGTTTATTATGAATAATGGATTCTACAAAGCTTTCCAGTTCCATTTTTATTGCATTGCCATCTTCGATCTGCGGATTGGCAACAGCAATTATTTTTTTACCAGCTGGCGTTTCAAGATCAAAACAAAAAGAATTCTTATCAGCTTCTCCTGCGATACGAATGATCTCCGTTTTCTTGTCGAGGAAATCAATTCCCATGTAAGTATCTTTTTGAAACATTCGCATCTTACGCATTTTTTTCATGCTAATGCGACTGCTGGTAAGGTTTGCTACACAGCCGTTATTGAATTCGATTCTCACGTTGGCAATGTCAGGAGTTTCTGTCATCACTGCTACACCACTTGCAGATATGTTCTTTACATCACTTGGAACCAAACTTATAATAATATCAATGTCGTGGATCATAAGATCAAGGATCACACTCACTTCAGTACCACGTGGATTAAATTGAGCTAGTCTATGCACTTCAATAAACATTGGATTTAACTGCATATCCTTAATTGCCAGGTAGGCATGGTTAAATCGTTCTACATGACCAACCTGCATCTTAACATTAGCTTCCCTAACCATTTCAACCAGCTTCTTGCCTTCATCAATTGTGTTGGCTAATGGTTTCTCAACAAAAACATGTTTTCCTTTTCTAATTGCTCTTTCGCACAATTCAAAATGAAAGTTTGTGGGAGCGATAATATCTACAGCATCACAGCTTTCTACCAGTTTATCAGGATCAGTAAAACGTTTCAATCCATAATGAGCAGCAACCTCTTTTGCATTTGCTTCGTTTGGATCGTAAAAACCTACCAGCTTAACGCCTTCAATCTCTTTCCAATTATTCAAATGGTATTTACCCAAATGTCCCACACCAAAAACACCCACTTTTAGCATCTATCGTCAGTTTTGCCAAAGATAATATTCCTGCAAGCCATTAGCGGCAGTATTTAACATGTGTGAAGAACTAGGTTGCCAGCTGAAGTTCTTTGTGGCATCGTCTGTTGCTACGCTCAGTTCAAAGTTCCATTTTCTATGGGAACGGTGCGTAGCAGCTTGTCCTGAGTTAATCGGAGGATCACTCACTTGTTCTCTACTGGAATCAGGATCCAGTCACTAGAATAAAAAAGCCTCCAATACAGAGGCTTATCAATATATAAGATAGGATAGACTTTTATCTTACAGCTAAACTAGTCTGAGCCAGGTAACTCTGCTGTGGGCTATAGATAAACAAGCATGAGCCGTTTCCAATAGCATTTACGATTGGTTCGTTCAATTCCGGACTTACTGCAGGACAACCCCAGCTTCTTCCGATAAAACCTCTTGATTTGGCAACACCTTCGTTCACATAATCAGCTGCATGCATCACGATGGCTCTTTCTCTAGCTTTGCTGTTGCTTTTTTCCAAGCCATCTAATCTCATTGATAAACCATGTTTGCCTATGTACTTCTCGGCTGTTAGATAAAAACCAAGACTACTTTGGTTAGATTCTTCGGTATTTGAAAAATTCTTCGCCATCAATTCACCACTATTCTTTCCGTGAGCAACTAAAGTGTTGAAAAGGAGTTTCTTTCCTTCCAGATCAATGATGTACAATCTTTTCTTAGTGCTAGCCTGGCTGAAATCAACGATACTTAATTTGTTGTTGTTGATTTTACCAGCAGTTGACAACTTGTTATATCCTGCAATAGCCAATTCAAAAGTTTCACGACTTAAGCCTTTTGTTTCCAGTTTCAGAGAATCGTATAACTCACTAAAGGGTTGAACAGAATCATGTAAGATCACTTCCTCAAAAGGAGCTGATTGTAAACTGGTAGCAATTCTTTTGGCTTTAGATAATTCAGGAAGAAATAAGAAACTAGCTACTATTAAAACTGCTGGGATAATTACAAAGCGAAATTTTTTCATAGGTAATGTGATCTAGAATGTATAAATACGTTGAATGTTCCCTTGACTTACCAAAAATAGCCCCTGAGATGTGATAAAAATGTCAAAACGTGTATGCTTTTTCACGAAAAGCGACAGTGTAAAACACAATCCTTTGAAGGACAATAACTCATTGCCTGAGTTTTTTTAAATACCACTTTATGTTAGAATAATGCAGAATTACAAATGATTAACATTAATGATTTTGGAGTACTTACTTGCTGAAACATACTTTTTGTTTATGGCTATTACGGAGAGATTGCTATTCTCTATCTAACGCAAACACGGAGCCTGAATTTTAGATATTAATCAAACAAACCTTCAATTGATAAATATCTTTCCCCTGTATCGTAATTATAGGTGAGTACGCTTGTTCCTTTTGGTAACTCAGCTATTTTCTTAGCAGTTGCTGCTAATGCTGCTCCTGTTGAAATGCCGCCAAGAATACCTTCTTCTCTTGCCAAACGTTTTGCAAAGGCAAACGCTTCATCTTTTGCTACGGTTATGATGCCATCCAAAGCTTCGGTGTTGAGGATAGAGGGAACAAAGCCAGCCCCAATACCCTGAAGTGGGTGAGGAGATGGAGCACCCCCACTTAGCACAGACGAAAGTTCAGGCTCAACTGCAAATACTTTCAAGGAAGGGAATTTTGCTTTTACTACTTCTGCAATAGCTGTAATGTGTCCACCTGTACCTACACCTGTGATCACATAATCCAAACCTTCAGGAAAATCTTTAATGATCTCCTGTGCTGTTGTTTTACGGTGAACTTGTGTATTCGCCGGGTTATCGAATTGCTGCGGTACCCATGAATTTGGTGTTGATTGAGCCAGTTCATTCGCTTTTTCGATAGCACCTTTCATTCCTTTTTCTCTTGGCGTGAGAACGAATTCTGCTCCATAGATGCTCATCAGTCTTCTACGTTCAATGCTCATACTTTCAGGCATAATGAGTATCAACTTGTAACCTTTCACAGCTGCCACAAGTGCTAGTCCAATTCCTGTGTTGCCAGAAGTTGGTTCGATGATCACACTGTCTTTGTTAAGTAATCCTTTCGCTTCAGCATCTTCTATCATAGCCAAAGCAATTCTGTCTTTGATGCTGGCTCCAGGGTTTTGTCGCTCAAGTTTTATCCAAACCTCATGATCTGGAAAAAGTTTACTTAATCTAACATGAGGGGTGTTTCCAATAAGGTCTAAAATGTTGCTTGCTTTCATGGTTGTTGCTTTTTAAATAATAAAGTTTAACGGTTCTTCAAATGGGCTCTTATCCTTGATCTTGATATCGCTGGTATGATAAACAATCGAATCTGATGGAACTGATTGTGTAAGCCAAACGTTTCCTCCAATGATACTGCCTTTGCCTACAATGGTTTTACCGCCAAGAATTGTTGCATTGGAATAGATCACCACATTGTCTTCGATAGTTGGGTGTCGTTTGATCTCTGCATGAGCTTTATCAACATTTAATGCTCCAAGTGTTACACCCTGGTAGATCTTAACGTTGTTACCTACAACAGAAGTCTCACCGATCACAACTCCTGTTCCATGATCAATGGCAAAGCCATGACCAATAGTGGCTCCGGGATGGATATCAATTCCTGTTTTACTATGAGCATATTCACTCAATAATCTTGGTAGTATCTTAAGCCCCTGCTGCCATAGTTGATGAGAAATTCTGTAAACAACCGTAGCGAAGAAACCCGGGTAGGCAATGAGTATTTCAGATAAATTTTTTGCTGCAGGATCAGAACTCAGTATTGCATTTGCATCTTCCAACAAACTATTATAAATAACTGGCAGTTGCTTGAAGAATTGCTGACTATGATCTTCCGCTTCTTTTAAACTGCTAAGTAATACCGCAAGCCTTGTTTGAAGTTCTTGAGCAGTGAGGTTCAGTTCTGTTTCAGAAACGCTCTTTTGGCTAAATAGGAAATCAAACACTTCATCCACCCAGGTTGTTGCATCTTTCTTTGCCGGAAACTCCAACAGGTTAGCATTCCTGGTTGTAGAAAGTTGTTTAATAAAGTTTGCTTCCATTCTTAAAATTAGATTTTGATCGAAATTGATCAAATGGCAGGCTATCGTTAAGTGTTGCAGTTTTGCAAAACCGATGGTAAATGTATTTACCTAAATTGAGTTTAGCATAATCAAATTTCTATTGATGTGATTTTCTTCTAAAATCGAAAGTAAAAAAATGGTGTTTTTAATGCTTTGTTTAGAGTTGGTTATCGTTCCAAATTTTGATCTGCCAATGTTACCCTGTTTATTTGCACAAATTAGTTATCATGGAAACGGTTATTGCTTTAGTAACCTTGATTTTACTTGAAGTGGTTTTAGGATTAGATAATGTAATTTTTATTTCAATTGTTGCAGCAAAACTCCCAGAACATCAGCAAAAGAAAGCCAGGCGTTGGGGATTGATCCTGGCTATGCTTATGAGACTGGGATTGCTCGGTATTATATCCCTTATCTTAAAACTTGAGGGAGATCTATTTACCGTTTTGGGGAACGGAATTTCGGGTAAAGACATTATTCTGATACTCGGGGGTTTATTCCTGATCTATAAAAGTGCAACAGAGATCTACCATAAAATGGAAGGAGAAGATGGGGATACTTCTAAAAATATCAAAGCCAACACATTCAAAAGTGTGCTCATACAAATTCTTATTCTGGATCTTGTTTTTTCTGTTGATTCTATAATTACAGCAGTGGGTATGGTAAAAGAACTATGGATAATGTACACTGCAGTAATTGTTACAGTCGGTATTATGTTATTTGCTTCTGAGCCTATCAGTAAGTTTGTAAATAAGCATCCTGCTTTCAAAATGCTTGCTTTAAGCTTCCTTTTATTGATCGGTGTTTCGTTAATAGCAGAAGGCATTGGAACTCACATACCCAAAGGATATATCTATTTCTCCATGACTTTTGCACTTCTTGTTGATGTATTGCAGATGAAGATTAAAGGAGTTAAGAGCAGCCCGGTAAAAACACACGAACATTATTTATCAGGAGAAGATAAACTAGAGAAAGATGCTTTGTAAACCTGGATTGGGCCTACTTTATTTCAAACACATCAAAAAACTCTTCCCGGATCACTTGTTTTCCATTAACTGTAAAAACTGCTTTTGAGCCTCTCATATCCAGGTAACGGGTAATAATTATCCGTTTCATATCGCTGCTAAACAAAATTTCTTTGATATTGTAAGTAATATCGTTTGCCACAAGGATTTCAGCCATTGATGCCTTGAGCTTCTTTTTATTTCCTTTAAAAGCTTCCTCCAAAGTAGAGGGTAAGGGTATATCTCCGATAACATTGCCGGTTTCTATATCTATTAGTTTGGGTGAAAACCTCGGAACATCGGGATATTCCTCGTAAAATGCTGCATACTTACCTTGTGAAAAGAACACCTTGTACTTCTTTTTGTCTGGTAATGTTATCTGCTTCTCTACCTTCCGGTTTTTTATATCATATACAACAATTGTAGTATAGTATCGGGTATCTTTTTTTTCGACTTCCTTTTCTGTTTTCGTAAATAATAATTTCCCTCCAGGAATAAGGGTCCAATCTCTTTCAATGTCATACTCAGAAAGTTTCGTCCAATTCTTTTCTTTAAGATTATAAAAGAAATGATAATTATGCGTGAAGCCGAGGTACTCATTATTCTTGTCTTTCTTAATAGTTGCACCTAAGGGAAAGGTTTGATCAGTATATCCTTCAACTGAAAAAACAGTATCTGCTTTTTTATATTCTATTGTTTGCCAGGCTTTCGGCGTAAAATCTTTGAGGCTTGTTACTTCAGTTGAAGAGGGTAACAGGTTGAGTTTGTATCCATGTACAGCAGAACTGCTTTTAGAAACAAGATACTGGGCTGAAAAAATGTAGTTTTTCTTATCTGTACTAAAAACAGTCGCTGCATTTGCACGGTATTTTCCTTTGGCATTATATCCTTCTCTTTCTAATGCAATAGCTCCTATGACACGCCTGTTTTGAAAATCATATAACAAGAGAGAATCATAATTAGAAGGATTCACTCTGTTACCATAGTCAGATCTGTAAACACACTGTATTGGTTGGGTATTGCTTGTAAAGATTAAGAAGCTATTTTCTACTTTCTTCATTTCTACATTCATCTTAACCGGATCAATATGTAAGTATGCTGAGTCTGCCAATTGCCTGCCGATGAAAGTAAGTTCATCATTATAGATTAGCCAATGCACACTAATAGAGTATGTACCGCCTAAGCCAAATTTATCTCCTACTGTCTGGCTTAAATACATTGTTCCTTTATGCTCAACAGGTGGAACCTGCCCAAACAATAAACTTGTAATGAAGAATGAACCTAAGACTAAACATTGTTTCATGGGGGATGAAGTTTGTAATTCAATTTACTTTATTAGCATAAAAATCAACTGATTTACAGCTCCTTAGGGGTTAAAATACCCAGAAATAGGTAGAAGGGTGAGTAAGTCGTGCTTAAGCTGTTTCAAGCTATCCTGAAATAAGCTTACGTTTATTGTTGATTGTCTGTAGCAGTTTCCCCAAATACTTAAGCGATCCTCTTAATAGCTATAGCTGAACCAGAATGAAGTCTTGGAGTTTCATCGCTACCTCGAGACTTGCCAAATTGTCTTTCGAAAAGAATTCTATACGTTTCAAAAACACTTCTAACGATGGAAAAATGTCTTCTTGTCATGGAAAAATTATTTCTACTGTTAACGTCAATAGTTCTTTAGTGTTTGGTGATACTTCTGAAGGTTTCTCCAACACTTTTGCTGAAGTAAAAAGATCTGCTAAGGGCTTGCATAACCCAAATCACCGTTTTATCTTACTAGCCAGAACATACGAAACCTCAACAAGTATTCTATCACCCTAAATAAATCGTATGGCACAACAACCTAAACGCCAGTACAATTTCAGCGACGGCACGCTACGTCAATATGCCGATCAGCTTAAGAACAATGTAACAAGAGATTCAGCAGACTTTACCCAACGTGGTGTTACTGCAACCAATCTCACCAACTTGCAAACCCTTATTAATGGTTTCGACGGCATTACCACCGATGAGGAATTGCTGGGACGTGTTACAACCGCTACTGAAGAAAAAGATGCCGCCAGGGAAACACTAACCAAACAACTCCGTACCATTCGTGGTATTGCTGATGTTGCCTATGACAGCAAAGGCATGTACAGGAGCTTTGGATTTGAAGACATGGCAAAATCCAGTGACGGTGATCTGTACCGTATGGCAGTTCGTGTACACCGTGTAGCTACCGAATTGCTAACCGAGATGACTGCTCATGGTTTAACCGCAGCGATGCTCACAGATCTGCAGGCTGCTACTACAAACTTTGATCAGAAGCTTGACAAACAAGTAACAGCAATGAACAATCGTGACATTGCTGCACAGGAACGTATTGCTGCAGGCAATAACCTGTTTACTGAAGTGAGCCGTATTGTAAAAGTGGGTAAAGCCCTTTACCAGGACACTGATGCGGCACGTTTTAACGACTACATTCTGCCTGCAACTGCAAGTAATGGAGGTGGAGCTGAGAAGGTGGTACCACCTACGAGTTAAAGATGTTTTCCTTTTGCATTCTTCCCCATGAAGCCTCGTTTGTTTAGACGGGGCTTTATGTTTGATTCACCCATTTTTTGGTAAGGCATTAGATATTTTGTTGAGATTTTCTATTTCGCCGGTTCAGCCAGTTTACAAAAAGAATAACGCCAACTACTACTGCACATAATGTTATTAATTGCCCAAAGAGGTAGCCAATCTTATAAGCACGTGATTCTTCAATGATTGGTTGTAACTGGTTCTTAGAATTGAAACTAGAAGGAATGAATAGGGAAGAAAAATATTGTTCTCGTTCTGCCTTCATTGAATCTGTCATTGATTCCAATTCCCAGAAACTAAATGAATAAGTACCGCCATTTACAAAAACAACTAAGTGATGTCTGATCTGTTGTTCACTATTCTGAAAGGTTTTAAAAGAGAATCGATTCAGCTTTAGTCGATTCTTTTCTACAATAGTGGATGATATTAATTCACCTTTCAATTTATTTAATATGCCTTGCTGATGCCTTTATACAGATCGAGCAAGTCTTCTTCGTCTTCAATATTCACCTGGTACTTGTCACTATTGGGAGAATACATGATGTTGCGAACCTGGCTGTTGCCGTAAGATGTAATGATCTTTATTCCCAGCGTGTCTAAGGATTCATAGTCCTCAAATAAAGAAATACTAATACTATCTGGAAAAGTGTACCTGAAATTTTGTGCCGATGCAGAGATTACAAATATGAGGAGTAGAAGAAGTATAAGAGGGTATCGCATAAATTGAATTAATCACAACTTACAAACTTAATATAGATATGGAGAAGTGGGAAACGTCGCCAAGTGGGTCTATTTCTAAATTTAAGAATTATGTTGAGATATAAACTCATAGAGTTTTTCGGCTAGTACGAATGCTTCAGAACTCAGATCGCTTTTAGATTGGATCAATCCAGTTGCATTTTTTGCAAATGTCACCTTGTTTATTATGCTCCCTGAATCGCTTGCAAAATTTTTTTTCAATTGAGGTATATTGTCATGTATAAATTTACCCAAGTAAACGGTTGAATATTTACTATAGATTAAAGAGCTAAAATCTAAATTTCCGTCCTGTTTCTCAATTGAAATAATAGTTTTTTGCAGAATCGACGGAGACAATAAATTTTCAACTTCTCTGCATTTAAGGCAATAAAATCGGTCTCCTAACTTCTGCTGCAATTGAAAATGTCTTTGGGCTTTTCTTGATTGATGCTTCGGTGCTGACCCATCTTTATTAAATCCTGAATTATCACTATCTGTGATTAAAAATAGCTTTCCGCAAAGCCTATTCACTGTAATATTAGGGTGGAGATTATCGTCACTTTCTAAAAATGACCAGTGCGTAATATTGTTTCCAGAGTACTCAACGAAGGAATAGTGAATGTCTTCAATAAACTTTCTTTGCTTTTCTTCTTGAATTATTTCTAAATATTTTCGGAAAAAAATTCTATCTGAAACACCTTCGACCCAAATAGTGCAATTCGAAAGAAATACAGAAGAATTTTTAACTCCGATAAGAGATAAAATGCGTGAATCAGAATTCTCAACATTTTCTATTTTGAAGGAAGGTTGAGTGTTACTACTTATTTTCTCAAAGGTGTAAACTGAGATGTTATTATGTTCTAAAGTTAAATCTAAGAAATGATTAGAATGAGTTGAAATGAAATATTGAAAACTTTTAAATTGTGGTTTTAGTAATGTTTCGATAAAGACACGTTGGAAACCTGGATGTAAATGAGATTCAGGTTCTTCTATGAAAACTTTTAAATGCTGGTCTTGATTTAAAAATAAGGGATATGTGAGGATAATTATAGATTGAATTCCATCCCCAAGATTATATATATCATCCTCATGGTCTCCAATTTTTACATTTATTACGTCCTTATTATAAGTAGGTATCAATTCAACATCTTCACCGTTGAAAAAGGTCTCTGATAGGAATTTTTGAAAACTAACAAGTTGTTGTCTTTGCAGCTTCGTACCGTGAGAATATTTTTGTAGATCCTCGTACAAACTTAATCCAGTATAGATCTTTTCTGATACTTCATTTATTCCTGCAAAATAGTCAGAAACTGTACGATGCAGATAGTTGTCTTCATTTGTACCAAAAACGTCTTTTTTACTACTGTTTATTTGAATTGGGCGTAATCCCCTTAATGTCGGTATATAAATTTTTTTAAAACGAAAATTCGTTTGTTGAACCGTGCTTTGTTCAGGCAAAAGGTCACTTAGTATTAACCTAGCCCGTTCTAAAACCAAGAATGCTTCATATTCCTTGTAGTGGGAATTTAAATGTTGGTACTGTTTAAGAAAATTGTCTAGCAATGCGAAGTATGGACGAAAGTCATTTACCAATTGAAAATATTCTAAACGTGGTAGTTTCGAAAATTTACTTGCTTCGTCCTGAAAGAATTTTCCATAATTATTATGTCGTTTCTTTTCAAATTCAGAAATAGCACCCCAAAAACTCCTATTAAAATCATCTAAACTCAAATCTTTTAAGAGAAACTGAATGTCATCATCTGAAAAGATAGTACGCAATAAGCGACTTTTTCCCGAGTTGTTGGCACCAACAAATAGATTCACTTGCGAAAGATTCTCAAGAGATCTAGGTTTATCTGGTTCGGTAAAGTATGTTGAATAATTCTTGGTATTTAAAGAGATGCTTGAAAACGTCAAATTGTCAATCATGGAGGTTTTAATGGTAAAGTCTAAGTTAAGAAAAGTTATTGGTAAGATATTACCATTGAACCATAATTAAGGTTGGTCCTTATAAGTCAAGTTTGCAGCACTACTGTTTCGATTTGTATTTTTAACTGCTCAATAAGGTTCTTTCTGCACAAGAGTGCGACGCAACTTCAGCTTAATAGTACCCCTTCAGCTAAGCCATAAAACTTTTTCGGATGCTTATCTACAGCAATAAACAAACTAACTTTAAACCTAAATCTGGATCATGTCATTAAAAGAAACATTTACCGTACAGGGAGAGGCTTTGCTTAAGAAAGTAAAAGAGTTGGTGGAAGAAGGTAATGTTAGAAAGATCACCATCAGCGATAAGACAGGTAAGGAACTGGCTAGTTTTCCTTTAACTGCAGGAGTGTTTGGCGTTTTGCTTGCACCTGTACTTGCTGCTATTGGTGCCATTGCTGCATTGGTAACGGAATGTAATATT
>JANPIB010000081.1:0-52984 GCA_031424775.1 Chitinophagales bacterium | reverse complement strand
TATTCGTCGTATGGCTCAGATCAAAGATGGTGATGAAGCTGTAGGTAACCGAGTTAAAGTGAAAGTGGTGAAGAATAAAGTAGCAGCTCCGTTTCGTGCTGCTGAGTTTGATATCATTTTTGGAGAAGGCATAAGCAAAGTTGGTGAGATCATAGATATGGGAGTTGAACTGGGTATTGTAAACAAAAGCGGAAGCTGGTTTAGCTACGAAACAACTAAGCTTGGTCAAGGTAGAGAAGCAGTAAAAACCTTGTTGGGAGATAATCCGGAATTAGCCGCAGAAATCGAAGGAAAGATCAGGGTTAAAATTGCTGAAGCACAGGGAGCTTAGAAAAGAAATTTGATGGGTTAGTAAATATCGATCCCGCTTTTTTAGGCGGGATTTCTTTTGCCAGATCTTCAATTACTTTTATGGTTAATGTTTTTTAATTGTAACAGGAAAATGTGAAAACCAATAAATCATATTATTATGAAAGGGATAATCTTCTTGCTTGGTATTGTGATTTCATTATCTGCTAAAGCACAAGACACAATCAACAAACTGGATATTCCGGTTGCAGCTAAATTCTTCGATCTTCAGTACACTGAAAAAGAAATTGACTCGATGTATGCCGGTGTAAGAGACAACATTCGCAACATCAGCAGAATGCACCAGTTCTCGCTGCCTAATAGTGTTCCGATGACGCTGGCTCAAAGTCCCATCTTACCTGGGATGAAATTCGAAAGTAAGCAGGAGATTATAAACTGGAATATTACAGCTAATGTTCAGTTACCGAAGAATAGAAACGAACTAGCTTTCTATTCAATACTTCAGTTAGCATCACTCGTAAAAAATAAAAAGATTAGTTCAGTAGAATTAACCAGGTTCTTCATCGAACGAATAAAAAAGTATGGCGATACCTTACAATGTGTCATCTCCATTACAGAAGATATCGCACTAGCCGAAGCTACTCAAGCTGATAAAGAAATTGCTGCAGGAAAGTATCGTAGTCCGTTACATGGTATTCCTTATGGCTTAAAAGATTTGTTTGCTGTAAAAGGTACAAGAACAACATGGGGTGCTGCTCCTTATAAAGATCAGTCGATAGATGAAGATGCTTTCGTGTATACGCAACTAAAAAATGCTGGTGGTGTGCTGGTAGCAAAGTTTACCCTTGGTGCTTTGGCAATGGGTGATAAATGGTACGGTGGAAGAACAAATAATCCCTGGAACATGACTTACGGTTCTTCAGGATCATCAGCAGGCTCAGCCTCGGCAACAGTGGCAGGGTTAGTTCCTTTTGCAATCGGAACTGAGACTTTGGGTTCTATCATTTCTCCTTCAAATGTTTGTGGAGCTACTGGACTTCGTCCAACTTTTGGTAGTGTTAGCAGAAGTGGAGCCATGACCTTGAGCTGGAGTCTTGACAAAGCCGGCCCAATCTGTCGCAGTGCAGAAGATGCTGCTGTGGTGTTTGCTCACCTACATGGAACAGATGGAAAAGATGCAAGTGCTGTAAATATCCCATTCAACTATAAATTAAAAGTTGATGTAAAGAAATTGAAGATCGCATACGCAAGAAATTACTTCGATAGAATCACAGATACCTCACGGAATGAATGGAAAGTGTTGAAGACTTTTAGAGATATGGGAGTTGAACTTACGCCGATCAATTTTCCTGATAGTGGTGTTTATAACTTCAACATGGTAGGGGTAATCTTAGCTTCAGAAGCTGCAGCAGCATTCGATGATTTTACCAGGAAGAATATAGATGATGAGATGACCTGGCAGAACAGGGGAGATTGGCCGAATTACTTCAGAACGGCCAGGTTGCTCTCTGCTGTAGATTACATCAATGCAAACAGGCATCGCTACTTACTAATGCAGGAGGTGAACAAAACCTTTAGTCATTATGATGTAGTCATCACACCAACCTTTGCTGGAAGTCAGCTTGCTATCACTAATCTCACCGGACACCCTGCAGTGTGTTTGCCAACAGGATTCAACACAAGAACAAATCTGCCAACCAGCATTACCTTTTTAGGAAAATTGTATGGAGAAGCAAATCTGATTGCAGTTACAAAAGCATTTCAAGAAGCTACAAGCTTTGAAGATCAACATCCCGAAATGTTTAAGTGACCAGAGCAAGTGGTTTGATTAACATACATGAACTAATGTTGAAGATTGGCAAAGAAATCGTCGCTGTAAAAGTTAATTAGCAACACGTCAGCTGACTTCGCTGTAAATTTGTTATCCTCGTATGTCATTCAAATTACATTCTGAATATCAGCCATCAGGTGACCAGCCCAATGCCATAAATCAATTAACGAAAGGATTGGTTGAAGGTGAACAATACCAAACATTACTTGGTGTTACAGGTTCTGGAAAAACATTCACAATGGCGAATGTTATTCAAAATGTACAGCGACCAACATTGGTGTTGACACACAACAAAACGCTGGTAGCTCAATTGTATGGCGAGTTCAAACAATTCTTTCCGGATAACGCTGTTGGGTATTTCGTTTCTTACTACGATTATTATCAGCCGGAAGCTTACATGCCGGTTATCGATACTTATATTGAGAAAGATCTTAGCATCAATGAAGAGTTAGATAAACTCAGGCTCCAGGCAACAGCAGAACTGCTTAGTGGAAGAAGAGACATTATTGTTGTTGCCAGCGTAAGTTGTATTTACGGTATCGGTAATCCAACAGAATTTGCAAATAATGTTGTTCGATTAGAACGAGGGCAAAATATTTCAAGACAAGGATTTTTGCACTCCTTAGTGAATGGTTTGTACAATCGGTCGCAGGAAGAATTTAAGAGAGGAACATTCAGGGTGAAAGGCGATACGGTAGATATTAATCTTCCTTATGTCGACTATGGCTACCGCATCACTTTTTTTGGAGATGAGATCGAAGAAATCGAATCCTTAGAAACTGCATCGGGTAAACGAATTGCTAAGCTCGATACAGCTGCGATCTTTCCTGCAAATCTTTATATCGCTCCAAAGAATATGCAACAGCAGATCATGTATGAGATACAGGATGAAATGATGCTGCAAGTGGAGTACTTTAAATCTCAGAACAAATTCATCGAAGCACAACGATTAAAAGAAAGAGTTGAGTTTGATATGGAGATGATACGTGAACTTGGTTTTTGTAATGGTATCGAGAACTATTCACGATTTTTTGATAGAAGAGTTCCTGGTACAAGACCATTCTGCTTACTTGATTATTTTCCCAAAGATTTTTTGTGCATCATCGATGAGAGTCATCAGACAATTCCTCAGGTTGCAGGAATGTATGGAGGAGACAGAAGCCGAAAGATGGTGTTGGTTGATTATGGTTTCAGGCTACCATCAGCTCTAGATAACCGTCCGTTGAACTTTCATGAATTTGATAACCTTGTTGGACAAACTGTTTTCGTAAGTGCAACTCCCGGTGATTATGAATTGGAAAAGTGCGAGGGAATCGTTGTAGAGCAAGTGGTAAGGCCAACTGGATTACTCGATCCTCCAATTGAGATTCGACCATCTGTAAACCAGATCGATGATCTTTTAGATGAGATCGATAAAAGAGTAATAAAAGGAGATCGTGTATTGGTTACAACGCTTACCAAGAGAATGGCAGAAGAGATGGACAAGTATCTGCATCGCATCAATATCAAATCAAAATACATACACAGCGAAGTTGATACGCTGGAAAGAGTAGAGATACTTAGACAACTACGTTTAGGAGAGATTGATGTTCTGGTTGGTGTAAACCTTTTAAGAGAAGGGCTTGATCTGCCGGAAGTTTCTTTAGTTGCTATACTTGATGCTGATAAAGAAGGCTTTTTGCGTAATGAAAGATCATTGACACAAACAGCAGGCAGAGCAGCAAGAAATGTAGATGGACTTGTAATCTTCTATGCAGACTCAATGACAGAGAGCATGCAAAAGACCATCGACGAAACTAGCAGAAGACGAGAAAAGCAGATAGCTTATAACATTGAGCATAACATAACTCCGACTACAGTAAAAAAATCTACTGAGCAGATTTTTGCACAAACTTCAGTTCTTGACATTAAGGGTTACGATCCTAAAAAACCTTACGCATTGCAACAAGAAGAAGGGTTGGTATCAAGAGCAGCGGAAGAACAAGCTGAGTATAAAACCATTCCCCAGGTTGAAAAAGCAATTACAAGGATCAAGAAGGAAATGGAGAAGGCGGCAAGAGATCTTGACTTTATAGAAGCGGCACGTTTGCGAGATGAAATGTTCCGTATGCAAAAAGAGCTGGAATCCATGAAGTAGAATGTCGCAGATTATAGCATATATTAGCCTATAACTCGAACACTATGCACAGACATCTTACATCCTGGTTTAGTCCTGCTCTACAAAAAGAAATGCCTATCGCTAGTTATGGGCATTTTGGATTCGCTGTTTTAATGATACCCACTGCAGCAGCAGATTACCTGGAGTATGAACGCTTTCAACTAATGGATCATCTGGCTCCGTTAATTAATAGCGGGAAAGTAAAACTGTATAGCATAGAAAGCATTAACAAAGAAAGCTGGCTGAATAATGAAATGCTCCCGGAGCATAAAGCAATTCGTCAGAACCAGTTTAATCAGTACGTAAATGAGGAAGTAATTCCTTACATCAGGAATACATCAAGCTCCGAAACCTTTATTTATACCTGCGGCGCATCATTTGGAGCTTTACATGCCATGAATTTGTTTTTGAAAAGACCAGATATCATAAACGGAGCTATCAGCATGAGTGGTGTTTATGATCTTACCGAATACACCAAGGGCTATTGGGATGATCAGGTATACTTCAACAGCCCAATGCATTATCTTCCAAACCTCACAGATCCCAATCATATTGAGCAGATAAAATCCAGCCATCACATTCACGTATATACCGGAAGTGGTGATTACGAAGATCCCGAGGCTAACAGGAAATTCTCCCAGGTACTTTGGGATAAAGGCATCTGGCATGACCTGGATGTGTGGGGAACTGATGTTAAACACGACTGGGATACCTGGCGGAAAATGCTTCCCTATATTCTTGAAACTAAATTCTAAATACTCCAGCCGCTTTTGGCTTTCGGTTTGCGTAGAAAGTATGCTATGCTAAAAGTCCGTAATAAAGGTCTCCGTATCACCTTAAGGCTGTTGGGTGGATTTTTGATCCTGATACTCTTGCTTTTCGCTGGACTTTCTATCTATGTTGAGTCTAATAAAACCCAGCTTTTAGATAAGCTTAGGGATGGAATAAGTAAAAGTATCAATGGTGACCTTCAATACCGAAAAGCAGATATTAAGATCTGGAAGAATTTTCCTTTTATTGGAGTACATCTGTATGATGTGAATCTTGAAGATTCCGTTTATCACACGCCATTCTTTAAAATGAGGGAAGTACAGGTACAGGTAAGCCTGCTTCAGTTGATTAGGAAAAACACAGAACTACGAAACCTGAAACTATCTGATGGTATCATTCATGTGTTTACAGATACATCAGGCTATACAAATAGATACCTCACCCAATCAATTAGAAAAAAAGATACCAGTATAAAGCGTGAAGTACTGCTTAACCATGCTACACTAAGCAATGTTCAGCTCATACTCGAGAACAAGAAAAGAGACAGAAGTTTCGATTTTCTGTTTAAAAAGCTAGATGCTGACATATCGCTGGACAAAAACATTTTTAAGGTTACCCTTCATAATGATGCTGTAGTAAACAACATGTCTTTTAAAAATAGAAAAGGCAGCTTTGTAAAGGGACAATCAATAAAAATGAAGATTGATCTTGTCTTTAACAAGGCTTCTGAAATACTTTCATTTGATGAGCAGATCTTTGAGATCAATGATCAGGATTATCTGATTAAGGGAAAATTCAGACTTGAGCGGGATGGCTTTTTTAATTTAGACATTAAAACTAAAAATGCACCTTACACTAAGCTGCTGGCAATATTATCACAGCACATTTCATCACAGATAGGCAGGTTTAAACTTGAGAAGCCAATAGATGTTCAGGCGAATATAAATGGAGGTTTGGGACCTAAGTCTGTGCCTAAAGTGTTTGCAACATGGACAGTGAAACAGAATACACTTACAACCGATATTGCAAAATTCACTGCTTGCAATTTTACCGGTAGCTTTTCAAATGAAAAAGTAAAGGGTCAGGGGTTCACAGATCCCAATTCGGTAATTGTGCTAAATAATTTTTCTGGTAATTGGGAGGGCATTGATTTGCATGCGAAAAACATCACAGTTTCAAACCTGATTGATCCTAATTTGAATTTCTCTTTTAGTTCAGCTACTGATCTGCAAACGCTGGATAAAAAGATTGGCTTGAAGACGATTGATTTACTTTCTGGTTCTGCCGCATTAAGCCTTTCTTATAACGGTCCGCTGATAGCAGATATTTCTATCCTTGACAAGCTGAATGGCTCGCTGCAGTTTAAGAATGGTAAAATCAGGTATGCCCCAAGAGAGTTCAACTTTACAAACTGCAGCGGCAGTGTAATGTTTTCTGATAATAGCGTGAATGTAAAAGACCTCACATGTCAGCTTGGCAACACACAATTTATCGTAAACGTTGATGGAAATAATTTAAGCGGGCTAACAGCAAAAGATGCAAGCAAAGCATCCATTACTGCAAATCTTTATGCACCATATTTAGATGTAAGCCAATTGGCAGGACTGTTCCAGGCCAAACGTTCTGTAAACGTTGCAAAGGCCAAATCCCGTCAGCTGATCAAAACTGCTTCAGGTATAGACGACCTTATGGATCATGGAGCTTTGGCTGCAAACATCAGAGCTGCGAAAGTTCACTACAAGAATTTTTCTGGCGAGAACCTGAATGGGAACATAGTTTTTGCAAACGAGAATATGTACCTGAAAAATATTTCCATTGCTCATGCTAATGGAAGATTAGACATTACCGGAAACATATTGCAAACTTCAAATTCAAATTCTGCTACGGCAAAGGTGATGATGCAGAATGTGGATGTAAAAAAGATATTCGCAGCTTTTGACAATTTTGGTCAGGATGGAATTGAATCCGCCAACTTGCAAGGAACACTTAATGCCACCACAAATATTTCGCTTTTGTTTGATGCTGCTGGAAAAATGCTTCCGGGCACAATAAAAGGAATTGTTGACTTTGGTCTTAAGAATGGGGCTTTAGTTAATTATGAACCCTTCATGGAAATCCGGAAATCAATTTTCAAGAACACAGACATGAGCAATGTTAGATTTGCTGAGCTGAAGAACCGGTTAGAGATTGATGGTTTTAAAATCAAAATCAACAGAATGGAAATTCAATCCTCAGCGATTGGAATGTTTATAGATGGATTGTACGACATCAAAAAAACAGATACAAAGATCAACATACAGGTTCCTTTGAAAGGTCTTAAAAGAGACAGTGCTTACATTCCCAAAAATACCGGACTGGATAAAAAAGCCGGAACAAGTGTTTATCTAGAGGGGAAAGTTGATAAGAAAACAGGGAAGGTAAAATTTGGTTTAAATACAGGTAAGACCATTCGTAAGTTATTCTAACGAAGTCGTTCAAGTATTGCTTGTTTCTCAGCATCACTTAAGCAACCCTTACAGTGTTCATCAACTTTATTTACATTGTCTTTCAACCATTCATCCTGCTGTTTAAAAATTCTACACAAACCACAGATCAGCAAATGATAAGATAACTGGAAGTTCTGCCAAAAGCTTAATGAGCCTTCTTCTCTCTTACATAAGTATTCTGCTGCCTTTTTGCAGCTGATGTTCAATGCTTTCATTTAACAAACCAGTTTTTTTCAAGGCAGGCACGAAGCTGAACCTTAGCTCTATGTAATAAAACCCAGTAGTTTGACGGTGTAATGTTTAGCTCCTTACAGATCTCTTCACTTTCCAGTCCATCCATATATTTCATGGTGAAGACCGCATTTTGCATTTCTTTCAGTTTGCTCTTGCACTTCTCCAACACTTCATAAAACTCTTTAGCTTCAATTGAGTTATTGTAATCAATACCCCACTCTTTTGGTGAAGTTCCCTTTGCCCAATGCCCACTTTCTTCAAAATACGGATCTTCATCAGCAATACCAGGAAAGCTATCAGTTAACCGGTTCACTGCTTTCCGATAATGATCAATGATCTTATTTTTTAAAATCGTGAACAGCCAGTTCTTCTCAGATACCTCACCTTTAAAAGTTTTGATGTTTCTCCATGCAGCTAAAAAAGTTTCCTGCACCAGATCTTTCGCAACATCGCTGTCGCTTACACGAGGTAAGGCATACCTATACAGCATATCACTATAACTATTAACCCATTCAGTTGCTTTCTCTTCAAACATTATTGTGGTCCCAGCTTTAAATTTTCATGGTCCCGAAACTTCGGGATTGCGTCGCAATCCTTTCTTCGTTCCGAACAACTTGCAACAGTTGATCCATTTCAAAAGTAAGTAACTCAACTCAGAAAGAAGTCTACATGATTCGACCAAGCATAATAGATTTCAATGGCAGGGAAATTGAGCCATCAACTCAAACTTATAATGTATGAATTTGAAATATTTTTTTATAGCAATATTATTTACAGCAGCAATTGCCTGTAATAATGAAGCTTCCGTTGAGGATAGAACAAATTCTGTAACACAAGAAGATGACAGTAGTCACAGTACGTGGCCCAAACCTGGTGAGGATTCAATTCCATCCCCTTCAACACACAGCGATTCATCTCACCTAAAAAGTAATTAGTATGAAGTGGTTCTTATTTTTAGCAATGGTGATGATAATCTCATCCTGCGGGAGCGGTGAAGAAAAAACAAACACTTCAGATTCAGCAAATATGCTGAATGATACTCTTCCTGCTGTACGTCCAGCTGATTCACTCCTATTAGACAGTAATCCATCTAACCAAACTAAATTGGATACCGGTAAAGGAGACTTCAATTAAGAGTTTGCCACTGGCGGAACTTTCTTTCGTCGTTTGCGTATTTTAAGATAGCTCTTGTTGGGTTCATCCTCAGTTCCAAATAATCTTCCCCATGGTTTCAGATCGTCAACCCTGTCAAAGATCACTTTGCAAATGGCAAGAGCAGGAATGCTCATGAACATTCCGCCAATTCCACACAGTGCACCACCAACCAAAACGCCTATGATCGAAATCAATGAGTTTAATTGAACCTTCGTTCCGATGATCCATGGTACAAGGATATTATTATCAATAAACTGAACTACTAATAATACCACACTTGACCAAATCAATAATGGAATAGAGGCCGTATTTGAATAGATAACCAAGGCAGAAAAAATCAACTGAACAATTCCACCAATGTATGGTATCATATTCAGCAAAGCTCCCAGAATACCAAGTAATGCTGCATAAGGTGCTCCGAGTAACAGTAATCCAACACTATTCGCCAAAGCCACAATACCGGTTTCCATCATTAAACCAACAACAAAGTGCTGAATTACATTCTTGATCTCTTTAATCACTTCTCTTACTCTTTCGCTATGTTCTTCTTTGAACATCTCAACAAGGAATTGCAACAGCATCGGTCTGTAATACATCAGTAGAAAAACATAGATCGGTATTAACGTCATAGTAAGAACTGATGCCGTAATAAGGGTCACTGTTCCGGCATTTCCAAGATTGTCTATTGTTTCTGACTTGGCACTTTCCAGCATTTTTTCCTGCTGGCGATATGCGATACCAAAAGTTTGGTATGTCCACTGCTTTGTTTCACGCCATAGCGTGTTCATGTTTCGTTCAATGGCAGGTATATCGCTCATAAAAGAAGCTACTTGCCTTGATATGAAATCAACTATTCCATAAACAAGAAGCACCGCAAAGAATATTGCCAGCAAAATCGCCGCAGCTTTCGGAACCCTGCACCTTACCAGAAAAATTTCCAACGGACGAAGCAGGATGGAAAACAGGAACGCAAAACCTAATGGAAGTAGTATTCCTTGTCCATAATAGATACCATAGAACAATAGAAATAACGCCAAAAGAATCAAAGCGATCTTTGCGTAATACGGGATGATTAAAGGTTGCTGAGTCATTGCCGGTACTTAAACCGGAATAATCAATAAATTATGTGCCAGAGCTTTAGATGCGATAGCTAAAGGCATTGATATTCATTCCCGCCCCAACTGAGGCAAATAATACCACATCTCCTTTCTCAAGTTTGTGGTTGTCCATTTTGCCCCTTTGAACCAAGTCGAAAAGGGTTGGAACAGTTGCAACTGAGCTATTGCCGAAGGTGTGTATGTTCATCGGCATGATGTGTTCTGGAGCTTCCTTCATGCCATAGAGTTTAAACATGGCTTTGATAATGCCTTCATCCATTTTTTCGTTTGCCTGGTGGAGGAACACCTTCTTCAGGTCTTTAATATCTATCCCACTTTTATCCAAACATTCCTTCATTGCCAGCGGCACATGTTTCATGGCATACTCATATACTTTTCTGCCCTTCATTTTAATGTATCGGATTCTGGGATCAGAACCTGGAAAATAAGACTTACCCATGTAGATATAATCCACTTCTTCCATGCAATGCGATTGAGCAGCTGTTCCTAAAATGCCACTTCCCTCTTCTTCAACATCTTTGGCTTCAACCACAACAGCACCAGCACCATCAGAGAAGATCATGCTGTCTCTATCGTACATATCAATAACACGGCTCAATGTTTCAGTACCTACAACTAAACATTTCTTAGCCATTCCAGCTTTAAAGAATGCATCAGCATTGATCATTCCTTGTACCCAACCAGGACAGCCAAATAATAAATCATAGGCAATACAGGAAGGATTTTTTATACCAAGTGAATGTTTGATGCGAGAGGCAATAGCAGGAACATTATCTGTTTGGATGGTGTGCTTTATAACGTTACCAAAGTTCTGAGCTACGATTATCTGGTCTATCGTCTCAGGATCTGCTCCACTATCTTCTAACGCCTGTTTAGCTGCCAAAGCACCAATCTCAGCACTGTTTAGGTCGCAAGAAGCATAACGTCTTTCCTCGATACCTGTGATCTGCCGGAACTTTTCAACTACTTCTGTAGGAGGAGTTTCAATTCGCTTATGATCATCAGCATAAAAATCATGAACAGTAAAATCCCGGTTAGTCTTTACCTGTGTAGGTACATAACATCCGGAGCCGGTAATAACACTTCTAATGGACATCGTAACTCATTTTAATAAACAGCAAGGGACACACAACCAAAAGAGGTGCGAAACTATGATACAAAATGGCTAACGCTGATAAGCATTAGCTGATTTTTTTCTTAGAAAACAAAGAAAGATCGCTTTCTTCTTGCTTAATAGTATTGTTAAGCTTACCCAAACCAGTGATCTCCATCTCTACAACATCACCATTCTGTAGCCATTGTTCCTTGTAATTAGGGTCGTTCAGTTTACCGGTTCCATTCAGCTCAAGAAAGCAACCTGTTCCAACCGTACCACTTCCAATCACATCACCAGGCTGAAGATTTACCCCATAAGCTGCTCTTTCAATTATCTCGGCAAAGGTCCAATCCATATCACCCAGATTTCCCTGGCTAACCTGTACTCCATTCACCCAACATTTCATATCCAGGTTCCAGCTTTTGCCGGTATGTCCTTCTTTACAAGGTATTTCGTACTGCTCTAACTCATCCAAAGTCACCAACCACGGACCAATCACAGTAGAGAAATCTTTTCCTTTGGCTGGACCAAGGTTAAGGAGCATTTCTTCCATCTGCAAACGCCTTGCACTCATATCATTCATGATCATCAAGCCACCGATATAATCATCAGCTTCTTCGGCTGTGATATTTCTTCCTGCTCTGCAGATCACCACTGATGCTTCTAATTCAAAATCGAGTTTTTCGAAGTGATCAGGCATACAATAAATATCTCCGGGACCTTGAATTCCCTGGTGATTGGTGAAATAGAAGATTGGATATTGATCAAATTCAACGATCATATCAACTTTCCTGTTTCTTCTTGCTGCTGCCACGTGCTGTCGAAAAGCGTAACCATCTCGGCAGCTTGGTGGAAATGGAATAGGAGCTAATAATTGAATTCCATCTACTACCATCCCTCTCTCCTTTGAAATTCCACCGGATTTTATTGCTTGATCTCCCCTATAAGCAATATCAAAAAAATCGTCCCAGTAGTTCAGGAACATGGTCATAGTATTCGGCAATTCCGGGTGGATGATGTCCATATTATAGATCCTGTCATCTACTAAAATTCCCAGTTGCTCATGATCGTTATGCAGGTAAGAAACAAGTTTCATCGTCAGAGTTTTTGCGGGCTCGAAAATAGAGCAAAAACCGCCACTTCTATGTAGGATTTCTCAGTCCACACTTACAAAAACGTGTAAATCAGCAGCTTCTAAATGCTAGATTTTCTTTATTGCTGCTTTTTGGTTTCATTTTTGATTTATCATCCATATACCTATACCTATAGATTGATTGTTTTCCAATCGATTAAACATTTTATGAAGGAGCTGACTGTGAAACCCACATTTGCTAAAACCCAGAAAGAATTTCTCTTTACCGAGTTAAAGAGAGAGGTGCATAATACTGTGAGAAGCCTTGCTCCTCATAGACAGCTTCAAATCACGCTGAAAGCGATCTTATTCCCATCATTATATGTGCTCACTTTCATTACCGCAATGAATTTTGGCGATAACCTCGTCATCTTATACAGCTGCTATTTTTCTCTCGGATTGATGTTGGTACTCAATTTCTTAAATCTTATTCATGAAGCTGTTCATGGTACCCTATTTCGCAACAAGCGACTAAATAACTGGTACGTACATTTTTTTGACCTGATGGGAGCTAACAGCTATATCTGGAAGATCCGCCACACTCGTTTTCACCACAATTATCCAAATGTTATGGGTTGGGATACTGATTTTGAGCAAAGCCCACTAACAAGACTGTTTCCTCATGGCCCCTTCTCCAAAATGCATAAGTATCAGCATATTTATATGCCTTTGATCTATCCTTTGTACTTGTTGAACTGGCTGATGGTCAGAGATTTTAAAGACTTTTTCAAGAAAGACCAGATCGTTAGGAAGGCAGTTAACATTCCACGAATAGAGTTTATCAAGCTGTTCATCTTCAAAGCATTTTTCCTGTTTTATACCATCGTTCTTCCAAAGCTGATGCTCGACATCAGTTGGGGACAAGCAATTCTTGCTTTCTTAATAATGGTTTTTACAGCCAGCGTTATTTCGCTGCTCGTACTGCTTTCGCCACATGCCAGTACCGAAAGTGAGTTTCCTTTGCCGGATGAAAACGGGAAAATGGCAACACCCTGGTTTATACACCAATTAACCTGTACCAACGATGTTTCAGAGAACAACTGGTTTATCAGGTTTTTCATGGGTTGTTTTAATTTTCACATTGCTCACCACTTGTTTCCTTCAGTGAATCATGTATACTATCCTGAGATCACCCAGATCATTCAGCGGTTTGCTGAGCGTAATAATCTGCCTTACCGCCAGTTTCCTTTGGCAACATCACTCAAAAATCATTACCTGCTGCTCAAGAACAACGCTTTCCAGGAGAATATTTTTGAAGAAACGATGTGATTCTTTGACGTGTTAAGATGTCTGACACCTATCATTCACTTCTCTCTGCTCCTATTTGGAACTTGGAATATCAAATTTGATATTTACACTCATGTGTGGCCTCGCAGGAATTATTTCTCCAAAACCAAACAAGTTGCAGGATGTTCAGCAAATGATCTCCTGTTTGTCTCATCGGGGTCCTGACGGAGAAGCTGTTTGGCAAAACGAATCCGGAAGCGTTGCATTAGGTCATCGGCGACTTTCGATCATTGATCTTTCTGATGCAGCCAATCAGCCAATGCATTACCTAGATCGCTACACTATCGTTCATAACGGAGAGATATATAATTATAAAGAGCTTCGTCAGCAGCTTGCATCTAAAGGTTACAGCTTCAGATCACAATCTGATACTGAAGTAATCCTTGCAGCCTACGATTGCTGGAAAGCAGATTGTCTTCAACAATTCGATGGCATGTTTGCCTTCGCCATTTGGGATCAGCAGGAGCAGAAACTATTTGCAGCAAGAGATCGGTTTGGTGAGAAACCATTTTATTATTTCTACACTGAGGAAGGTTTTTACTTCGCTTCAGAAATAAAAGCTCTCTGGGAGGTCGGGATAGAAAAAAATTACAATGGCAACCTGCTACTTCAATATTTGGCAACTGGCTTTGCACAAGATGCAATGGATCCTGGAGCAACATTCTGGCAGAATATTCAGAAACTTCCTGCAAGGTATTACCTGGAATTTACTCCTTCTAAAAATAAGCTACAGTTCTTTCCCTATTTTGATATAGATAAAAGTTACTGCAACATCTCAGCTGGCGAAGCAGTTGAACAATTCAGAAGTCTCTTCTTTAATTCTGTTGAACGACGATTAAGAAGTGATGTTGAGATCGGCACTAGTTTAAGTGGTGGACTTGATAGCTCTTCAGTTGTTGCTGCTATTCATCACCTGAAACAAACAGGAAGTGTTCAGAAAGCTTTTACTGCTTCTTTTCCGAGTTTTGAGAAAGACGAAACAGCATTTGCATCTGCTGTTGCAGATCGCTTCGGCTTGCAACACTTTTTCACTTCACCAAACGAAGAGGACGTTGCTTTAGATCTTGAAAAATTCCTATCGCAACACGATGAGCCGGTAAGCTCTTTCAGTGTGTATGCTCAGTATAAAGTTTACCAGCTTGCAAAGCAGCAAGGCGTAAAAGTTATTTTGGATGGACAAGGTGCTGATGAAATACTTGGAGGCTATTCAAAGTATATCCATTGGTTTCTGCAGGAATTGTACGCTTCAAAATCATCCTTGTTCGAAAAAGAGAAAGCCGCATTCAATTCAACTGAGTTTAACTGGAAGAACAAACTGGCTTCTAAACTTCCGGGCTGGACTGCGATTCAGTTGGAAAAGAAAGCTATTCAAAAGCAAAGGCAATCCATCTTCAATGCTGAGTTTATAAAAGGACATCTCAGCAAAAGCTCAGTTTACAAACCCACGGTAAAAACATTAAACGACATTCTTTACTTTGATGTATTTGGTGGAGGCATGGAAGAGTTACTGCGCAATGCTGATAGAAATGCAATGGCTCATGGTGTTGAGGTTCGTTTACCTTTTTTAAATCATGAGCTGGTGCAGTTTGTTTTTTCGCTGCCTTCAACTTTCAAGCTGCATGATGGCTTTACAAAATATGTACAAAGGCAAGCATTAGCTGATATGCTTCCAGTGGAGATCACGTGGAGAAAAGATAAGGTTGGATTTGAGCCACCACAGCAACAGTGGATGCAAACTATTCAACTACAGGAAAAAATTCAGGAAGCAAAAGCTGCTTTGGTGCGAGATAGGATTTTGAACTCATCGGCACTAAGCAAACCTATTGAGGCAAAAGCCGCACACGAATCAGATAACTACGACTGGCGTTTTTTGAGTGCCGCTCATTTGCTGTAGGTCGCAGAAAACGCAGAATTCACGGAACTAATCATCGAACACTGCATCTTTGCATCTCGATTGCTAATAATCTTTAAAGAAAACAAAAGCTTTCATCGGCTTCAGCGTTTTCTGCAAGAAACTAAATTCAATTAAATGAAACTCGGAACAAAATTCATTCATGCAGGTGTTGAACCAGATCCTTCTACAGGTGCTATTATGACGCCTATCTATCAAACATCAACTTATGTTCAGGAAGCTCCTGCACAACATAAAGGTTACGAATATGCCAGGAGTCAAAACCCTACTCGTACAGCTTTGGAAAAAGCTTATGCTGAAATAGAGAATGGAAAATTTGGTTTAGCATTTAGTTCTGGTGTTGCTGCAACAGATGCTGTGATCAAACTGTTGCAACCAGGTGATGAAGTTATTGCTGCAAATGATATGTATGGCGGAACATATCGCCAGTTCAGTAAAATATGGGAGAAGTTCGGACTTAAGTTTCATTATGTGAACATGGGTGATGCCAACAACATCAGCCAGTATATCAACAGCAATACAAAACTCATCTGGACAGAAACACCAACAAATCCATTGATGAATATTGTTGACATTGCTGCTATTGCTGCCATCTCAAAAAAGCACAATATCCTGCTTTGTGTTGACAATACTTTCGCAACACCTTACCTGCAAAATCCACTTGATCTTGGTGCTGACATTGTAATGCACTCTGCTACAAAATATCTTGGCGGACACAGCGATGTTATTCAAGGTGCTTTGATGATGAACGATGCTAACCTTAGAGAGAAGCTCTACTTCATTCAAAAAAGTTGTGGTGCAGTTCCAGGACCAATGGATTGCTTTTTAGTGTTGAGAGGAATCAAGACGCTACACATAAGAATGCAGAGACATAGTGAGAATGGAGAGAAGATCGCCAACTGGTTAAGAAATCATCCGAAAGTTGGTAAAGTATATTGGTGTGGATTTGAAGATCATCCGAACTATGAAATTGCTAAAAAGCAAATGAGGGCTTTTGGTGGAATGATGAGCTTTACTTTAAAAGACGACAGTGTTGATGAAGCGAAAAGAGTTTTATCCTCAACTAATCTTTTTGCATTAGCGGAAAGTTTGGGAGGAGTTGAGTCGCTCATCAATCATCCGGCTTCTATGACTCATGCCTCCATTCCAAGAGAAGAGAGAATTAAAAATGGCTTGACTGATTCTTTAATTCGGTTAAGTGTTGGTATTGAAGATGCCGATGATCTTATCGAAGATCTTAATCAGGCAATTGGTTAAAATTGTTATGGCATCAACTACAGTACTACTATGAAGATTTTGTTGTGTCACTCACTTGAACGTTCTTATCGCTACTCAGCATGACGAAGAACAAACTCAAAGATTTTCTCGATAAGAAGGTTGACCAATACGATCAACCTTCTTTCATTAAGGATGATCCTGTTTGTATCCCTCACATGTTCAGTAAAAAGCAGGATATAGAAATCGCAGGATTTTTTGCTGCTATTTTTGCCTGGGGAGGTCGAACTACCATCATCAACAAATCTAGAGAGTTGATGCAACGAATGGATAATGCTCCTTTTGATTTTATAAAGAATCATAAGGAGCAGGATCTAAAAAGATTATTGGAATTCAAGCACAGAACATTCAATGACACAGACCTTTTGTACTTCATAGAATTTTTTAAACATCATTATGGCAAACACAAATCACTTGAAACTGCATTCACCATGCATGGTGAAACAATTGAGGATATGTTGACAGGATTTCATCACTATGTGTTTTCGATAGAAGATCATCCACGCAGAACCAAGAAACATATTGCATCCCCTGAGCGAAACTCAACCTGCAAAAGATTGAATATGTTTTTGCGTTGGATGGTTAGGCAAAACAGTGAAGTTGATTTCGGGATCTGGAAAAAGATAAACCCTTCTCAGCTTATTTGTCCGATTGACCTGCATGTTGCCAGGGTAGCCAAGCGATTCAATCTCCTGCATCGTAAACAAACAGATTGGAATGCAGCTTTAGAATTAACTAAATACTTAAGAACTTTAGACCCTGAAGATCCGGTGAAGTATGATTTTGCTTTGTTCGGATTAGGGGTAGTTGAAAAATATACTTGATATGAAAATCATTGAAGCAATTGCACAGCATTTCCGCGAAGTAAATTATGGTAACAATTGGACGGATGCTTCTGTTAAAGATGTTCTACAGAATATCTCTTTCGAACAAGCAATGAAAAAAACAGGAAATGCAAACACCATTGCTATATTGTTGTTTCACATGGATTTTTATAACATGGTAGTGTACGATAGACTGGTAGGAATTAAAAGAAAGTTTGAACATGAGGAAAGCCTACAGCAGCCGAACATTACCACTGAAGAAGATTGGCAACAATTGCAGAAAGCCTATTTCGAAAACGTAGATAAGATCCATAAAGCAATTATTGCATTTAATGAGTCTCACCTTTTTGAAGAAACTACCAGAAACACTCCTTATAAGAACTTACATGGATTAATTGAGCATATCCATTATCATCTTGGACAAATCTCTTTACTTAAGAAACTTGTGTAAAATAAAAAAGCCCACCATCGGTGAGCTTTTAAAAAACTTTCTGAAGCTATTTATTGGCTGATAGGCAAAGAGGCTCTCACATTATCCCATTGAATAACCAGATTGGCTCCGCTTTTGGTATCTTCAAAATAGATGGTCAAAGCATCTGCAATGTCATCTACGGTTGTTACAGGAATGTCAACCCTCACCAGGTCTTTCTTTGAGTTGTAAGTAAAGCTTCCCCATGAATAAGTTTCTTTATTTACGATAATGGTCCATTTTGTTTCATAAGGAATGCAATACAAAGTGTAACGTCCTTTTGTTACAGTTTTCCCACCGATCTTAATATTCTTGAAAACTTCAAGTTCAGTTGATTCATTTGCCCCCAGTCTCCACAACTCACCATATTTTACAATGCCCCCAAATATCTGACGATTGTTTTTTAAAGGACGACTGTAGATCACCCTTGCGAAAGGTTCAGACTTAGCCTTACCATTCATCTTTAAGATCGGATAATTAGAAGGGTAATAAGTCATATCCATCGGAGATTTGTCTAACTCAGTTGGTCTCTGCTGTGCTGTAGCAACAAAACTGCAGATCATTAATCCAAGAATCGTAAGGGCTTGTTTCATTCGTTCAAATTTGTGCAAATATAACTGTCTAAGCCTTTAGCAGTTGGTCGAACTGATTGAATGCAAATTTTTTAACATCAATCAGGAAAGCCGAAGCAAGTGTGTTTAATTGGCTATAATGTTTAAGGAAACATTCAAATGCTGTTGAAGAATCATTCAAATAAACGGCTCTTCTTGCAACACCTTCAAAGCTTTTTTCTATCCCCCAGGTAAATTGGTAATTGTACAGCCAATTATGTGTTTTCATGTAAGGCAGCATCCGCTGAAACTTTTCAGGAAGTAGCTGATTATTAGCTTCCAACATTTCATAAACGTATACCGAAAATTCACTAAGTGGTATTTGTTGCCAGGTTTCTTTATCAGTTGCAAGGAAGTGGTCGTAAACAACATCTACAAAAGCACCGCTGTAACTTCCAACGGCATCTTTAAAACATTTCCTTGCTTCTTTTGTTATTGGATGAGCATCGGTGAAAGTATCTATAGCTCGGTGAAGTGTGATCCCTTTATGAATGTTAATTGGGTAATCAAATTGCTTTTTACCCTTAACAAAATCACTGATCATATTACCAACCAGTACATCTTCATGCATGAAGGATAGATATGCATGAGCCAGATAATTCATTAAGGCAAAACATTTTTCTGTAACCATTGAGCCATTGCTGTAAGTGCATCTTCAGAAAATGTTTCTTCTAATGTTGCATATTCCTGAAGTGAGCAGCTTTTGCATTTTTGAAACAGATGATTTAAGCCCGGAAGTATTTTTACTTCGTAGGATGGAGACTTACTTTTCTGAAGTGCTTTTTTAATTCCCTCTGTATTGGAAGTGGCAATCACCTGGATATCTTTCTCACCATTTAACGCAAGCACTTTGGCTGTTAGTTGCTCAATAAAGATGGAAGGTTCACTTTTCAAAAAATATTTCATCCATGGGTTGCTGAATCCTGAAACAAGATTATCCCTAATCTCATCTGCTCCTTCCTTAGTATCTAATCCAAGTTCTTTTTGATAAGTTACGTTGGTTGACTTCTTCCAATCTGATAAAGCTTTGTAAGCTTTCATGGCAATGGTCAGGCTATCGGTTTCTTCAATTGATAGCTGAATCATTTTTTTGTAAAGTGGAGAATAAGCAGCAACAGCTTCCTTCGAAACACCACTCTTCAACAATATTTGCTCTCCTTGTTCAGCAAGAAGATCCGCTCCATTAATTCCCGGACCGGCAAGTAGTACCACAAAGTTGATGTCTTTCCGTTCTGCAGCAACGATGGAAGCAATTAAACCCCCTTCACTATGACCGATCAATCCAATTCTGTTTGCATCAATCTCTTTTCTGCTCTTCAAATATTCAAGACTGGTGATCACATCCTTCGCAAAATCTGCACTACTCGCTTTTCTTACTTCACCAACACTCTTACCAATACCTCTATCATCAACCCTTAATATAGCGAAACCCAGTTTGGTTAACCTGTCTGCTATTACAGCAAATGGTTTATGACCTAAAATATTTGAATTTCTGTCTTGCTGTCCACTTCCAGAGATTAGAATTGCTGTAGGAAAATTTGAACCCGATGAAGGATAAGTTAACGTTCCAGCAAGATGAACTGTTTTATCAGCATTATCATACTCTACATCATCAGCTTTATAACCAAACGGCGGTACAGGAGTTTGAGGTCTCTCTTTAGGTGCAACCATTTCACCTTTCCCAACTACAAGGTCGTACGATCCGCCACCCTGATTGAATTTGCCTTCTATTTTTTGCTTATCAGCTGAAATGTTACCATTAAAGTTTGCGCCAACCACAGAAACACTAATAAATATATTGTTTCCGTTTACAACTACCTGGTCACACGGAATATTTTTAGACCCCTGGTCTGGACTGTCCATACTTGCTGAGAGTTTACCATCTTTCTCAGAGATATTGATCACCACACTTAGATTAAAAGCAACAATTTTCCCTTTCCAGGTACCTAAAAAATCAGACTGTGCAGTTGCACTTGAAAAAGTAGCGAATAATGCAATAAGGCTCAGAAGCAGTTTCATAAGAAGTAATTGAAACAATAAAGATAAGCTGAACCAGAACTACCTTTCCATCACCACTCAACACCACTCTTAAAGCTTAACCCAAAGTTTACGTGTATTAGTATTTCTTTAAGATTTCCCATCAAAGCAAGCTGGGACTGCATTTGGTTTGAGATTTAGCTGAACCTAACTACCTGATTCCTACCGTTCATCATCAAACAATATTGAACAAGTGTCTTTCGTCATATTTCATCCGGCAGCACTGCGGCTGTTTTTACTTTTGACTTGTTGAAAAAAGAAATCAACTTCAACACTCACCTTATAAAACTTAAAAAATGAAAAAATTAATCATCGCAGCCATCGCTATCGTAGCATTTACCACAACATCTTTTGCCGGAGACGGAAGTAAGAAAGCCAGCTACTGGGTTCTAAACCAATTCAACCATACTTATGCTGATGCAACAAATGTGAACTGGCAGGTAACGGATCAGTTTGCTAAAGCAACTTTTATTTTAGATGAAATCAAAGTAGAAGCATACTACAACCAGTTTGATGGCACATTCATCGGTCAAAGCAAAGCTGTTGCTACACAGGATCTTCCTAAAAATGCAGTTAAAGCAATTACAAAGAAGTACAGCAACTACTCAATAAAAGAAGTGATCGAATTCTCAAATGCCTCAGACGTTGATTTCTATGTGTCACTGGAAAGCACAACTCAAAAGCTGGTGTTAAAGATCTCAAGAGCAGGAGAGATCGAAATCTACAAGTCAGTTCTGAAATAAGTTTCTAAGTTTCAATGTAGCAGTTGATCGGAAGGAGTCGAAAGGCTCCTTTTTTGTTGCCCAGATATGTGCTGATGAAGTGATTGCGATCCTTCGACAGGCTCAGGATCCCGAAAGTTCGGGACTACTTTCTGATGCTATGAAAGAGGAACTGTGAACTGAGCGTAGCAAGGAACGATGCTATAAAAAACCTAAGCTGGTATTGAAATCTGATTCTTAAACTTACTTTTGTGCCTCAAATTTTTCCTGGAATGAGTAAAGGACCAATTTCAAACTTCATACAACATCACTACCGCCATTTTAATGCTGCGGCTTTGGTTGATGCGGCAAAAGGATACGAAACCCATCTTTTAGAGGGTGGTAAAATGATGATCACTCTGGCTGGTGCTATGAGTACTGCAGAACTTGGTGTGTCGCTGGCCGAAATGATCAGGCAGGATAAAGTGCAGATCATCAGCTGTACAGGTGCCAACCTTGAAGAAGATGTAATGAACCTCGTAGCCCACAGTCATTATAAAAGAGTACCGAATTACAGAGACCTTACGCCACAAGACGAATGGGACTTGCTCGAAAATCATTACAACAGGGTAACGGATACCTGCATTCCTGAAGAAGAAGCTTTCAGACGTTTGCAGAAACATTTAGTAAAGCAGTGGAAAGATGCAGAGGCAAATAACGAAAGATATTTTCCGCATGAGTTTTTATACAGAACCATTTTAAGTGGTGAGTTGCAGCAGTATTATGAGATCGACCCTAAAGACAGTTGGGTTGTTGCTGCTGCTGAACAGAATATTCCTATCGTTGTTCCGGGTTGGGAAGACAGTACAACCGGTAACATTTTCGCCAGCTATGTGGTGAAAAATGAGCTAAAAGCTTCTACCGTTAAAAACGGTATCGAGTACATGGTTTGGTTAACAGAATGGTATCGCAATAATAGTAGTGGAAAAGGTGTAGGCTTTTTCCAGATTGGTGGTGGTATTGCAGGTGATTTTCCTATTTGTGTTGTGCCGATGATGTACCAGGATTTAGAGTGGCATGATGTTCCTTTCTGGAGTTATTTCTGCCAGATCAGTGACTCAACTACTTCTTTCGGTTCTTACTCAGGTGCTGTTCCAAACGAAAAGATCACCTGGGGTAAGCTTGATATCCATACCCCGAAGTATATCATAGAAAGTGATGCAACCATCGTTGCACCTTTGGTATTTGCTTATATACTAGGGTGGTAATTATGTAACAGGGTCCAGTGCTACTATGTATCTTTGGTTGCGTCGCACTCTTGTGCTGCAGGAACAATATTCAACAAAAAAGCTTTTCAAGAGTTATTGAATGAAAACTCATAAAAGAAGGTATGGATCAGCGTGACTTACAGGAGTTCAAAGAATGGCGAGAAAAACTAACTGAAAAGGAACGCAAGAAAATGCAAAGGAGCGGCAGACGACTAGAAATAATAGCAACTCTCATAATCGTTATAATAGCTTTCATAATAGCAATTGCAACAGGAAATCTTAACCTTTTAAAATTCCTGAAATAATTTCCATTTAAAGGGTTTGGTCTTCGCCGTTGTTGGTCGCCTGACCAACAACTTTCATGTAACCAACAACATCACCGTAAACAATGATTATATTAGTACATGATCCTGTTCGACCATCATACACAGTTCGTTACAATAACAAATTTGAATTGGTTACCAGTTTTACAGAACGATTATCATAAAGACATAGTTATAGAGGCATTGAAGACAAGGGTTGAAAAGAAGGAAGTATCAGTATATGCATTTGTTATCATGCCCAATCATTTTCATGTGATATGGCAATTGCATGATGGCGTTAAGAAATCAGATTTTCAGAGAGACTTACTCAAGTTTACCGCAAGAAGTATTTTGAAGTTTATGAAGATGAACGATGACCCATTACTCCCAAAGCTTCAGGTAAATGATGCTGACAGGCAATACCAGGTATGGGAAAGGAACTCACTGAGTTTGGATATGTATTCTAAACCATTCTTTGAACAAAAGTTAAACTACCTGCACAATAATCCTGTACACCCGAAATGGAAATTGGCTTTCGTTCCTGAAGAGTATAAATACAGTAGTGCATCATTTTATATTACTCGTAAAGATGAGTTTGGACTACTTCAACATTATTTGGGTTAAGCTGTACACGAATGAATTTTGTTGGTCAGGCGACCAACAAAGGCTCGAGTAAAAGGGAAAACTCTGTCATAAAGGATTCTTGTTTGTAGGCCATTCTTACTAACATTCTGCAGAACATGTTCAGCATCCTCCGTATATGTACCAATACTGGGATTTTGGCAATAAACTATAATATGAATTAAAAAGACGGCAATTCCTAATAGGAATTTCTGTTTCATAGATTAGCATTTAAAAGATGATGAATATGAAAGATTTTATCTGATGGTGCAATCGAACCTTCCATCTGTAATCTTAACTACTTCGCTGCTTGAGCTACGGTTAGCTGCATCAAACTCGAAAAATCCACTTATGATTCGTGAGGTAGAATCATAGAAAGTCATGACCACCTTCCCATTGTGGATCTCATTAGTGACAAATTCCTGATCAACAGTACCAACTTTATTTGAAAAATTTAAGTAGTTGTTCAAGTTTCCTGAACTACCGGGTACGCCAAGCAGTCGAGAAGTTGCATTCATGCTATATGTTCCAATTCCGCTGAAATTTTTTATATAGATATAAACAGCCTGGCTTAAGGGAATTACGTCTCGATAAAATCTGAAGTGCAATTCTGTATAACTGAGGAAAGAAACGTTTATAGGTTTAAATTTAATAATCATATTTTAATCAGAAAAATAATAATTATATGGCAACATTGGTATTCCCTCCGCCGTTGTTGGTCGCCTGACCACCAACGTTCATGTAAAGAATAATTATATTAGTACATGATCATGTTCGGCCATCATACACAGTTCGTTACAATAACCAACCTGAACTGGTTACCCGTTTTACAGAACGATTATCATAAAGACATAGTAATAGAAGCATTGAAGTCGAGGGTTGAAAAGAAGCAAGTATCAATATATGCATTTGTTATCATGCCCAATCATTTTCATGTGATATGGCAATTGCATGATGGCGTTAAGAAATCAGATTTTCAAAGAGACTTACTCAAGTTTACCGCAAGAAGTATTTTGAAGTTTATGAAGATGAACGATGACCCATTACTCCCAAAGCTTCAGGTAAATGATGCGACAGGCAATACCAGGTATGGGAAAGAAACTTACTGAGTTTGGATATGTATTCTAAACCATTCTTTGAACAAAAGTTAAACTACCTGCACAATAATCCTGTACACTGGAAATGGAAATTGGCTATAGTTCCTGAAGAGTATAAATACAGCAGTGCATCATTTTATATAACTGGCAAAGATGAGTTTGGAATACTTCAACATTATTTGGGTTAGTTTAGTACGAATGAAATTTGTTGGTCAGGCGACCAACAAAGGCTTCAGCTTGTCTTTTTATTGCTCACAAACACAACTTACTGATCTCTTCGGTTGCCGAAAACCTCAATTGATAGAAAAGACATCTTTTTATGCTATCAATTTCACCATACCGAACATTTAAGTTGGTTATCTTGTTTCATACCTACTTATGAAGAAGACAATCCTTTTAAACATTATATGCCTTGTCATTCACTTCAGTTTATCAGCACAAAAAGCTGGATCACTTACAGGTTCTGTTCGTGATGTGGTGAATGCCAGCCCCATTTCTTCTGCTACAATCACCATTACACCTGTTAAAAACTCTGCAATTACTGACTCACTGGGAAAGTATGGTTTTACCAATCTAAAGCCGGGTACTTACACAATAACCGTAACAGCTTTAGGTTATGAAACTTCTGTTAAGTATAATATTCCCATTACTTCCGGAAATACGTATGAAATATCATTTGAGCTAAATAGAGCCATCAATAATATTGACGATGTAACGGTTTCATCCAAAAGAAAAACCGCAAAAGCCACTTCTTTGGAAACACCATTAAGTGTTCAAAGACTTACAACAGAAGAAATAAAAAGCAACCCCGGTGGCAACTTTGATATTAGCCGTGTGCTACAAAGTTTGCCGGGTATAACTGGTCCTGATGGTATTGGTAATGGTTACCGAAACGATATTATTATTCGTGGTGGAGCACCTTATGAAAATGTTTATTACTTAGATGGAATTGAAATACCGGTGATCAATCACTTTTCAACTCAAGGTAGTGCCGGTGGACCACAAGGTATTTTGAATGTGTCTTTTATTGAAGATGTAAAAGTGAATACCAGTTCTTTCGATGCTCGTTACGATAATGCATTGAGTGGTGTGCTTGACTTTAAGCAGAAGAATGGCAATACTAAAAAAGTGCAGGGTAATATCAGGTTAAGTGCTTCAGAAATAGCAGCAACTTTTGATGGTCCATTGAATAAGAAACGTAACCTCACTTTTCTTGCTTCAGCCCGAAGAAGTTATTTGCAATTGCTTTTCCAGGCAATTGATTTGCCGATCAGACCGGATTATTATGACTTTCAATATAAAGTTGCTTATGCACCCAATACAAAAAACACTTTTTCATTGTTGGGTATAGGTGCAATTGATCAGTTTAGTTTTGGTACAATCAGGAAGCCAACACTCGATAAATTTATTATACTGGATAATGCTCCATCAAATAATCAATGGAATTACACAGTTGGCGGTACGTGGAAGAGAAGCATGAAAAACGGATTCTTCACATTAGCCCTCAGTAGAAATGTGCTGGACATCGCTTTGGTTAAATATGATGATAATGATGAGTCAGTAGCAACTAAGCTAAGATTAAACACAAACGCCAGGGAATCAGAAAATAAACTAAGGCTGGATGTGTCAACAGCTCTTTCCAAATGGAAAATCAGTTACGGCGTTTCTGCACAACAGGTTACTTATTCAAATAGTGCTTTTATAAGACGTCGAGCAGAAGTGAGGGACAATAGTGGAAACGTTATTCAGCCTGCTGATATTTTTAAGTACAATACTGATATTAACTTTTTAAAATATGGTGCTTACTTCCAGGCAGGGAAAAGATTTTTAGATAATCGTTTAAACGTTAGTGCAGGTATAAGAACAGATGCCAATACTTTTTTAAATGATTGCAATAAGTTGCTGAAAAATCTCTCACCACGAATAGCACTTAGTTATAAGCTTGCTCAGGAATTATCACTCAACGCTAGTGTTGGAAGCTATACCAAACTTCCACCATATACCGTTTTAGGCTTTCAGCAAAACAATATCTTCCTTAATAAGAGTGCACAGTATTTACGTAGTGATCATTACGTAGCCGGGTTGGAATATTTACCAAAGCCTACGCTACGATTTACTTTGGAAGGCTTCTATAAAAAGTACAATAACATTCCTGTTTCATTACGAGATGGAATAAGCCTGAACAATAAAGGTGCAGATTTTACCGCTTTAGGTAATGAGCCAATTACATCATCCGGTAAGGGAGAATCTTATGGAGTGGAGCTTTTCGCACAGCAAAAACTAACAAAAAGATTATTCGGCTTTGGAAGCTATACTTATGTGATCTCAAAATTCAGCGGACTGAATGGTCAACTATTACCTAGTGCATGGGATAACAGGCATCTTTTCAGTTTTACGTTAGGACATAAATTCAATCACAACTGGGAGCTTGGTTTAAAATATCGTTTTCAGGGAGGAGTTCCTTATACACCATTTGATGAATCTGCCAGCAGAGTAAATTATGCAACACAAGGTGCAGGTATCCTGGATTATTCAAGATTTAACCAACAACGACTTAGTAATTTTCAGCAAAGCGATTTGAGGATCGATAAGAAATGGAATCTCAAAAAAGTAACGATTGATGTTTTTATAGATATTCAAAATTGGACTGCATTTAAAACACCTGTGTTACCACAATATACGTTTGATAGAAACCTCTCAACCAGTGCTTTCATAACCAATAACAATCAGCCATTAGCCGCAGACGGTTCTAATGCTATTCCAAAGATTATTGTAGAAAGTGATTCTGCACCATTACCTACCATTGGTTTTATTATTGAGTTTTAGCAATGTAGAAATGTCCGAGTTTGTCTCTGATATGATCCATGTTGAGTCCAAAAATAGCTCTCCATTTCTGAAGAGCTATTTCATTATCTCGGAGGAACATTCAACGGAATATCCCGTTTCAACATTCCAGTTCGGTTTGCTATTTCCCAGGCTGTATAGAAAACGAGTCTGGATCTTTTCTCCATCAGATCGAAATTAATTTTCTCGATTGTATCTGTGGGTCTGTGATAGTCTGCATGTGTTCCATTGAAATAGAAAATGATCGGTACACCTTTCTTCGCAAAATTGTAATGGTCTGAACGGTAGTAAAAACGATTTGGATCAGATACATCATTATACCTTCTGTCCAACTCCATTTTCATGTATGTTCTATTGATAGAGTCTGTTATTGGTTTAAGATCGCTACTCAGCTTATCATCCCCAATTACAAAAACATAATTCAAAGAATCGCCTTTGTATTTCGGATCGATCCTGCCTATCATATCTATATTCAGGTCAACCGAAGTCTTATCTAAAGGAAATATTGGATGGTCTGAATAATATTCAGAACCAAGCAAACCTTTTTCTTCACCGGAAACAGTCATAAAGACAATTGTTCTTCTTGGTCCTTGACCGTTCTTTTTTGCTTTGGCGAAAGCTTCAGCTAACTGCAAAACTGCAGTGGTTCCTGATCCATCATCATCAGCTCCATAATTGATCACACCATCTGCATTCTTGCCAATATGATCGTAGTGTGCTGTTATAAAAACGTATTCATCTTTCTTATCGGTTCCTTGCAACACACCTAGAACGTTCGTGCTTTCAAGTTTAAGTGTTGTCTTAGCTACATTGTAAGATGCATTGACAGTATAATCTTTCTTAGCAAGCTGAGAAAGTGCAGCAGAATCAATCTGTGTATTCAGTAATTTAGAAGCTGCAGCGTATGAAACGCTTATGTAAGGGAAATTGCCAGAAGTTGCAGGCTGTAATCCCATTCTACCTTTAGGGTTGAATGATTCTCTTGCAGGAAAGTATTTACTAACCAGTATCACGCCTTTTGCTTTATTTCTTCTCAGCCATCCGAGCTTGGTTCGTAGAATTCCAAACCTGCTTTCATCAGTTAACACCCACTTATCTTTTACATCTAAAGTAGTATCTATGGAGCCTGTTCCAACAAAGTAAATGTTGTTCATGTTCCAGTTACCAGTTGCAGCCGATGCATCAAGGGAATATTCTTTTGCAACTTGTAGTGGACTACCATTTACGAGAAACGAATATTCACTGATGCTATCCTGATACAAAGGATATGGCTGTTGGTAGCTGTTGCCATTACCGGGCAATAATCCAAACTCTCTGAATTTGCCTTCAATGTAAGTAGCAGCTTTTCTCTGACCTTCTTTGCCGGTTTCTCTTCCTTCCATTTCGGCACTGGCAATCACAGATAACTTTTTGTTGAGTGCTTTTGCAGTAATGGACTTAGCATACTTTCTAATGTTCCTTTCTTTTACCTGTGCTTCAGCAGATATAGCTAAAAACAGGATAAGTGGTAATAGTAATCTCTTCATTTTAGCAGGATATTTTGTTTACTCGGTTTTCGTGTCTGCCACCTTCAAACGAGGTGTTCATAAAGTTTTCAATCATTTCTATGGCGTAATGTAGTGCCACAAATCTTGCAGGTAAAGAAATGATGTTTGCATTATTGTGTTGTCTCGCCAATCTTGCCACATCATTATTCCAACATAAAGCTGAACGGATTCCTTGATGCTTATTAGCTGTAATATTTACACCGTTAGCACTACCACAGATCAAAATGCCAAAAGCGGTTTCGCTGGTTTCTACGCTTGAAGCTGTAGGATGTGCAAAGTCAGGATAGTCTACAGATTCCAATGAATGGGTTCCAAAGTCTTTCACTTCATAACCTTTATCCTGTAACCATTTTATTACAGATTGCTTGTACTCAAAACCGGCATGGTCACAGCCAATTGCAATAGGTTTTGAGAGATCAAATGAATTTGCCATGATATTAATTAAAGATGGCAAAGCTAAAGGCTGGAATTTCTTATCAAGCTTGAAATCTTAAGAATTTGTTAAACGGTTGAACGTAACCCAACGGTTTAATGCCTTAGAAGGGTATTATCTTTAAACGGATATCATGAAACGGCTCTTAATCTTCCTACTCCTAATTGTATTTTCCGCTTCATCAAAAGCCCAGGTGCAAAAAGCGGCAACACTTCAACCTCAAAAAATAAGTGGTGGAAATTTATTTAAGAGGAATATCTCCTTTTCTGATTTTCAAACGAAAAAGCTGGGTAGAAGCATCGGCTCTTTCTTTTCCACAAGAGCAATCGTACCTGCTAACCTGCTAAGGATTGAAGGTATTCCCCTATATCACAAAGACAAACGCAGGTCAAAAGATCATTTCCATTTTGATCTATGTCAAAACGGAAGCTTCGCTGCTTATGTAGAAGTGGAAGCCATCATGCTGCAAAACGAAACCTTCCGCTTGTTCAGCAAGCAAGATTCCAGTTTCTTTGGGAAGGCAAATACTGATCTGCTCCTGGCTTCTATTCAGCCTTCGGCAGATACAACGAGTTGGTGGGAAGTTGCAGCCTGGAATCTGAATGCCAGTAAAGATGAATCGCAAAGAGGTGTGATCAAACAAGGGGATAAAGTGATCAGTTTTGAGAAAGCGCCGATGTTGTTGAGAGAAAACGGTGATCAGAATAGCATCGATACCTTATTTTCAAACATATACATGGCTTACCAGTTCAGGTATAGAGGAGAAACGATCGGTGCTGTGGCTTACAAAGAAAGCGATAGGCTTTGCTGGATGAAGAAAGGAGTTGACAAATCAATAGAAACAGCAATAGCTTCAACAATATCAATACTCAGGTTAAGAAGAAACATTTACAAATAATATACAACCCTACTTATGAAAAAGATATTCTACTTTTTACTAGCTGCAGTGCTGCTGATCACCAGTTGCAGCACACCAAAACTGGCTATACCAGAACAGTTCAGCTCTGTTGCACAGAAAATGTCAATCAAAGGCCTGAACGGATGGATGATTAATCAGAAACTAACTTTCGGAACTTACAAAACCTCCAAAGTAAAACGTGGTTGGAATACAACCACCAGTCGGCAAGAGCAAAGCTCAGATGTTACAACTGAAGAGCGAATTGCAAAGTTGTTCAACGTAAAGAGCACGAATACCAACTCTAATCAAAAACAGAAATATCAATATTCCATTGAAGATGGAAACCAGGTAGCAGAGGTTTTTTGTTCAGAAAGAATGTCAGCTGAAGAGTTACAAGTGTTCACGAACAACCGGTGGTTGGGTGATTTCTCTCAGACAAAAAACTATCAGTATTCTTTTACTGCAGCCATATTGCCGATGAAAATAAACGAAGAGCCATGGCAATTGGTGGTGTATAACAACTACGATAAAAGAAAAGACACTGCGAGGAAGTTTTTTGATCTGCCTTATGTTGAAGAGGAGGGCTTTGCCACTAATGGAAAAGATACAATCCAGGTGAAGCCATTGCGAGTAAAGAACATTACTTCAAAAGATGGAAAAGAAAGGCAGTTTCCTGTGAAGATATTAGGTGGATATGAACTGAGAATCGATGGTGGAGTGATTGGCGTAATAGATACTATGGGTCATGCACTTTGGATTTATAAAGATTTAGATGAACCAACCAAACTGATTGTAGCTTCTATTTGCTCTGCTTTGATGCTGAGAAAAATTCAGGATGTTAACGGATAATTTGAAGTGATAGCTGTTGCAAACGATATCGACCTATTGGAAGGCTGTTTATCCAACGATCGCAAAGCTCAGAAGCTGTTGTACCAACAGTTTTATGAGTTTGCAATGACGATAGCTATGCGTTACTCACGTGACGAAATGGATGCCGGAGATATTATGAGTCATGCTTTCGTTAAGATATTTAAAAGCATCAGATCGTACGACAACACCAAAGGTTCATTGCATGCCTGGATAAAAAGAATTGTTGTAAATGAGGGATTGGATCACATCAAATCAAGAGAACGATTTAGTGAAAACGTGGAGTTGGAAACAGTAGAAGAACCACCCATCAATAACAGTGTTTTGGAACAGATGGGAGCTGAGGAAATTATGGAACTGATTGCGAAGCTTCCTCCGGCAACACATGCTGTATTTGTGCTGTATGCTGTGGAAGGCTACAACCACAGAGAAATAGCAGAAAAACTGGGCATTAGCGAAGGAACATCGAAATGGCACTTAAGCGAAGCCCGAAAAACTTTACAAAAACAATTAGCACATCTCAGGTAAAAGAATAAATGAACCAGAAAGCAACATACGAGATCGCCATCACAGAAAAGCTCAGGCAATTGCCTGTGCCTGACATGCGTGATGCTATCTGGAGCAGGATCGAGCAACAGCTTGATCTGGATATGCCTGAGGATGATGAACCGGAATCACCAGATTCTCCCAATAATAGTAGCTGGCGAAAGACGGGTTGGAAAGTTGGTCCTTTTGCTGTTATCGTAGCAATCATAACCCTATTCTTCATCAACCAAAACAACAGATCAAATCCAAATAACACTAGCGATAGAACTCCAATAAAAACAGAAACCGTTTCTCCACAAACAAATGATCCTACATCACCTCCATCTACAAAAAATACCGTAAACACTCCACCTGTGGTTAATAATGGAAGCACTCCTGTTAATGGGAGTGATTCTGTATTCAATCAACCAATGATCTTCAATCAACCCTTGGATTCAAGTGTAAACCTTCCAGTCTTTATACCACCAGTTGTACAGAACTCCTCACAGTCTCCTCCAAAACAAGATTCGGTTCCAAACAAAAAACCAAGAGGGGTAACTGGAATCAAAGACCAGGATTACCATATCACTTTAAAGAAAGATAGTGTACCATGACGGTACACTTTTTCTTTGGGGGCTAGAGCTTAAAAAGATAAAGAGGGAAAGAGATTATTCGTATCCCCAAAAAAATGGCACTTGTTAGAATTTTGTTAATCGAAAATTTCTACCCAACGCTTTCTTCTTCACGAGGGGTATTACTATTAAACAGGCAGTAAAACAGAAAGCCTGATCATTTTAAAAATCATAAAACCAAAATGACCATGAAAAAGTTTTTTACCCTTACCCTCGTGTTAGTAGCAGCAACATTCGTTAGCAAAGCACAGTACACACCAAAGAATGCTATCAAGATCAATCCGGCATCCGTTCTGTTAAGTACAGGTAACGTTTCTTATGAAAGAGCCATCAGTAGTAATCAATCGGTACAATTAGGCGTATTTTATTCCGGCTTAGGATTAGGTAATTTTAAGTATGAAGGATTCGGCATAACTCCAGAATATCGATTCTACTTTGGAGGTGAGAAGCAAGCTTTGAACGGTGGTTACGTTGCACCTTTTGCTCGTTATCAGCAATTTTCTATCTCAGAAAAAAATATCAATGCAAAAGGAAAGTTTGAAACCATTGGTGGTGGTGTAGTTCTAGGTTGGGAGAAAAGCTATAAAAGCGGTTTTGTACTGGATCTTTTTGCAGGACCATCGTACAATAACGTTAAGTTCAAAAGTGGTGATCAAAACAACTTTGATATTAAAGGAGGCATCAAAGGGTTTGGATTAAGAGCCGGAGTAAATCTTGGATTCAACTTTTAATATATCTCAACCCTTAGCCACATAAAGCCTAACACCTTTAATTTTCAAAAGAGCCACTTTCATCAGTGGCTCTTTACTTATAACTTTGTAACAACCCCCCTAGAATGAGTTACGAACTAACTTCTTTTGATAGCCAAAAATTTAGGTTTTGGTCTTTCATATCAATGGTTCTTCTGGTGTTTGTTCATGGATATAACCTTAATGAAAGATACCTGCAACCCTGGAGTACTGTACATGAGCCAATAACGTTCACTACTTATTTTGAACTGCTCACAGCAAATGCATTATTTCGTTTCAGGATACCAATGCTGTTCATTATCTCTGGTTATTTATATGCCCTTCATGATGAAAAGCCGTATGCACTAAGAACAAAAAAACGATTCAGAACATTGTTTGTTCCATACCTCATTTGGAGTGCGGTAGGATTACTCTTTACTTTTTGGTTAGAAACTTTTGCTTACGGAAAAGCAGCAGTAGGTGCTACGCATATATTGCAAATTGATGAACACAGAATGCTTTTGCATGATTATTACTGGTACGAAGTTTTACTGCGTTGGATATTTGCACCAGTGCCATTTCAGCTTTGGTTTATCAGGGTACTTTTTATTTACAATCTTGCTTATCCGGCAATCCGGTGGTGTGTAACAACAAAAGCCCGGTACTTTTTCTTTCCTATTGTTATATTTTTTTGGCTGATGACATTTGGAATGGGATTGATTGAAGGAGAAGGGTTGCTTTTTTTCTCGCTGGGTTTATGCATACAAAAATTTGGATTTGATATCAGTACTCCTCAAAAATGGTGGAAGCCTTTGCATTGGATGGCTATTTTTTTAATAGCATCATTCACCAAGACTACCTTGGCTCTTCACCTGGATAACGAAGTAATATCACAAGCAATCCTACTGATATTACTGCATAAGCTGACAATAGTCTCCGGTTTAATAGCTGCCTGGTTTGGATTAAATGCTTTGGTAAGATCATCCATGCAACAGCGATGGTTTATAAAGTTGAGTGCATTTTCATTTATTATCTATGCATTGCATGTACCAATTATCACATACGCAATAGATCCAGTATTTACACTTATTAACCAATGGAAGCATTATAGGCTTATCACATACATAGCACTTCCACTTCTCGTAATTATTCTTTGTATAGCAATTGGATGGATGCTCAGAACACTTGTACCGAAAGTATACCGGATTCTAACTGGAGAAAGAGGATTATAATATCCGAAGTATTTTCATATTCCGGATATTATGGTCCAATTACAACTTACTCACAGTAAAGTCTGCAACTTGTGAGACTTTACTATTGATCTTGTATACTTGTTTCTCATTTCCTCTTTTATCAGTTAAGGTGATAATGATCTCAGCACTTTCTAACTCAGGAATATCTAAAAGAAATTTTCTTGAGTAGTTGTTTCTTATCGCCTCTTCATAAAAAACATAACCTTTACTGTCTTTGATTGTTAGCGTAAAAGCCTCACTGCTGTTTTTATTGCTTGCGACTTCAAATACAGGCTGATTATTGATTTTACCTGCATACTGCACATTCAAATCGGATGCATCAATTTTTTGTGCTCGTGCTGTACTTACATGGAGAACTGCAGCTAAAAATAAACTCACTGCTACTTTACTTGTTCTTACGAATTGCTTTTTCATGGTCTTCATTTTTTAGTTGTTACTCATTGTTGTTGCTTCATATGTGCAATCGTAATAACTAAGGCAAGACAATTTTTAAAGAGCAATCGTGGATGATAAACTGGTGTTTTTCGTATGACAGGTCAAAATTAGTCTGGATGCAGCTATGATGTTGATCAAATTAGTGGAGTTGTTATGATATCCAAACGAATGTAAGCACGATCTAAACGGTTGTGGTTGAAAGAATTTCTATGCTTTTTGATGAAGTGTTCAAAGGCAAAAGTCTCATCTACAAAAAAGACCGAGTTTCCTGCCGGTCTTTGTTAATTATTTTATTCTGTATCGAAATCCTGTATATATCAATCTGCCACCCATCGGTCCCCAGATCAAAGAAGCATCGAATTGATTACTAAAGGGCTGGTTAGCAGAAAGGATTGCCATATCCTGCATAAAATTGGTGAGATTCTCTCCACCTAAATACAGCTCAAAAGCTTTGCTCTTTCCAAATGATTTGCTCACCTGTGCATTCATGGTAACAAAACTTGGTGAAGTAAGTGGCAACTGATGAGCAGGATCATGATGACCTGCTGTTGAAGGAATTCTTTTATTTCCTGTAAAATTGAAAGTATAATCAAACTTCCAATTTTTTAATTCATAGGCAAGATTTGCAAAAGCTCTATGCTGAGCCGTTAATGGCTTCTGTTTCAACTGACCGCTGAAAGTTGAGTTGACATCAAACCAACGATAAGCAAGACGTACATCAAATTTTTCTAATGGAGTGGCTGACACTTCTGCCTGGAAGCTATTTGAAAAAGATTTGCCTTCAAGGTTATAGAACTTTAGCGCTTTGGGATCTTCCATATCCACTATCACCTGGTTGGTGAAGTCATTCCTAAAGAAGTCAACACTTATCAATGCATCTCTTTTAAAAAGTTTGAATGTTTGATCAATCGTTATGCCTTTGTTCCATGCAACTTCGGGGTTTAATCCATAAGCTCCTCCGGTAGAAGTGGTGAGCAATTCTATATTTCTGGAACTAACTAATGCTCCCATGTTCTCAGCAAAAATGTTTGCTGTTCTTTGCCCACGTCCTGCACTAACTCTGATTATTGTTCCTAGCACCGGTTCGTATCTCAGATTAATACGTGGTGTGGCAAACCAACCAAATAAGTTGTTGTGATCTGCTCTTAAGCCTGTCACCACGCTGAATTTTTCATTCATTGTATAAGTGTATTCCACGAAAGCACCTGGAACGATCTCTCTTCTCGCAAACGAAACGCCTCTGATTTTTTCATTGTATTCATCAGCAGAAAAACTAAGACCAGCTCTATACTTATGATCGGTAGTTCCGATAATATTTTGAATGATTAGGTTTGAATAGAAGTTTTTTTGTCTTGCGTTATAATTACTCAAACCAAAATAACTTTTCTGATCATGGTCAAACGCTGAAAGTTGTAAGCCAACACTCTTAAAGCGTTTTCCAGGAAACATATATCCGATCTTGGCAAAACCTTCGTAACGATTTGTCTTGATGCCTAGTCCATAATAGGTCGTTGTTCCTTTGTGACTTTCCTTAAAGCTATTCTCGCCGCCAATTTTTTTATCAATCATTGCTTTTGCACCGAATTGCACCATTAAGCCTTGTCCATTATCAAACTTCCACCTGTTTATGGCAGCAAACTGATTTCCGGTTGGAATATCCCTGTAGCCATCTTTATTGTTGTCAACGATATTGTAGATAAAATCATCGTGGAGTAATAGAGCAGTCGACCATTTCTCTCCAATTTTTTGCGACAGGTTCAGATTTAAGTCTGTTTTACCCATGCTGTTGATGTAGCCATTTGCATAAAGCCTATCCATGTTTTCGGGCTTCCTCAACTCGATATTAATTTGTCCGGCAATACTTTCAAAACCGTTCACTACAGAACCAGTGCCTTTACTTAGTTGGATGCTTTCTACCCACGGACCTGCTATACTGTTCAATCCGAGAGGAGTTGCCAGACCTCTTGGTCCTGGTAAATTCTCTACGGTAAGTTGAGTGTAAGCTCCGGAAAGTCCTAACAGTTGAATCTGCTTTGATCCTGTTACAGCATCATTGTAAGACACATCAACCGAAGGATTTGTTTCAAAGCTTTCGCTTAGATTACAACACGCTGCTTTGGCTAATTCCTTTGTCGTGATGGTAGAAACTCGTATAGGGCTCGACATGTTTACCACCGTGCTTTTTTGGCGGCGTGTTACCGTAACGTCCTTTAAGCTGTTTTTAGGTGCCATTACAATTTGCAGGTCGCTATTATCAATTACGGTTAAAGTATCAGTTCGAAAGCCTGTGTAGCTCACCACCAGTTTTCCTGTTGTATTCAGTGGAATTGAAAAAACGCCATGTTCATTAGTTGTAACACCTGTAGAAGTGCCGAGCCAGTAAACACTAGCTCCGGCTAAAGGTGAAAAATTTCCCTTTCTGTCTTCACTCACCACCATTCCGTTTACGTGGTTTTCAGAAGCTTCAGCTTCATCTTCTTCATGTGCTCCGTCTCTATAAAGGCAACAGTCTGGTAAGGCTTTGTACACCTCTTCCTTTGCTTTCTTCAGCTCTGTATCATGTCCAACCTCTGAAATTTTAGAATGGATTGCTTCAAGATTGATCACAGTAGCATCATAAGAAACAGTCAGCATCTTACTACTAACATCCCACTTTGCTTTAGTGATGCCTTTTATCTTCAGTGCTTTTTCTATTCTTACTTTACACATACCACAGGCACCAAAAACTTTAAACGTAGTAGTATTAATTTGGGCAAAGCTGCTAAGTGTTGCCATGGTTGCCAACACTAACATAAATGCATATATCTTAAATTTCATGATCTTGTATTTAGATTAATAAGGGGTTACTGGAAATTTCCGGTAAGCCTTATCAGACCCTGAATACACAGTTGAGAATAAAGATGGATTGAGATAATGGTGGGGAATCGTAATCAGCTTGTTGATAATCAGCAGCAGTAAAATTTTGATGACTTGTTGAGCTGATAAAAAAAGTCTGGGCTTCAACAGGTGCTTTTACAGAAAGCAATATCCCAACATCTTGCTGCTCTTGTGATTTTGCTTTTATTTCTTTGGTCTCACAGCAGGGTTTAGAACCCATTTTATGCTTACTGCCACAATCTTTGACTGGAGTAGTTCCAAGTTTTATGCTTTTTAACTTGCCACAGCAATAATGCAACTGAACGGTAGCTCCGGTACTGGAAACTCCGTACAGCATGATCATTAGTATGACAATAAGATTTTTCACTCATACGAAAGTACCAATTGCTGTTGAACCTGCAAATGATATATGTCTGCTGAATGTTAAGGTTTTCTGAAGGTAGAGGTCAGGTGTAGTACCGAATTCATCTTCGTTGCGTCGCACTCTTGTACTTTCTGTTCGTTATGCGGCATTACAGCATACTTCGTACCTCCCACTTCTTCCTTTTTTGTGAATTCACATCGTCTAACAAATTTTTATTTCACGCTTGACGCAAGCAACACGTTCAAGCATCAATTTTGTATGCACATCGTACTTTTCAGCGACAAATATTTATGCGGGTCTATAACCAGAGCAGGAGTAGAGTAATTCAGATAATTTTCGTTGCGGTTTTTCTATTGATTATCGGTCAGCTGATGAATCTTCAGCTGTTTTCCAATAAGTACAGGGATCTTGCCATTGATAATGCTGTTTACAAAAAGATTATCTACCCTAGCCGTGGAATCATCTTCGACAGGAAAGGAAAAGCAATTCTTGACAATGTGGCAATGTTCGATCTTACCGTTACACCCTTCCAGGTTAAAAGTTTAGACACAACTACTCTTTGCAACATTCTAAAGATCGATACTGCCGAGTTCCACAAAAGAATGATCACATCCCTGCTGAAAAATGGAAAGTATCGTCCATCAGTATTTGAAGGTTTGGTAAGTCCACAAGTGCAGGCTCAGTTGGAAGAGAATATGTACCGCTTTCCCGGTTTTGATCTTTCAGAACGTCCCATTAGGTCTTATCCGTTCAAAGCTGCTGCACACATGTTGGGTTATGTAGGTGAGGTTGACTCAGCCATCATCAAACAATCGAACTATTTCTACCAAATGGGTGACTATGCAGGTCGTTCGGGTTTAGAAAAGACCTATGAACCGGTGTTGATGGGTCAGCGTGGTATCAAATATCTAATCAAAGACAATAAGAACAGGATCCAGGGTTCTTACGAGAATGGAATTTTTGACACTTCTGCTGTTGCAGGAAGAAATCTGTATACCAGCATCGATGTTGAAGTTCAGGAGCTTGCCGAAAAACTATTGACAAACAAATTTGGAAGTGCTGTAGCCATTAATCCAAAAACCGGAGGTGTAATTGCTATGGCTTCAGCTCCTGGCTACGATCCAAACTTGCTTACCGGTGCAGAACGAAGAAAGAACTTCAGCCGGATGTTCCTCGATACCGCCAAGCCTATGTACAACAGGGCTATTAAAGGTCAGTATCCACCAGGATCAACTTACAAACCTTTAGGTGGTTTGATCGCTTTAGATGAAGGGTTGATCACTCCCCAAACCGGTTATCCTTGTGGTGGAGCTTATTTCTCATGCGGCAGACCTGTAAAATGTACGCATGCCGGTGGTGGTCATGCAAGAGATCTTCGTGTAGCTTTGGCAAACTCATGTAATTCTTACTTCACTCATCTCTTCAGAATATCTCTTGATAATCCTGCCTTTCCAAATACACAAGCAGGCTACCTGAAATGGAAAGAATATAACAATGCCTTTGGGCTTGGTGTAAGAGTTGGGATAGATTTGCCAAGTGAAGATAAAGGCAGCATTCCAGACAGTTCTCGCTACAACAAAGACTTCGGTGGATTTGCCAGGTGGAATAGTTGTAATGTACTAACACTTGGTATCGGACAGGATAGGATGACTGCTACGCCAATACAAATGGCGAATGCAATGTGCATCATCGCTAATAAAGGAAAATACTACTTGCCCCACATTGTTGACAGTATCCAGAACGAAACAGTGGAAGACACGGTATTCATGGGTAAGTACCGAAAATTGCATAAACCTTTACATATTCCTGATACTATGTTTAATTATATAATTGATGGAATGCACGATGTAACTGTTTACGGTACTTCTTACTTTATTAAAGTGCCGGGGCAGGAGTATTGTGCTAAAACCGGCACGGCTCAAAATCCACATGGAAAGAACCACTCCTGGTTTGTGGCTTTTGCACCGAAAGATGATCCAAAGATCGCTGTGGCTGTAGTGGTAGAGAACTCAGGTTATGGAGCAACCTGGGCTGGACCGATCGCTGGTTTTATGATGGAAAAATATTTGAATGATACTATTGCGGCAGAGCATTTGGCTGATGTAGAGAGAATTTCTAAAGCTGACCTGATACCATCAGCCATCAAGCATTGGTATTATGTAAAAGATTCATTGAAACAGGCCAAGCAAAGAGAGATTGACGAAAACACACCTGAGGTTACTACTAAAACAGATACTAAAGTAACATTTGATCCTGAGGCTGAACCGAACAAGAAACAAGAAGGCGACACAACAAAGAATAATAAGCAACCAATGTTAAAGCCAGAGGAAATCCGGCTTAAGAAGGATTAGCAATCATGACGAGAAATCACAATACAATATCAAAAGGAATCGACTGGAGCATTATATGGTGCTATATAGCTTTAGTAACCATCGGTATCCTCATGATCTTTGCCAACGAATATCGTGAAGGGCAAAGCTGGCTTGAGCCTATCCTCTCACAAAAAACGGATTATTCTAAGCAAATACTCTGGGCAGGCATTTGTGCAGTATTGGCAACTTTTATCCTCCTAACCGATAGTAAATTCTTTACGGCAACGGCTAACTTGCTTTACGTTTTCGGATTGCTGCTTTGTATCACTGCTTTGTTGATAGGAACGGAGGTTAAAGGTTCTAAATCATGGTTGGTGTTGGGTGGTTTTAGATTACAGCCTTCTGAGCTTACTAAAGTGTTCACTACTCTTGCTTTGGCAAAATTCATCAGCAGGCAAGAAACAGATTTCACCCGAACTAAATCACACATTATCGCTGCTGCAATTGCGATCACACCAGCCATTATCACTGTCTTACAGAACGAAACTGGATTAGCCTTAGTGTACTTTACTTTCTTTCTTGTAATGTACAGGGAAGGATTGCCCCCTTTTATTTTGATCGTAGGAGCTTCGGTCGGTGTCCTGTTGATCTTGTCGCTGATATATCCTCCCAAAACTTTATTCATTGCTTTTACAATAGTGGCTGTGTTGCTGATCTTTTTAATGAGAAGGTTATTTAGAAAACCCAGGATGGTTTTACCGATCATTCTTTTGTGTTGGGGATTTGCTATCGGCGTTTCCGTATTTGCTGTTCCCTATGTGATGGATCATGTGATGAAGCCTTACCAGGTAGATCGTATCTATAGCATGGTGGGTCGTCCTTATATCCCGAAGGATCCAGTGAAGAAAGCAGAATTGGAAGCCGAAAGAGCAAAAAAGAAAGGTGGTGGAAACCAGAATGCAAGTGAGTACAACGTTATCCAATCTAAAATTGCGATCGGCTCAGGTGGTGTTATTGGAAAAGGACTTTTGAAAGGAACACAAACCCGTTACGACTTTGTACCGGAACAGCGAACTGATTTTATCTTCTGTACCATCGGCGAAGGATTCGGTTTTCTCGGCTGCTTTATTTTTCTGGGGATCTATGCATTTCTTCTTTTCAGGATAATATTCATTGCTGAGCGACAACGAAGCACCTTTAGTCGAGTATATGCTTATGGTGTAGCCTGCATCATCTTCTTCCATATCCTTATTAATGTTTGTATGACGATTGGGTTGGCTCCGGTAATTGGAATTCCGTTACCTATGATTAGCTATGGAGGATCATCCCTGATCACTTTTACGATGCTCATCTTTATCCTGGTTCGTTTAGATGCAGACAGGCAGATGGTTTTGCGATAAGCCCACCTAAATCCTCCCAAAGGGAGGACTTTGGAGACTTACATTTGTATCATTATTCATCAATTAAATTCTCCTTTAGGGGTTAGGGGCATGAAAATCATTCCACTTTCGGAAGGCACATTTACGATAGACAAGACGAAAGTTTTTGTTCCGTTCGATAATGATACAGACGATCTGCAGCAACGTTCTACCGGAAGCTTGTTGGTAGAAGTGCAGCCATTTGTTGTGATCACTTCAAAAGACGTATTACTTATAGATACAGGTTTGGGCTTTAGTAAAGATGGTGAGCTGCAGATACATCAAAACTTGAAAGCAAATGAAATTCAACCTGAGCAGATCACCAAAGTGCTGATGAGTCATTTGCATAAAGACCATGCTGGTGGAGTTGGTAAAAAAGATCGGCTTGGTGACTTCAGTCTTGCTTTTCCAAATGCTACTTATTACGCTCAGAAAAAAGAGATGGATTTTGCAATGGATACCGGCTTCCCATCTTTTATGACAGAAGAGATCAGCGTTTTACAGGATTCAACAAATGTTGTTTGGTTAGATGGAGAAGGAGAGATCGATGGTTACATTAGGTATTGGCTTTCTTCAGGTCATAGCCCTTTCCACCAGGTTTTTTTGATAGAAGAGAATGGTGAGAAGATTTTCTTTGGTGGTGATGAAGCACCTCAGCTTGGACAAATGAAACGAAAGTTTGTAGCCAAGTACGATTACGATGGTAGAAAAGCACAGCAATTACGAGAACAATGGTGGGAACAAGGCAAAGCAGAAGAATGGACCTTCTTGTTTTATCATGATATCAAAACACCATCATCAAAAAACATCAGCTAACCTGTTGCTATTCACTCTTCCACAGCACAACTCCTTTTTTATTAATATAGCCCCAATGCCCTTTAGTAACATACAAAATACTCACTCCATTTTTGAATACTAACGGAGCGAAAAAACCAGTACTTCCATAAAGCTTAGCAGGAATAATTAGTTTACCAGCTTTATTAATAAAACCCCATGAGTCAGTTGCTGTTTGTATTGCAGCAAGACCTTCAGAAAATTGTTCTACAGCAGAAAAGGTTGGCTGAATTACCACCTTCCCTTTTTTATCAATGAAACCATATTTACCTTTTATACTCACTGAGGCAAGACCTTGAGAAAAGTTACCTGCATCTTCATACTTAGCCGGTATCACCATCTTTCCTTCATGATTAATAAAGCCATACTTACCATCAATCAATACAGCAGCGAGTCCTTCGCTAAATTTTCCAGTAGTAAATAGCGGCACCTTATTCATCTTCATTACCATACCGTAATCGTATTTAGGTTGTATAACCATTTCACCGGTTTTGTTTATATAACCGTAGCTGCCACTACTGTTTACCATAGCTAGTCCTTCATGAAAATCATCCACAGCTTCATGCCTAGCTGAGATGATCGTTTTTCCTGTACTATCAATGAACTGCCATGGAGCAAAAAATCCATCAGTTTGCTTAACTCTTGCAAGTCCCTCACTAAAGTTTCCTGCAAAAAAATATTGAGGTTCTATAATTACATAACCTTTTAGGTTGATAAATCCCCAGGCATTGTCTTGCATTACAGCAGCTCGTCCTTCAAAAAAACCATACGAGGCTTCATACGCTGCAGGAATAGCTACTTCACCTTTAGAATTGATGAACCCCAATTGCTCATTAGCTATATACCAGGCTAATCCTTGTTGAAATGCTCCACATCTTTCATAATTGGTCTTAAGTACCACTTTCCCTGTGCTGTCAATATAAACGCATTTTCCGTTTTGAACGATTGGAAACATGTTCTGTGCTTGCAACACATAAGAACAACTTATGAATAGTAGTAAAATAAAAGTTTTCATGTTAGGCAGTTATTAGGTACTTTAAATATATGAGAATAAAGCCGTACCTCCTTTTCTTAGCTTGTTTTGTTTCTGTGCTTTGCAAGGCACAGAAAACAGAACTGATTGTTCAGTTGGGACATACGGATGCTGTGTTATGCTCAAGTATTTCTTCTGATGGTAACTACATCATCACCGGCTCAACTGATCACACGATCAAGTTATGGCAGGTACAATCAGGTTTGCTTATTCGTACATTTTATGGATTGAGAAAAGAAGTAAAGGGTGCTGCTTTTGATATTTCAGATCAAAACATTTTCGCTATTGATGCAGAAGGAAGACTTATTACCTGGAATTTACAAGGTGATGTTCTAAAGCAACAAAAACTTAAGACTGGCATTACAAGCATGAACATTGCTCCAGATAAAAAAAAGATCGTATTTACAGCAGATAAAGCAGCTTACCAGTACGAGTTAGGCTCGGGTAAATACTTAGATAGCATCTTTGTTCCTGAAGGTGCAGTTTACGCTGTTTATCATTCCAGCAAAGCTGATCTTTTTGCAGTAGCAGATGGCAGCTATACCAAACCATCCATTTTCATCTCTGATAAAGGAAGCGTAAAGCAGTTTGCTGTTAAGACCTCAATCTTGAATCAACTTCGTTTTGTTTCAGATAATGTTCTTGCATTCACGAGTGGAAAATATAACTCGGGAGATTATGGAGCAATAGATATTAAATCCGGTGAACTGAAGTGGATCAATAACAATACGACTTACGGATTTGAAGCTGTTGAGAAAATCAATGACAAACTACTTGCAGTGAGTACTTACAGAATCGGAATGCTACACATTGTAGAAGCTGCAACTGGTAAATTGGTTACAAGTACAGCTGTACATACAGGAATGATCAGCCACATAAGTTCATATAGCAACTGGTTCATCACTTCAGCATCAGACAGAAGTACATGGAGATGGGATGCTGCTACACTTCAACCAGTAAACAAGTTTAGTAGCATCAGTGATTATGTGTGGACTGCAAGTCTTGCATCAGACGGTAAAACAATGGCAACTGCAGGTGGTTCTTTAGATAATGAACAAAGTATTCGTATGTGGGATATTAGTCGTGGTAAACTACTACGACGTTTCAACGACTTACCTGATATGATGACCACCTGTGCCATCTCGCCAAATATGAAATACCTGGCTTCCGGTACTGCTGTAGGACAATCAGCCTGGTGGGAATTACCTGAAGGCTTTAATAGAGGTGATATTGCAGGTCCGACAGGAAAGGTCAATGCTGTTGCTTTTCACTCACGAGGTAATTTTTTTCTTGCAGGAGGAGAAACAGGAACATTGCTGCTGCATAGGGTTAAACTTAACACTTCAGAAAAAATGGAGAGCAATAAAGAAGGTGTTTCAAGCCTTGCTTTCTCATCAAACGGAAATCTTTTTCTTGTAGGTACTCATGCAGGCACGACAGAGTTGTGGGATTTCAACAAACGAGCTAAGATCAAAGAGTGGAACACTCACACTGATGCAGGTCACTTTTTCGATACAGCTGTTTATGTTCCCTACAATACTAAGTTCAGAATGAATATTACCGGTGCCGGAATTTCAAGTTCAGGGAATGCTGCAACAGTTACAACAGTAGCTTTCTCAAAAGATGGTAAATGGATTCTTGCAGGTGGAGCATCTTTTCTTGTATTGATAGATGCTAGCTCTGGTAATGTAAGTAGAACGATAAACGGCTTAGGTGGAGTTAGTCATGCTGCTTTCTCTAATAATGGAAATCTTGTTGCAGTTGGCTCTGCCGATCACAGGATAAGAATAATTGATGTAACCACTGGCAACATCATTAAAATACTTACTGGTCATGAGAATGAAGTAAGATCAGTACAGTTTAGTGCGGATGATAAATACCTCATTAGTGGTTCGCTTGATACACAGGTGAAGATCTGGGATCTCTCAAAAGAAGAAATGTTATTGGGTATGCTGGCTCTTACAAATAGCAACGAATACATCATTTATAACAACCATGGATATTATCTCAGCAGCAAAGGTGCTGGTAAGGTGTTAGCTTTTAGAAGATGTAATGATGTTTATCCTTTCACTCAATTTGATATCAGGTATAACAGACCAGATATCATCATCGAAGAACTGAATAAAGTTTTCTATTCAAATGCAGATAACTCACCCATAAAGTCTTTGCAGCAAGCTTACAACAAAGCCTACAAAAAGAGATTACAGCGTTCCGGCTACTCTGAAGATGCATTGAATGGTGAACTTCATGTTCCAACCATCTCAATCCTCACCTCACAGGTAAGTAACAATGTGTTGAAGTTAATGGTAAAGGCTTCAGACGATTTATATAAGCTTGATCGGTTACAGGTGTACATGAATGAAGTGCCATTGTATGGAACAAAAGGCTTAAGTATTAAAGCCACTCAAACAAAGGAAACGATAGAAGAACTTACCATTCCACTTACTGCCGGAGAAAACAATGTGCAGGTATCAAGCTATAATGATAAAGGAGCTGAGTCTTTCAGAGAGAACCTAAAATTAATGAGCAGTGTTGCCAATGCAGCACCTAAAACATACGTTATTGGCATCAGCGTAAGCCAGTATAAAGATGCTGCGATGAACCTGAACTATTCAGTAAAAGATGGCAGAGACATTGTTCAGTTCTTTGCTACTTCAGGTAAAAACGTTGAGGTTGATTCTTTGTTCGATCAAAATGCTGTTGTTGAAAACATCAGGGCATTAAAACAAAAATTGCAGCATACAAATCCTGAAGACGAGGTGATCGTATTCGTTTCTGGTCATGGAATGTTGGATAAAGAGAACGACTTCTACTTTGCTACGCAGGATATTGATTTTGATGATCCTGCGAAAAGAGGATTGCCTTATGAAGAACTTGAAGGTTTGCTGGATGGTATTCCTGCCAGAAAAAAACTTCTACTAATAGATGCTTGTCATAGTGGTGAAGTAGATACCACTGCTACAACCGAAAACACACCAGCAAATACAATTACAGAGCCTGGCGTAAAGACTTATACTTTTAAAAGCAACATTAAGAACAAAGCAAAACAATCTCTTGGATTGGAGAACAGTTTCGAACTGATGCAGGAGTTGTTTACCAACCTCTCTCAAGGTAATGGAACGTTGGTAATCAGTGCTGCAGCCGGAGTTGGATTTGCTTTAGAATCTGCCGAATGGAATAATGGACTTTTCACCTTCACTGTTTTGAATGCCTTGAAGAACAAGTTGGGAGATGACAATAAGAATGGCAAGATATCAGTGAATGAGCTGAAGAATTTTGTTACCAAAGAAGTAGATCGTTTAAGCCGTGGACAGCAAAAGCCAACAACCCGGAAAGAATTATCACAATGGGATTGGGAATTAAATTAAAAAGCCGGTTCTGAAAAAACCGGCGATAATATTTGAAGGCAAAAGGCTAGATCAATTGTCTTGAGGTTGATTAAACTTTGCTCCCTTTGGTCTGTTCTTAGCACGTTTCTGCATTTCCTTCCGAAGCATTTCTTTAAAGTTCTTCTCCAGCACATACACTTTATTCACTCTTACATCATCGTTCAGTACTTTCTTAAACTCTGGTTTATACTTCTTTCTAATATTTAAAACTTTCTCCTCAAACGCAAGTTCGTCAGACTTGTTCTCGTCTCTTGCTTTCTTCAGCTCTTCAAAATACTGGTTATAAATCGGCCAGAATTTCTGAGCCTCATCAGGAGTAAGGTTGAGTTCTTTCGTAACATAGGCAACAAAAATTGCCTGAACCTTTGGAGGTTGTGCATTAGCCAGGTAACTGAGACCTACAAAAAACGACAGGAAGAGTATAATTTTTTTCATGGATATATGTTTAACTACCGCTCTTTCCTTCTGAAGGATTAGCAGTTTCGTTTAAATATTCATTGATGTCTTCTTCTGAAGCTGTGTTGATCATTTGCTGATCATCCACTTCTTCAGCAGAAATATTGTTGATGATGTAACCAGTGATCGGCGTTTCACTTAGATATTGATCAATAGCCTGATCGTCCATTTTTGCCAACTCCTTAGTTACATCCATTTTCATGGCAGAATCATACGGAATGGTTGAAGCCAATTCACCAGTTGAATCGGAATTTCTACCCATATAAAAGTAAGCCCCAACCATTAGGATGCCTACTGTACAAGCTGCCACGGCATATTGTAAAATCCTTTTAGGCATACCAAAGCTTAACACCTTTGCAGGTGGATTGGCAACTTTCAACGGAATAGTGATTTCCAGGCTTTCAAAATATCCTTCCGGAACGGCGTAAACCGGCTTTTTGCTGATGGTGTTTAATAGAGGAGCCAACTCATTCAACTCTTCTTCAACGGTTTGTTCGTGTTGTTTTATCTTACTTAAGATGTTATTGGCTAAACCTTCAAAATAGCCAGTTGGAACACCAAAAGGAGCTGTTTTGGACCCAAAATCAGCAATTTCGGAGTGTATCCTCGCTAGGATTGATGAAGGAAAGTTTTCAAAATAGGCTGATGGTACGGTGTAAACGTTCCCTTTCGGAGCATTTGCCACGACTTCGCTTATCTGCTTCAGTTCCTGTAATATGGTTTCCTTATTTTCCATGAATTCGCACTTAAGACGACTTAAGGGGTATTTCGTTTAATGGTTCCTGATAAAGTCTTCTATTTTTTTAACGGCATGGTGGTAGCTGGCTTTTAAAGCTCCTTCGCTGGTTTCCAGCACACGGCTCATTTCTTCGTAAGGCATCTCGTCATAATAACGGAGTGTGAACACTGCTCTTTGTTTATCAGGCAGTTGCTGAATAGCTAGCTGTAGCTTCCACTCCAATTTTTGAGCGTCAAAGCCTTCATCTGCTTTTATCTTATTACTTAAGCCTGATTCTACCTCATCCATGCTAACAGAAGATCTACGTTTCTGCTGGTCTAAGAAAGTGAGGCTCTCGTTGGTAGCAATTCGGTAAAGCCATGTATATAGTTGACTGTCTTCCCTGAAATTCTCAAGTCCTTTCCAAACCTTGATGAATACGTTTTGCAGTACATCGTTTGCATCGTCATGGTCCACAACCATTCTACGGACATGCCAGTACAGCTTTTCCTGGTATTTTTTTATGATGGAGGTAAAAGCTTTCTCCTTCGTTTCCGGTTGTTTGAATTGATGTAGCAGTTCTTTATCGTCTAAATGCATGCAAAGCTGTTGTACAGTAAAAATAGGTATTAACCGTTAGAGGATAAGCAATTATACAGCCAGTTTAGATTAGAAAATTCTGCTTAAATCAGCGTTGGTCTTATGTCATCGTATGTTATGTCACTTGTTAACTCAGCCAACTGAGCTGCTTTAGCATTTACTTATCCTTCTGGCAAGCTACTTGTATTACGCTTTAGGTTATACCACTTTAAGAAAGGGATTTTTATGATGGGCTTTGAACTTAAACAGAAAGGAAATGAAACGTACAATTTTACTTATTTGTGCCGTTGCGGCATTGTATTCGTGCCAAACGAATAGATCTATTGTCTCATCGAACTATATCGCAGGCACAACGTTCTCAGGAACATTGCCTTGCCAGGATTGTGGCGGAATTCAGCAGGTTGTATTGTTGGATTCCAATAATCGTTTTCGTCTAACAGAAACTTATCTAGGTAAAGATGAACCTAGCAAAGAAAAGATTGGAACCTGGACTGTTCAGGATGGAAAAGTAATGCTACTCTCTGATAATACTCCAATTGCTCAGTATTCTGTGAGTGGAACAAGTCTTTTATATGTGAATGATGTTAAGCAAGGAAAAGTAAAGTCTTCTCAGCTAGCACTTGCTCGTAAAAATTTTATTCGTTCAAAAAAGATTAATGAAAATTTCCTGGAAGGGCTGGATGTTGTAGGCTTTGGAAAAGATGCTTCCTGGAGTTTAGATATTACACACAATAGAGCAATTCAATTTAGTGTTGCTGGTTTGGACGCTCCTGTTGCTTTCTCTACTGTGGTTCCAATTTTATCTGGTGATAGCCTTATCTACAATATTGTTACTGCAAACGACAATATGCAGATAATTTATTCTCCAGGTTTTTGTGGTGATGGAGAAAGTGTCTACGATTATAAAGTAACTGTAAACTACCGTGGTAAAACCTACAACGGTTGTGGTGCAATAATGAATGCTGATGGAGGATTGGATGGTGTTTGGGCACTACAATCATTCGAAACCAAAGAAGGAAACTGGAAAGAACAACCTTACCTGGTGATTGATCTGAACAACCAGGAGTTTTTTGGTTTTACTGGTTGCAACGATTTTAGAGGAACGGTTCATCTTAAACAAATAAAGGTTTGCTTTACTGATGTTACCACAGGAAGTAAAGAGTGCGATGGATACAACGAGACTAGCCTGGTAGAAACATTAATGAAGTGCAATGGTTTTTCAATTAACGATGGGACGCTGGAACTTTCACAGAATGGCAGAACGCTTATGATACTTAAGCGAAAGCTAAATGAGTAATAATGGCTTATTAATCGGTGAGTTGCTAGTAAAAATCTTTGAACAGATAACAAGCTTGAGGCGTTTTTGAGTAGTTTTAGAACTTACACTTAAACACCTTTAATGCTTATGAGGAAACTTATGCTTTTTGTGCATGGGCTGTTCTTATGTTTTTTAGTACAAGCCCAGGAAACTTATCCTTCATCCGGAGTTATTGATCCACGAAGTGGATATTATGCTTTTACAAATGCTACGGTTGTAAAAGATGCTTCAACTGTTCTACAGAATGCAACTCTTATTATCAAAGATGGTAAGATTATTTCTGTAGGAAGCAATGTTACCGCTCCAAAAGAAGCTGTAGTCATTGATCTGAAAGGAAAGTACATCTACCCTTCTTTTATTGACCTTTACAGCGATTACGGAATTACTGCACCACAACGTCAGGGTGGCGGGTTCAATTTCAACGCTACACCTCAAACAACATCTAACACCAAAGGTGCTTACAACTGGAATCAGGCAATCAAACCAGAAACAGAGGGTGTTCGTTTGTTCCAGGCAAATGAGCAAAAAGCAAAAGACCTGCGAAGTGTAGGTTTTGGAAGTGTACTCACACACCAGCAAGATGGAATTGCCAGAGGCACTGGAACGCTTGTTACACTTGCTAGCGATAAAGAAAACATGGCGGTATTAAAAGAAAGGGCTTCTGCTCATTATTCTTTTGACAAGGGAAGTTCAACACAGGATTATCCCGGTTCATTAATGGGTGTTGTTACTTTATTAAGGCAGACTTTTCTGGATGCACAATGGTATAAGAATCGTCCTTCAACAGAAGGAGTAAACCTTAGCTTACAGGCATGGAATGATGTTCAATCCTTGCCACAGATCATGGAATCTGCGAATAAGTGGAATGCCATGAGAGCTGATAAGATCGGGAAGGAGTTTGGTGTTCAATACATTTACAAAGGAAGCGGCGATGAATACCAAAGACTGGAGGATATAAAAAATCTGAAAGCCAGTTTCATTCTTCCGCTAAACTTTCCTGCTGCAATGGATGTAGAAGATCCGAATGATGCAAGAGTAGTTGCTTACGCTGATATGAAGCACTGGGAAATGGCTCCAGCTAATCCTGGCTTCTTTGAAAAAGCAGGTCTAAACTTTGCCCTTACTTCATCAGGTGTTTCATTAAACGAATTTTTAGCTAATCTCAGGAAAGCTATTCAAAACGGATTAAGCGAAACGAAAGCTTTAGAAGCCCTCACTAAAATTCCTGCAACATTGGTAGGCATGTACGATAAAGTTGGAAGCTTAGAAAATGGTAAGCTGGCAAACTTCCTTATCACTAACGGTCCCATCTTCAAAGACTCAACACTCTTCTTACAGAATTGGGTACAAGGAGAAAGATATATTTTGAAGGATGATCCAAAAGATGTGAGAGGTATTTATAACCTCAGCATTAACTCAGGTGGACAAACAAAAACTTACCAGGTTTCTTTAAAAGGTACACCAGACAGATTATCTGCATCTCTGCAACCAACTGGTGACACTTCTAACACCAATCTAACTTTCAATTTTGCAGATAACATGCTTCGTATGAATTGGAGCAATAGAGGTGAGATGGGAAGAGCAAATTCATTGCAGGGAGTTATTGGTGGTGAAAGATGGTATGGAACAGGTTACTTAAGTAACGGTAATCCTGCACAATGGGTTATGAGTTACAAATCTGACTTGCCAGTTGATACTGCAGGAAGAAATTCTGATACTACAAGAAGAGGTGGAACTGGTGGCAGAGGAAGAACTCAGCTTACAATCAATGATGTAGTATATCCTTTTATGGGTTTTGGCTGGAAAGAAGCTCCAAAACAAGAAGACATTCTAATTAAAAATGCCACTGTTTGGACCAACGAGAAAGATGGTAAGCTTGAAAATACAGATGTGTTGCTAAACAAAGGAAAGATCGCCGCTATTGGTAAAAATCTGAGTGCTGGTTCAGCAAGAGTGATTGATGGAACAGGTAAACACTTAACAGCAGGTATTATTGATGAACACTCACATATAGCCGTAACAGGAAGTGTAAATGAGTGTACACAATCTGTAACATCAGAAGTTAGAGTGGGTGATGCACTAAATCCTGATGACATTAATATTTATCGCCAGCTTAGTGGTGGTGTTACTTCATCTCACTTACTACATGGTAGCTGCAATACTATTGGCGGACAAACCCAGATGATAAAGCTTCGCTGGGGAAAAGGAATGGAAGAGATCAAGTTTGCCAACTGGGATCCATTCATAAAGTTTGCCTTGGGTGAAAATGTAAAACGTTCTTCATCTGCTACTAATCCTCGTTATCCTGATACCAGAATGGGTGTTGAGCAAGTGCTGGTTGATGCTTTTCAAAGAGCACTGGATTATAAAAACGCTGGAGCTAATAAAAGAAGGGACCTTGAATTAGATGCTCTTGTTGAGATTCTGGACAAGAAGCGTTTCATCACAGCTCACTCTTATGTACAGAGCGAGATAAACATGCTGATGAAAGTTGCAGATAAGTATGGTTTTACTGTGAACACTTTCACTCACATTCTTGAAGGATATAAAGTGGCTGATAAAATGAAAGCTCATGGTGCTGCAGCTTCAACCTTCAGTGATTGGTGGGCTTACAAGATGGAAGTGCAGGATGCCATTGCTTATAATGCCGCTATCATGCAAAAAGTTGGGTTGAATGTAGCCATCAACAGTGATGATGCAGAAATGGCAAGACACTTAAATCATGTAGCAGCAAAGAGTATAAAATACGGTGGTGTAGAAGAAGAAGAGGCTTTGAAAATGGTGACTCTTAACCCAGCTAAGATGCTTC
>JANPIB010000080.1:0-3715 GCA_031424775.1 Chitinophagales bacterium | reverse complement strand
CTAAAAGCCAGTTGATGAAACTTCTGAGTTGTTCCGGCAAACTCATTATCTAAATGCCAGAATAATTTGCTGTCATTCTTTCGATGTGTAGCAGTGAAAATAGTTTTTCCTTTTTCACCGGATATCTCAATCGGTACGTATATCCTTGCATTTTCTTCAGGATAGATCACATCCAATGTTCTTTCATTTACAACTGAACAGCCTTGTTTGAACTCAGGTAATGCTTTGTAATCAGCATGGCGTTGCCGGTAATAGAATTCAATTGTGGGCGGTAACACAAACCACGAAACATGTTGCATCTCAGAAGGTGCTTCACAGTTTTCAGTAACTCTATATGTTCCTGTTCTATCTAAGTGTATCACTCTATGATAAGGGCAAAGCGAAGCATTTTGTTTCGCCAGAGCGGAGACAAGTATCTTATCTGTTTGTTTACAATCTGCTCCTGCCTTAAAACCTGATTGATGGCACACATCCATATATGTAACATTGTACATTGGAGGTTCAAACCATTCAGTAGTTGGTAATGTTCTGAAAATATCGAACATGATTGGTGCTGCTGTTGTGATGCCGGTGAGATCAGGTCTGCCTTCACCAGTTGTATTGCCAACCCAAACCAGCACACAGTATTTTGATGTTAATCCAATAGCCCAACCATCTCTAAAGCCGAAACTAGTTCCTGTTTTCCATGCAATTTTTTGTGCTGAAGAAAACAAACCCCATAAACCTTCTTCACCAGGTCTTGCCACTTCATTCATTGCATTTAACGTATGCCAGATGGCAGTGTAATCAAATAAGGGAGTTGACAGTTGACCATTGACAGTTGACTGTGTTTCTCCGGTCATCTGTTTACTGTCATCTGTCATCTTGTACTTAGGCATAAACCAATCTTTTCCATTCCATTCTCCTTTATTTTTTTGCTGATGCAAATACATTCTTGCCATGCTGCTGTAAACGCCAGCTAATTCAAAAGGCGATATTTCACAGCCACCAAGAATTAAACTCATACCATAATCGTCTGCTTTACGGTTGAGCGAAGTAAAACCGAGTTGTTTCAGCCGATCATAAAACCGCTGGTATTTGTACTGCTGCAACATTCTTACCGCAGGAATGTTGAGACTTCTTGACAAAGCCCTGTTTGCAGGAACAGCACCATCATAACCAAGATCAAAGTTCTCTGGAGTAAAGCCACCGATCTGTGTTGGGATATCTGGAATTAGTTGTCGTGGAAGCATCGTTCCTTCACTTAAAAGCGATGCATACAATAAAGGTTTTAATGTACTGCCCGGACTTCGTACAGAAGAAAGCACATCAACATGACTTTCAAGCATTGAATCTCTGGGTTGATAAATATTCCCTACGTAAGCCACAATATTCCCGCTTTCAATTTCCACCACCATTGCAGCAGCATTGTTAATATGATTACCTCTTAAAGTTTGCTGGTGTGTAAGCAAGATGCCATTCACTTGTTGCTGTAAATTAGCATCTATGGTTGTATGGATTCCGGTTGAAGTCTCTTCGCCATTTGCTTTCAGTGTTTTCCAATCTCTTTTGAATCTGTCTGAGAGATGTGGTGCAAGCTGTGGTAATTTTTTCGGTTCAGATGGAAGCGGTTCCAGCTTTGCCAACTCTGCTGTGGTTTTATCTATCACCTGGGATAACACCAGCTTATTAATCAGATCATTTCTTTTTCTCAGTAGCACATTCCTGTTCTTGCCGGGATGCACAAGTGCAGGAGCATTTGGCAAAACAGCAAGGGCAGCCATTTCTCCCCAGGTAAGTTGTTGAGGATTTCTGCCGTAATATCTCCATGCTGCTGCATCTAAACCAACTACATTGCTACCAAAGGGTGCATTGGATGCATACAATGAAATGATCTTCTTCTTTGAGTTGGTGAGTTCTAATCTGACTGCAAGAATCGTTTCTGAAAATTTGTTCCAGAGGTTTCGTTTCTCATGTTTTTTGCTGAGACGAATCACCTGCATTGTTAAGGTACTTCCACCACTTACTACTTGTTTGTTATTTAAATTCTGGTACACAGCTCTGCTCATGGCTATAGGATCAACTCCAGGATGGTAGTAGAATCTTTTGTCTTCAAAGGCACTGATGCATTGAATGAATTTCTCAGGCACTTTATCGTTCTGCGGAAATCGCCATTGACCGTCTGAAGCGATGGAAGCATTTAATAGTTGTCCGCTTTTGTCTGTGATAACAAAGCAAGTGGGAGAGTTGAAAAGTTTATTCGGTAACGAAAACCAAAACCAAATGAGTAGCACAATAAAGATGCTCCATTTGATCTTCTTACGAAGCGGAAGTTGTTTTATATAGGTGAGGAATTTGTTCATGGAATTACATCTGTACAAGAGTGGGACGCAAGTAAAGTTTAATCGGAGTTGAAAAAGCTGGTGTCATAGAAAAAATAATGAAACACATAGGAACATAGAGACATAGGGTTTTAAAAGAAGGTGTCTGACACTTTGGAAGTGTCTGACACCTATAAAATTCTAGTGTGCCTATGTGGTAAAAAAAATTATTGAATCACCTCAACCCATTTACCACTCACACCACTGCTGATGCTATGATCGTACATAGCCTCTGCATACACACCAGGCCAGTAGTACTTACCCAGATATGCAGCATTTAATTGCACATAATAAGTGAGTGTTTCGCCAGCCGGAATGTCAAAGTAGTGATAAACACGATCATCACGAATGTCCATGTACTCACTTGCTGAAGATTTGAAAGCACCTTCATTATTGTACAATCTTGTGTTGAGAATCTCCCAACCACTTGGGAAGATTTGACTCAATGCCATCTCTGAGTATTTTCTATTCATGGGATTTTTGATGGTGACTTTTGCAACGAAGTCGGTGCCTTGTTTGATCTGAGAAATTTCCATGGGCACACCGGAACTGTTCAGATACGTTACTCCAACCTGTAACACACCAGGATTGTTTGTTGCAACGATAGGCTGACCTTGAATTGGTTTGCCTTCATTGATCACACGAACGTACAGCACATTTTTACCATTGTTCTTCAATTGCACTTTTCCTTTTCCTGTAGGCATTGCAATATTGCTCTGGGAAACTGTTGAGCTTGTGTTGACATTGCTCGACTGATTATTTATCGTTGTACTTGCAGTGATCTTATTATCACCATTGTACACTCCACAGAATTTTGCGATAGCGATCAACGAGTAAGCCGTTGTTTGAGTGCTATACCAAGAGTCATTGGACAATCTTGCTGCAACACTCTTCAACACATTGTACGCTTCAGTTCTTCTTCCCATGAGTGTGAGTGTTTCTAAGATCATAGCCTCATCTCTCATATCGCTGCCGTAAGTAAAACCCGGATCTTGCCTTGCAGGAAGATCAACCGGTAATCCGCTGATGAGTTGTAAAGCAATTTGATTTTGTCCGGCGAGATTGTATGCAGCAGCTAATCTCCATTTCGCTTCAGGTGTGATGAACTTAAATTCTTTTAACCTGTTCATAGCACCGATCTCAGGAGATTTTGCAAGAGCCAAAAGGTACAAACGATAGGCTTGTGTAAGGTCAGAACCGTACCACGGAGCTTCTGTAACATTCCAGTTTACGGCTTTCTTCCTTGCAAAAGCTTTCCAGAGGTTGATCATGTTTGATGGAACGATATAACCTTTGGCTGAAGCTTCTATTAAGAAGTGTCCGGCATAGTTAGAGCCCCAATCATCACTTCCTTC
>JANPIB010000079.1:0-16311 GCA_031424775.1 Chitinophagales bacterium | reverse complement strand
GCTGAGATGCTTTGCCCTGGTTGAACTACAAACTCTTTCACCTGTGTAGTAAGTGGATTTGGATTTCGTACATCTATCTCAGTTTCATACACAGCCTTTTCTTTGCCGAGATTTCCTTCGATTCTAATCTTCCCAATACCTGTTTGTGATCTCACTTTCACTTTGATGTATGTCATCCCTTCTCCACCATTTTCAAAGCTCATATCCTGTATTGGAGCACTTGCACTAAAGAAATTGTTGTTACTGAATTTGATGGTAGGATATTGACGACCCTTACCATCAACAAACACGGTGATTGGAATGGTTATCTCTTCTGCTGGACCAACAACACGTGGCACAGTTGGAAGAATCATTAACGGCGACTTTACTTTAACTGATTTTTCAGCTGAGCCGTAAGCACCATTATTAGCAGCGATTACCATAGCTCTTACGCTACCCATGTATGCAGGTAAAGTAAAGTTGTGAGTTTTACTTCCACCGTTTGATTTGAAGGGTCCCATAAATTTTACAACCGGCTTGAAACGATTTGCTTTCCTCGTCTTGGATGCAAGATCACCTTCAGCATCACCACCAATGGTAAGAATACGTTCTAATTCTCCACCCCAGGCTCCAATAACATAATCATACAAGTCCCAACTCTTCACGCCCAAAGCTTCCTTTGCATAAAAAGCTTCATGTGGGTTTGGAGTTTTGAATCTTGTAAGGTCAAGCAAACCCTCATCAACAATAGCAATTACATAGCTCATGCTTTTGCCGGAAGCTTCAGATACAGTGATGCTGGTTTGTTTTTCAGGTCGGATGACATCCGGCATTTTTATTACGGGCTTTAGGATCGTGTTTTTGTCTTCAACAATTACCGGTATTACTCCATACAATCTTATCGGGAGATCGTTGATCGTTTGTGCATGAGGTTGAATCAAGCTTACGTTCACATAAACGTTTGGTGACATGTCTTTGTCTGCTGTAAATGTGAAATTCGTTTGCCCTTTTATGGTCTTAATCCAATAGCTCTTCAATACTTTACTTCCTGTTTCAATACTCACCAAAGCTTTACCACCTTCACCACTTGGAATGGTCAGTTTCACCTCGTCACCAACGTTATACTTTTCTTTATCGGAAGTGAATGATAACATAGAAGCCGTACTTACATCATCAGAATTTCTCCTGCTTTGCCAGCTATCATCATCAGCCCAGAAAGTTGAGCCGGTAACGTGTCCACTTCTGGTGTCTTTGATCAGGATCAAATATCTACCCCAATCATCTGAATTAAACTTGTGATTAAAAGAACCTCTTCCATTTGTAAGAGTGATCGATTCTTTCTTTAATAGTTTATTGTAACTGTCCTGTGTAAAGTTGCTGAGTGCATCACTGCTATTATCCCACCACCATTTCCATTGAATTCTGTACAGCTCTACCTCGACATTTGTTACACCTGTAGTTGGAATACCTTCTGTGTTTACATCTGCAATATCGAACTGCTGATTTTTTCCCGTACCGATGTAACCCCAATAACTATCAGACTTTGGCACCTTAACACCAACGTACGATGAGTAAGGATGATATGGCATCGAAACATTATCAACACTAAAGTTCCCACCAGGTTCAAACACTTTCACCATCAGGTTAGCCAGTAACATCCCAGGTGCTTGCTCGGTAATCTCAAAAGATGGATTGATGACTGCTGTCCCTTCAGCACTTAACGTTCCATCAAAGATTGTTTTGTTTTGAGGAGCGAATGCTGCAGTGGGATTATCAAACTCGTATTTTTCAAATTTGGGGAATGAAGTTTTCTTTTTATATAATTGTGCATCTACTCTTGCTTTTAGATTTTGAGCTGTGGCACCGAACAACCATTTTGCAGTAAGTGATCCGTTAACCTTAACATCTTTTCCTAAAGCGGTTAATCCGCCAAAGTTCAGATCGATCTTTAGCCTGTTCGGCATTATTGTTTCGATCTTCAGTCTCTTTTCAAATATAGCACCACCTATTTTCATCTTGCAAGTCCAGTTACCTGTTGGTGCTTTCTGGCTCGTAGCGGTTTTAAAAACATTAAAACCATCAGCAGCGTTTGTTGAGACCATCTTTTTGTACAGCTGACCTCTTGGTGAGTATAACTCCATTTCTATCGGATGATCAGCAGGCAAATGTTTGTCTTTGTCTTCAACAATAAATCCTAAGAACAAACTATCGCCTGGTCTCCATACACCTCTTTCGCCAAAGATGAAACCTTTGATGCCGTTCTTGATCTCAGCACCTGATACATCAAACTTGCTAAGTGATAAGGCACTACCATCATCAATCCTCAAGTACCCTTTTTCATTTCCTTTCTTAGCGATGATCAGGTAAGGCTTTCGTTTCAAGTCAAGGATGGCAATACCATCGTTATTCGTTGATCCTTTGGCTACTATTTGCTGCTGAAAATCCAGCACTGATAGTTCAACTCCACTCAAAGCATCAGTTGTTATAAGATCAGTGGCAGCGATGAATAACTTATTGTCTGATCCTTTTTTTGCAGTTAAGCCGATATTACTACTGATGATGTTCCTGCTTTCAAATCTTTCTTTGTTGTAATAAGCGTGGCTGCAGGGATCTTCTCTTTCTTCCCAATTATAACCATACGGATACCACCTGTCGTAACGACTCCAGAATTCTTCATCTTCATCATTGCCAGATGAATTCCCATTGTCTTCATATTCATAATACTCGTTCTCTTCATCCGAAGCTTCAGTAGAAGTTTCCGATTTAGCAGTACATCCGTAGAGGGAATATTCAGGTCTGAAACCAATTGTTACCCTGTAAATAGCTCCCGGTTCTGTTTGAATGTATTTGTCAAGGTCCAGGGAAAAGCGATTTTTTCGATTTAGGTTAACTGTTTTATCACCATCAAGTCTTATTGTAGCTTGCACCAATGGTTTTGCAACTCTTCTTAGTTCGTACTCTCCTCCAAGGTTATTATTCTGGAGAAACTGGGCAACATTGGTCTCATAGATCTTGATCACAGAAACATCAACAGCTTTCAAATTAGTTGCATCAAAAGGAAGAACAATTCTTCCGCCGCTGTTTGGTAATATGTTTCCACTGCCGTGGACTTTTACTGATGGCAACCTGTTTTCAAAAAATAAATTAGCAGTGAAACCTTTTGCAAGCTTTTCACCCCATTGATTTTCTATCCCTTCATTAATTGTAACCGAGTAATTGCCATCCAGCTTTTTTGGTGCATACACTTTTACTTCACTCCCCAGGATTGTATAACTCAGTTGTTCTTGTTGACTGATGTTGATCAATCCTTCCAACATTTGGCCAACTTTGATCGGATCACTGAACTGCACCAGTACATATTGTTCTTCATCCTGCACGGCCTTCACATCCAAAACCTTGAAATCACCTACAGCAGGAACCTGCAATTCTTTTTTATCTGATTGTTTGATATCGAAAGCATCCCCACTCCAGGAGAGGTACATCACTTTAGCAGTATTCTCTCGTTTGATATTTTCAATAGTGAAGCCATGTATCTTATTGCTTTCATTGTGCTGCCAGTTAAGGTTCATGCTCTTACCTGCTATGGCGGCTGTGAGTAGCTTTTCTACTTTTGCACTTTCTTCAACATCAGCAGTCATGATCTGACCACTCAGACTCATATTTTCTTTTCCATTACTTCTTAATCCATTCTCTACAACAAGAAAAGCAGGCTTGGTTATTTGTACATTAAACCGGAAGTTTTTGAATTTGGAGGGAACTTGCAGCACCTTTCCCAATTTGAATGAAACCTCGTATAGTTCATTTGGTCGCAAATCTTTTTCGGGTTTGAATTCAATCGTTCTGGTATCTACCCAATAAGCCGAACCTTTTACAGAAGGAGAGAAGTCAAACAAATCATCCTTGATCGGTTCATTCAAAGCATGAGTAGTAGATGCATCAGCCGAAAGCTGCAAACGAATGCTACTCTTCTTAGAAACAACTCCAGATGTGTAAGCTTCTATGTACTTACTAAACTCGGGATCAATTCTTACGAGTTTTCTTTTTTTGTTGCATGAGGTAAAGGCAGTAACGGTGACGGCAGCTAATAAAAAAAGCCAGCTCAGCTTTGTGAGTGACTTCATCGAGTGGGTGTCCATATGTGTGTTTTGGATTACTGAAGACGTTTTGGAATTGCTGCATAAATCTAATATTGAATTGATAGATTTTCAAAGCCAATTAATTGTTAATCGTAAATAGGGTAGGTTTTGTGGATAAGCTGAGGATTGTGTTACATTAGTGAAATGAACGCCAGCTTTGCCAACTTCAGGAAGAAGATCATGAACCCTGTTTCTTACAGGTTATTCCTTTTAAGTAAACTGCCACTTGTGTACTTCACCGGTATTAAAATAACTGAGTTAAATGAAACCTCATGTACTACCACAGCAAAATATAGCTGGCTGAATCAAAACCCTTTTCGATCAATGTATTTCGCTGTAATGAATATGGCAGCAGAGCTGAGTACAGGTGTGCTTTGTATGGGGAATATTTTTGAGCAGCAGCCTGCAGTAAGCATGTTGGTGGTGAAAACAGAAGCGGTGTATCACAAAAAGGGAGTAGGCAATATCCTTTTTACTTGCAATGATGGAAATGCAATTCTTGAGACGATCAATAAAGCAAAAGTTGCAGGAGAAGCAACTTTTATCAGGTGTAACTCGGTTGCAAAGAATGATTCCGGCGATATCATAGCGGAATTTTGGATCACCTGGAGTTTTAGAGCTCGTCGTTAAGACCAGTTCCTCAACATCTTTAATAATCTTCTTTCCTGCTGTAAGGATTTTTGATATATGCTAGTGATTTTTGATCTATAAAACACTGAATGTATTTTTGCTACAAATGGGAATAAAGAAGATAGTTTTCTTAGCACTTGTTTTTTTGGGTTGCTCATCACTAATAGCACAAACAAAGCAAATAACCAATAACGGACAGATTTGGACATCATATCAGAACCAAACAAGGCTTAGTAACAAATGGGGTTTATGGCTTGATTTGCATCTAAGAACAAAAGAACAAATGGTTTCAGATTTTTCGCAGGCAATATTTAGAATTGGAGGAACATATTATTTAAATGATCAGACAAAGTTTACTGTAGGATATGCTTTTGTAAATCAGTTTCCTGGGGATATTCATAATAAGATATCTCGACCGGAACATCGTCCATGGCAACAGTTACAGTGGCATACCAATTACGGAAAATTAAAAGCCATGCAGTGGATCCGGTTTGAGCAAAGGTTTAGAAGAAGAATATTGAATGACTCAACACTTGGCCCAAGTCATAACTTCAACTATCGTATCCGTTACAATTTGCAATTTCAGGTTCCTTTTAAAAAGCAAGATGTGAAACCTGGAGATTTTTCTTTTGTGATGAATGATGAAATGCACATCAATTTTGGAAAGGAAATAGTCTATAACTATTTTGACCAGAATAGATTTTTTGTTGGATTCGCTTATCATGTAACTCCCAATGCAAATCTGCAGTTTGGATACATGAATGTATTTCAACAGCTGAGTGCTGGTAATAGGTACAGAAATCTACACGTAGCCAGGCTATTTTATTTCCACCATATTGATCTGCGAAAAAAGGGTGATTAATCTTCTGTTATAGGGAAAAATAAATGAAATGCTGCTCCTTGGTTTGGTTCTGATTTTGCAAAGATTAAACCTTCATGTTTGCTCATGATCTTTCGGCATAAAGCCAAACCGATACCAGAACCATTATAATCCTGGCGTGTATGTAATCGTTGAAATAATCCGAATATTCGATCGGCTTTCTCTTGTTCAAACCCGATACCATTATCCTTAACAATGATCTCAAAATAATTCTTCGTACTGTCAAGTTCAGGATGGGCTAACTCAGAAGCCAGCAATTTCCTATGCGAAATCTCGATAACCGGGTTTAAATCTTTTCTTGAAAATTTTAAAGCATTGTTCACAAGGTTATAAAAAAGTTGATGTGCCTGTGATGGTACTGCATTCACTTTTGGCAGTCCACTAACTTTAAGTGATGCTGCAGATTGCTCAACCATTAATTCAAGATCTGTTTCAACAGCCTTAATAATTACATTAAGATCAACTGGTTCCTTTTGTTCTTTTTTATTGAGGCTGGCAAAGCTCAATAGCTCTTTTAAAGAGGTACTCATTCTCTCTGCGGAATTGCATATCTTGTCAAACCGGCTCTTAGAGTGATCACTTAATTTTTCGTAATCATTCTCTCTGATCATTTCTGCAAATAGCCGAATCTTCCTAATTGGTTCTTGTAAGTCGTGGCTGGAGACATAAGTAAACTCTTCTAACTCTATGTTCTTTTCCTGAAGTTCTGCCGTCCTTTCTGCAACCCTTTTTTGAAGCTCGGCTTCATTTTCCTGTAAGCGTCGTCTGGCAAGTACTTTATCAGTTACATCTATGCTTAAATCAATGACCCGTTTAATACTTCCATCACTTTCTAATAAAGGTTCAAAAACAAAATCAACATAGACTGTTCTTGAACCATTTGACCGTTCCTGTAATACAGGAACTTCTTTGCCAATATAAGGTTTCCTCGTTTCAACTACTTGTTTCAATATGTCTATAAAACCCTGGCTCGTTGCTTCAGGATAAACCTCAACAACTTTTCTATTGATAATGCTTTCTCCTTTTTTATTGGAAACCTCAAGGAACATATCATTAGCTACTTCAATAATAAAATCAGGAACCGTTACAATGCAAATTCCTACAGGAGCTTGCATTACTAATGTTCTGAAGTTCTTCTCACTTTCTTCAAGTGCTCGTTGTGCCGCTTTTTCCGGACGGATATCTCTCATTACTGCACCTATAGCCAATGGCTCACCAGTAACAGGATCGCTAATACGTACCGTATTGTTGAGAACAGGAAATACCTCACCCGTTTTAAGATGACGCACATTCATTTCACCACTCCATTTGCCTTCACCCATAACTGCCGGCAATACATTGGCTTCTACGAAAGCAATGTCTTCAGGCAGATGCAAATCAGATATTGGAGTGTTGTACACTTCTTCCATTGAATCAAAGCCCAGTATTTGCATTCCTGCTTTGTTGATGTATGAATTTTTTCCATCGCTCTCAAGAATGGACATAAGCTCTATGCTGTTATCTACCAATGCTAAAAGCTTCTGATGCGTTTCTCGGGCTTTTACTTCCTGGCTGATATCCTGAACTGTTCCGGTAAAACGATAGGGTCTTCCAGCTTCGTTGAAATAGGCTTTTCCTTTACTTCGAACCCATCTAACTAGCCCCTGTGTTTGGGGATTGATCACTCGGTATTCATTATCGTAAATCACTTGTTTTACTGGATCCAGGCTTTCTTCAATCTTGATTTTTGTTCTTTCTCTGTCATTTGGATGTATCCTACTTATTAGAACTTCAAGTGTAATAACCTCCTCTTCATTAAAACCATATAGTTGATGGCCTGTTCCGGAAAAGAAGATTGTATTAGTAAGCAGGTCGTTATCCCAAATGCCAATTCCTGCAGCCTGCATGGCTAATTCATAACGCTCCGCTAATGTGTCATTAATTACGGCAGTTTCCATAATAGTTGGTTTTAGTAGTGCTCACTAGCTACAGCCGAATACTTTATACTCTCCTGCTTTGCAGAATTGTTCTGTTACTTTTTCTGGTTGTTGCCAATCGTAACCGAGCAATTCTTTTAGAGATGTTTGAAGTTTTCGGAAACTTTCTGGCTTGGGGAAGTATATGTTAGCACCTTGATCGTATGCCCTTTTTACAAACACAGGATTGTCAGCTGTTGAGTACATGATAACAGGAATTTTGTAACCCGAATTCCTAATGTCTTTCAACCACTCAAACCCATCCTTATCTGGCATATTAATATCAAGAAAAATAAGTTCTGGAATTTTGCATTCCCCATCTTTAGGGATATCTTTTGCTGATCTTATGTAAGATAATTCAAAAAGAGAATTAATTTCCTTCAAAGCATCTTCAAACACCAGGAAATCGTCGGTGTCATCATCGATCAACAAAATCCTTTTTACAGAATAAGGTGCAGGCATTAGTTCAAAGCTACAAGATTACTGCCAAATAGCTGGTTGTCAGGGACTGTGAATTCTGGCGGGCTTATTTCTTGAAAAAATTGAACAAGGAAGTCGGATTTTAAAATTTAGGGCAATAATTCCTTTGCTATTTGGGTCTTTGCTAATGTGGATAAGCGATATTTTATTCCGCCTCGCGGCTTAAAGTAGCTGTTTTTAGGCTTGAAGTATTTACATTAGAAGTTGTACTACAGCTTTCCAATTAGTTGCATTTTGTTATTGCGGCACTGTTCAATTTTTTCGTGGATCAGGTAAAAAAATCTTGCTCTATACTTTTCTCCTGTGCTGCTTATGAGGATAGACTTTCTAATTACGTTTTGAATAAAGTTGTAGTGGTAAGAGGTAAACCTCGGATCGGTTATCATTAGATAGGATAAATGATTGTGCACAAAAAAAGAGGCACGGTTATCATCCATTTTAACTATAATAGAGTTATCTCCTATAACAAAATCATTTATATAAACCTGGTAAACAGGTGAATTTGCGGTTGGCTTCTCGCCAGGAAGAAATTTAAAACCTGCTTCTGTTTGTTTAGATAAATGATCGGTCATTTCATGTAGCTGGTCATAAACTATTGCTAACTCTGTTTCGCCAATAGTGTATGTTTCTTTAAGATATTCAATTTGGCGAAGTGTAGTATTGATGTTTTCAATACTCATTATCTCAACTGCCGGAATAGTGTTGTAAGTAGAGATCACTTTTTTACCCATTTCTTGTATAGGCTTCCTCAAAAAATCGAAACTGAAAGTTTTATTAGCGAGTTCCGGGAATTGTAGCAAAACCTTCATCCAGAAAAAATACTTCATTGAAGCAAGCTCCGGAAATGAGAAATAGTGGAATACGGGTATGTCTTTACTTTGGTAGGTAATTTCTTTTACCTTGAAACTTGCAATGTATTGTAGGTCTTTAAGTTGTTGCTCCAGGTATTTATCCAGATCAAAATTGTCTGGCGTAACATACTTGGTAGTGAACGTGCTGGTATCTGAACTTAAATTAAGTAGCTGATCTATTGAAACTTTAAAATGTGCAGAAAGCTTTTTGGTTTCTTCGAATGATATCGGTTTCTCTCCTCTAATTCTTCGGTATGCACTATCGTTACTTACCTTAAGTAGTTCTGCTATCTCATCTACAAATGATAAATGAGGAGGCATCTGCATTTTGATACGCTGGAAAAAAGCCTGTTGGAGGGCATTACTGCTTTCCATGAGGGTCGGTTTTAGTATTTTCTATTAAAACCCGCAGTTTTTTTAGCATAAACTGCGGATTAGCTGTCTAAATATACTTTTTGTTTTACAAAATGCAAGCCTTTAGGTTGAGAGTACCCTTAATAAGCAATTAATACCAGGTTCTATTTCTTAGGTCTAGTTATCAATTATGAATCGGGATAGGGTGAAGATAGTTTTACGCCAATAAAATCATTACTAACTAAACGGTTTATTATGAAAAAGCGTATCGCCTTCTCAATTGCCCCCAAAACAGTTATTACGCTGTTTACACTATTCATTTTGATTTCAACTACAGAGACTGCACAGGCACAGCCAAATAGTTTAAACTACAAGGTTGTGCTGGGTGGAAGTGATATCGGTGTTATCAATATCATCAGAAAGACAAACCTTAACTCCACAGTATATTCCTTGAGCTGTGAAGTAAGAAAACGGATTATATGGCTCTACACCGTAAGCGAAAAGCAGGAGTCAGAATTCAGCCAGACAAAGCTTATAAGATCTGATTGTTTTAGAAAAGTAAATGGCAAAGTAAAAGTGAATAAGCAGCTAACGCTTACTTCAACTGGTTACCAGGTAAAGGATGGACAGAGTGTATCCAAGCTTAATTATAGTAATATCAACGATAACATGCTCACCATTTATTTTCAGGAGCCAACTAACCTGAAAAGTGTTTACTCGGATAATTTTCAGCAGTTCCTGGATATTCAGCAACAAGGTAATTCAGAATATAAAATTGTACTTCCCGATGGGAATAAAAATTACTATACCTACAAGAACGGGATTTGCACTAAAGTAAAAGCGGAGCACTCCCTCTTCTCAGTAGAACTCATTCTTACAACCTCCAATTAAAAGCCATGTTCGATAATAACATACTCCTTCATGCATTACCTGCATTTGTAGTGCTTGCCATTATAGAAATGATCTATAAACACAAGCACTTGCATCAGCCAATTCATTATAAGAATGCACTTACTACAGTTGGATTAACGATTGGATCTTTTCTAAGTAGTGTTCTTACGAATGGAATTATTGTTTTTGTTTACACCCTGATTTATAAATACAGGCTATTTACGTTACCTGTCAATTGGTGGGTAACCTGGTTAATCTGCTTCTTTGCAGATGATATCTCGTATTACTGGTATCATAGAATGAGCCACCAGGTAAGATTTTGGTGGGCTTCACATGCTGTACATCATTCGTCAGAGATATTTTCTTTGTCTGCTGGATTAAGAGTTCCCTGGACCAGTAATTTAACAGGCACCTTTCTTTTTTGGGCATGGATGCCATTGATTGGAATTGAACCAATGATGGTAATCTTTATGAAATCTGCAAGTGTCATCTACCAGTTTTGGGTGCATACTGAAACAATAAAGAAACTACCTGGCTGGTTTGAGTCTGTTTTCAACACGCCTTCTCGCCATCGTGTACATCATGCAAGTGATATTGAATATTTAGATAAGAATCATGCTGGTACACTTATTATCTGGGATAAAATGTTCGGCACATTCCAGGAAGAAACGATTAAACCCAACTATGGACTTACAAAAAAGCTTGACACTTATAATCCGGTATCAATTGCTTTTCATGAATGGAGGAACGTTTTATCTGATTTAAAAAGATCGAAGAACTTGAAAGACTGCTTAAATTTTCTTTTTAACTCTCCAGGCTGGAGTAATGATGGTAATTCTAAAACCACAAAGCAGCTTCGGGTAACTCAAAAAATACTTGAACAAAAATGAAATACTTAATAAAAGTCTCATCAACATTGCTTCTTCTAATGTATGGCATTGCCCTCTCAGCACAACCTTTTATTGATCCGGTAAGTATCACCTGGATTAAAAGCACGAGGAACATAGAATATAAAAACCTTAGCACAACACTCCCCATCGAGTTTAAAAACAAAAGAACAATTGTAGTAATGAGCCCTTATATCGAAGATTGGAAACTTAATGGTTCACCTGCTTTATCGAACAAGAATTTTGGTGGATTTGGATTGCCACTAACCTGGATACAACAACCAAAAAACAGCACTTGGCAATGGAGCGTCACAGCTATTTATAGAAAGAATGATTTGCATAATTACTTCGGTAAAAATCAAATTGGAGGAGCCATTCTTATAAACAAACAAGTCAACCCTAAACTAACTTATAAGTTTGGTCTTTACTACAACAAAGAATACTTTGGAAATTTCATCATGCCGCTTATTGGTATAGATTGGCAAATAGACAATAGAACTTCTTTATTCGGTGTATTGCCTGGTAATCTCGTTATTGAACATAAGTCAACAAACAAACTTTATCTGGGCTCATCTTTTAAAGCAGTGACTACTTCATTTGCAATGAATAAAGAAAAGTACCTGAGAATTGATGATAATAGGCTTTCGGTATTTGCAGACCTATATCTAAAAAGCAAGTTTGTGCTAACCGTAGACGCTGGACACTCGGTTTTCAGAAGTATAAAAATCGGAAGCATGGCTGGTGAAGATGAGAAACTCGATTTTACTGATAATCCCTATCTAAAAGTTCAACTTTCTTATCGAATTCGGTTTAAGCGAGACTAAGAAAATAGGAAGATGAAATCCAAAGCCTTAAAACTTCGGACAATTAATAGCCTTACTATCCGGATCTTTTTTGATATAGATGAGGGATATTTCCATACCGCCTCGGCTGGAAGAAGCAGTTTTTAAACTTGACGTATTTACATCGTAAGAAGCACCAAGCCTGAAACTACCGAACTCTAATCCGGCATAAGGAATGATAGCATCGTTCAAACGCATCCATCCTCCAAAATATACACTTGTTGGATTTTCATCCGCTGTTAACTGCAACTGATAAGCACCACCTATCAAAGCTTCAGAGGCTTTTCCCTGTACACTTACTAATCCACTAACGTGTACTGTTCCAGTTTGTCCGGCTGGGAAATAACCACCGGCATGTAAAGTTGTTCTTGGATTAAGAATAAAATAAGCACCAGTAAATGATTGTTGCGGACGATTGATGTGATACATACTCACACCTGCATAGAAATTGTTTCTATCGTTCGTACTCCCGTTGTAAAGAACACCTGCATTAAAATCTAAATAACTGTTTTTAAGACTGGAGTTGTTGAACACTTCATTCGTTGTTCCGGTAAAACCAAAAGGCGTTAATTGATCAAGGAATTTAAGATTCGCTGTATTGATGAGCATGTTTGCATAGGTAAGTTGGAAAGCAGCACCGATCTGGTGATAACCTTCTTCATCCAAACCCTTATGAAAAGCAGTTCCTGCTGAGGCGTAATTAAATTTGACTGCCCCATTAGAGCTTTGATCACTGAAACCCATCAATCCAACACCCCATGTATCATTTTCAGAAATCCTTCCCTGCATGATGCGAAAATCTGCTGCAACACTGGTAGTAACATAAGCCTTGTTGATGCTTGGCCATTGGTTACGGTGAATGCCTGCAATACGAAGGTTGCCATCAAACTTTCCGGCAAAAGCAGGGTTCAAGGTAAGCGGCGAAGCATAAAATTGTGAAAAGTGCGGATCCTGTGCATAGGAAACGACAAAACAAATAGAAGCTAATATCAGCAACAACGTCTTCTTCATGGTGTGAACGTCTAAGATAAGGAAAGTAAATGCTGCAAATACGCTGCCTTGGATTTTAAGATTTGTTTCTCGCCGAATTCGCTAAAGCCGCCATTTTTAAATGATTATCCAATCGAAATTCACCGCAATTAGGCATTCTTTGAATTTCCGTGTGTTTTGCGTTTTCTGCGAGGAACTAGACTGCGTTTTCTGCGAGAGAACTTAAGACTGCATCTTAGGACCAAAAGCCAGATCTCCGGCATCTCCCAATCCCGGAACAATGTAACCTTTCGCTGTAAGCTCATCATCAATATCACCACACCAGATACGAACATTATTACCAACTTCACGCTGTACATATTCAATCCCCACCGTACAAGCAATAGCTACAACCACATGAATTTCAGAAGGTGAACCTTCATCTCTCATGTGCTGGATTGTTTTAACGATAGACGAACCAGTAGCCAGCATTGGATCGCTGATGATCACAATTCTGTTATCCAGGCTGGGGCAACTCATGTATTCCATGTGTATCTCGAATGATCCGTCACGGTCATGTTTTCTGTAGGCAGAAACGAAAGCATTTTCGGCTTTGTCAAAGTAGTTCAACATTCCATTGTGTAGCGGAAGTCCGGCTCTTAGGATTGTCGCTAAAACAGGGTGCTCCAGTAATACTTTGCTGTTATGTGTGCCAAGTGGTGTTTCAATCACCTTTTCTGTGTATGGAAGAATCTTGCTGATCTCGTAAGCTGCGATCTCACCGATACGTTCCAGGTTACGACGAAAACGCATTCTGTCACCTTGAACATTTACGTCTCTTAATTCTGAAACCCAATTACTTACAAGGCTATGTTGGTCACTCAAGTTTACGATCATACAAGTACTAATTAAAGTAGTTTTGGCTGGTCAAAACTAAAACCTGGAACCTGTAATTGGAAATTTATGTTTTATAGGGCTATCGGCTTAATGAGTGGCAGTTCTTTAGATGGATTGGACATTGTATTTGCTGAGTTTACCGAAGTGGGCGGAAAGTGGAGTTACGAGATCAAAGCTGCTGATTGCTACGCTTTTGAGGATGGCTGGAGTGAAAGATTGAAACTGGCTACAGAACTTTCAGCATACGATTATTTATTACTGCATACTGATTTTGGCAAGTATCTGGGAGAACAGGTGAATAGATTTGTAGATGCTCACAATCTGCACCATCAGGTACAACTGATCTCTTCCCATGGTCATACAACTTTTCATGCTCCTCAACTTGGGATGACGGCACAGCTTGGTGATGGTGCTGCCATTGCTGCAACAACAGGAATTAATGTGGTGAGTGATCTTAGAGCTGTTGATGTGGCTTTGGGTGGACAAGGTGCTCCGATCGTTCCGATGGGTGAGAAGCTATTGTTTGCTGATTACCCTTTGTTGCTGAATATCGGCGGAATTGCGAATCTATCTTACAGAAAAGGAGAAGAATACATTGCTTTTGATATTTGTGCAGCCAACAGGGTGTTGAATCTGCTTTCAGCCGAAGCTGGCAAGACCTATGACGAAGATGGAAAGCTTGCAGCAAGCGGAAATATATTAGAAGATGTGTTGCAACAACTAAATACTCTTGAATATTACAATAAACCTTATCCAAAATCGCTGGCAAATCAATTCGGTACAGATGAAGTATTTCCACTGTTGCCAAAAGAAAATATTGCCGATAGTCTCAGAACCTACGTTGAACATATTGCAGTTCAAGTGAAACGAGCTCTGGAAAACTGTCAACTGCCAACCGTCAACCGTCAACTGCTTATTACTGGTGGAGGTACTCACAATACATTCCTCGTTCAAAGAATTCAGGAACAACTTTCGTCATTGAATATTGAAGTAGTAGTTCCTGAAAAAGAAATTGTTGATTACAAAGAAGCACTTGTGATGGCTTTACTCGGAATTCTCAGGTGGAGAGAGCAGAACACGACACTTTCATCAGTCACCGGAGCCAAAAGAGATAGCATTGGTGGAGCAGTTTGGATTGGTCAGGAAGCATGAACTGGATCTATTGTTGATAAGCAATCGAACTGTATGAATATATTCCTTTCAATCGATCAAAAGTTGAGTGAGTTTGCAAATAAACACAACGCTAAAATATATTACAGTGAAACGAATTTTGATATCACCGCTATCGATGAGAGACAAATTCGAAAAATCATTTGGACTGACGGAACTTTGTTAAAGGCAATTTTTATGCTTCCGGCAGCAACAGTTCATCATAACTCACCTTCAAATTTGTGGGACTTTATAATTCATGCTTCTGTTAATGAGGAAACACCCGGTGAATTGCCTTTCTGGACAAAAGATCTTTTGGAAGCCGTACCATTTCAGGAAATTGAAAGGCAAATAGATGAGCTATTGACTATATCAGAAAACACTCTTGCAAAAGTGGGATTGGAAGATATGAAGCTGACGTGGGGTTATATAAAATGGCCTGATGGAAGAACCGATTTGATTGATTAATGATATAAATCTGTCGTTACCTAGAATGACAGTTCCCACTAGTTCGGAACGCACAAGTGAGTGACACAATCCCGTACGTACGGGAATGCCATGAAACTCTTCAGCTGGAAAAATTAAAATTAAAAAGTTTTGTTAACGGTATGTAATTCTTTTCAGTACGACATCCTTTCTCTAAACCAAACAAATGAAAGGAGCCATCTTATCCCTGTTTTTAATCACCACTATAACTGCAGAAGCTCAAAAGAATTACAAAACACAACTCACCCACGCCAATGTGTATTTTGGATATGGGGCAGAGTTGAATCACACGGCGAAAGCCACACTTGAAAAAGGAACCCAGGAAATTACGTTTGAGAACATCAGCACTACATTAGATCAGAATTCAGTTCAGATATCCGTACCCGAAAACGTTGTCCTGCTCTCTTACCGGTTTAATTCAAGAACGATAGTGAGCAATACCCCCAATCCTTCAATCAAAAGAATGGAGGACAGCATTAAATTAATCAACAAACTGATTGTAATTGCAAACAACGAGTCAACACTTACAGCTGAGATGCTGGACAAAACTTCGAAGCTGATAGAGGTTTACTCCAACGGCGCAAATAAAAATCTTACAACAGCCGATCTGATCAAACTACTGGAGTTTTATACCAGCAAGATCCAGAGTTACAGAACAACACTGTTTGCGATACAAGCAAGACGAGAGGAATACAATGCTCTTGTGTACGAGATCAGTAATCGTATGTACGTTGCCAAGCAGGAGAATGGTGGTAATGCAGCTAAGGTGGTGGGAGAGATGATTCTGCAACTGATGGCACAAAACTCAACTACGGCAGATGTAGGCATCAGTTATTTTACTCAACGTGCAGGATGGATACCAACCTACGACATGAGAGTTGAATCTGAAAATAACACATTCAAACTTGGATATAAGGCTGCAATC
>JANPIB010000078.1:0-5287 GCA_031424775.1 Chitinophagales bacterium | reverse complement strand
CCTTTCATTCCAGTTCCTTCATACAGGAAACCATTATGCCACTCTAAGCCTTGAGTAAAAGATGAAGTATCATGAGGGTAAACGTTCGTTACAGTATAACCAATGTTTGCCGGCTCTGAAGTTTTATTGGTTGGCTCAGTTACTTCAGGATCTTTCTTCTCGTCTTTACAAGCTGAGAAAAGAATAACCAGTCCAAGGGTATAAAGCAGTTTCATAAAATGGTATTAAAGCAAAAATAGGTGAGATGTTCAAGCCGATTGGATCTACAACATCATTTCACAAACTTTTTCAGCAATAATGGGCGATAAGGCTACACCCATTCCATTACAAGCTAAGGCTACTGCGGTGTTGTTGCTCAGGCGTTTTACCACAGGCTCTTTATTATCAGTAAAACCCATAATTCCACTCCATCGTTGTTCTATGCTGAAGTCTTTTCCCGGTAACAGGTGCTCGGAAATGAATTTCTCAAGATGCTGCTGAATCTCATCGCTGGTGATCATTTCGTTTGTTCTCTCAACTTCAAAAGCCTTGTTTCTTGCTCCACCCAACATCAGCCTGTCACCCAGATTTCTGAAGTAATAAAATCCTTCATCATAGTGAAATGCTCCTTTCATCTTTAAACCCGGGATTGGTGATGTTAGAACGATCTGACCTCTTGCAGGAACAATATTCACCTCTTGCACCAGTTTAGACGTAAGGGCATTAGTGCAGATCAGTATTTGTTCTGCCGTAAACTCAACACCTGCACCTGTTTCGATCCTGATCTTTCCATTGATCATTTGCCATTGCTTCACTTCAACACTTGTAAAAACCTGCACACCCAAAGCCTGAACCTTCTTCAATAAAGCTTGTACCAGTTTACCGCTATGCAGGTAGCCTTCCAGTTTATTCTCGATCATCGATCCAAATCCTGCAAAGCCAAATTCTTTCAGTTGATCATCAGCCCAGCTGAAACATTTATCATTCCCTGTAATCTCTTTCAAACCTTTGTTTAGCCAATCAATACCTTCATTCAATTCATTCCACATGGTGTAATCAGTATCATACACTTCATAGCCACCACAAATGTCAAGGTCTATCTTCTCATCTTGTAGCAGCTTAACCATCTTCTTCATACCACGATAACGCATTTCAACAATGCTCCACATTTTGCTTTCGCCAAGAAGTGATCTATCGTGCAGCAATTCAGACGGACTTCCAAAACATGCGAACCCGGCATTACGTGTAGATGCACCTGTAGGTATCAGTCCACGTTCAAGAATAGTGATCCTGAGATTCGGTTGCTTCTGCTTCAATTCATAAGCACTCCAAAGTCCCACAAGTCCACTACCAACAATAATGATGTCTTGCGGCTCAAAAAAACTCTCTCTCTCCCAAACCGATGTTTGCATAAAGCGAAAGTAATTTTTTTATTACCAGCTTTCAATCGCTACTCATCGTTCGTGGAGCCTGTCCTGAGCTTGTCGAAGGATCACGATCACTTCGTCTGTTACTATTGCACCTATTTTAACCACTCATTATCATCTTCCACGGCTATATTTGAGCCCAACATGTTGTCCATGAAGAAAGTTTTCGTTTTTGCAGCTGTTATTGCATTTGTAGTTTCAGCCAATGCCCAGGGTTTAAAAGGATTGATAAAGAAAGCTGCTGGTAAAGATTCTACGACCATTCTCAACAAAGTTTTGCCAGGAGTAAAAAAGGACTCATTAACTACTTCTGATGTGATCTCCGGTTTAAAGGAAGCCTTAGAAACAGGCACCAACAGAAGTGTTCAACAACTTTCATCTGCTGACGGATTCTTTAAAGATGCTGTGATCAAGATATTGATGCCGGAAGAAGCTAAGAAAGCTGAAAGCACTTTAAGAAGATTAGGCATGGGGAAACAAGTTGATGAAGCAATTCTTTCCATGAATCGTGCAGCAGAAGATGCAGCTAAAGATGCTGCTCCCATTTTTGTTAATGCCATCAAAGGCATGAGCATTCAGGATGCATGGGGAATTTTAAGAGGTGGCGATTCAGCTGCAACAAAATACCTAAGAGAAAAAACCATTTCGCAATTAACTGAAGCATTCAGACCGGTAATAGAGAAATCATTGGAGAAAGTGAATGCTACCAAACATTGGAACACTGTTTTCTCAGCTTACAATAAAGTAAGTGCTAATAAAGTAAACCCGGACCTCTCAGCGTATGTTACTGAGAAGTCAATGTATGGCATCTTTTACCAGGTAGCACAGGAAGAAATGAAGATTAGGAAAGATCCGGTGGCAAGAACCACAGACATCCTGAAGAAAGTATTTGGGAAATAAATTCCTTTAGAATCCACTTCCAAAGTCTGCTTTTGCAGACTTTTTTGTTTTTATCTCCAAATAGTTGTGTTACAGCAAGTAATTAACAAATCGTGGTTTAATCTGGCATAGATTTTAAAGTCAATAGAAAAACGATTTCATGAAGAAGCTTTTACTTATCGCATTCCCCTTTATGCTACTTGCAAGTAGTTGTACCACCACCAGGAGCATTTTAGGTGATCTCAGCAGTGCAGGTCTTACTCAATCCGACGTTGCAGCAGGATTAAAAGAAGCATTGACTATTGGTGCACAATCCAGCAGTAACAGGTTAAGTCTTACTGACGGGTTTTTTGGAAACAACATTCACAAAATCTGGATGCCAGAAGAGGCTCAGAAAGTAGAGAAAGCTTTAAGAGCAGTTGGTCTTGGTGCTTCAGTTGATAAAGCGGTGCTTGCTATGAACCGTGCAGCTGAAGATGCCGCAAGAACTGCAGGAGGCATTTTTGTTGATGCAATTCGCCAGATGACGATCTCGGATGCTGTAAGAATTTTGAAAGGAGGTGACACTTCAGCAACGTCTTACTTCAGACAAGCTACTACACAAGCTTTGGTTAACGCTTTTAAGCCGATTGTGAACAATGCACTGGCAAAAACAAATGCAACAAACTATTGGAACGAAGTCTTCAGTCTTTACAATAAGATATCTACAAGACCGGTTACAACTGATCTTAGTGCTTATGTAACAAACAGAGCCATTGATGCTTTGTTCTATGAAATAAAGAATGAAGAGATCAAGATAAGAACGGAACCTGCTGCAAGGGTAACGGAGATACTGAAAAGAGTATTTGGCAGTTCGCTGGCACAAAGAGGATAAAACAAACATCAACCTTTATAACATTCGAAGTCCCGCTTTTGGCGGGACTTTTTTAGTATTTCTTCAACTCAACTGAGGCTACACCATCTTTTATGGTAATTACATACAAGTGGTCATACACTGAATCTGCAAGGTCAGCATAAGTAGTTCCGGCTAACAGGTTTACTAAACGAGGAGCGGTGTTAGAATGACCAACAACAACGATCGTTTTTCCTTCCAACGTTTTGATTTGATCTACCAATGCCTGCTGATTTCTTGGATCGTATAGCTCAACTTTAAGTTTATATTTTTCTGCTAACGGAGTTACTGTAGCTCTCGTTCTCTGGTAATTGGTTGAGTAAACAGCATCAACAGCATAACCATCCAATGTTGTTACAAGATTCTGAGCCCTTGCTTTTCCTGCAACTGAAAGATCAGGATCAGCCTGCATTGCCTGAGATCCGGCTTTGCTGGTATCTTTTTCAGCATGGCGTAAAACAATGATGGTAGTTACTTTAGTTTGAGCCAGCAAACAAGAGCTGAACAGCCCAAAGCAGACAAGAACAAGTAGTGGCAGTAATCTTTTCATAGCCGAAAGTTAGCTGAAGCAGTGGTAACAAAACTTCCGCTCATCAAAATTGCTAAGGTTGTCAGACACCTTCATAGCAAAACAATAATCTACCTTGTCTTTTTCTTTGCGTCTTCTTTGCGTAAAACTCTGTGTGCTTTGCGGTTAAAATTTTCCCGCCAAGTCCGCTAAGAACGCAAAGTAAAAACGCAAAGGGTGGAATGCCTGAAGGTGTCTGACACTTTGGAAGTGTCAGACACCTGTTAAAACTTTTGAAACAGGAGATTTTTTTATATTTTACTGATTCAAAGTCATGCTATGGCAAAAACCGATAAGAAAATTGATGCTTATATCGAGAAAGCTCAGCCATTTGCTCAGCCAATTCTAAAGCACTTAAGAGCATTGGTGCATAAAGCCTGCCCTGAGGTTGAAGAAACGATAAAGTGGAGCTTCCCTCATTTTGACTATAAAGGAGAGATGATGTGCAGTATGGCTTCCTTTAAACAGCATTGTGCATTCGGCTTCTGGAAAGCTGCTTTGATGAAAGACAAAAGCCTGGTAGAAACAGCCAGGAGTGAAGTAGCTATGGGACATCTTGGAAAGATCACTTCATTAAAGGATCTGCCCTCAGATAAAATACTCACCGGTTATATAAAGGAAGCAATGAAATTGAATGATGATGGTATCAAGCTTCCTCCAAAACCTAAAGTTGCAGCAAAACCTGTTGAAACTCCACCTGAATTAACTATAGCACTCAAGCGAAATAAAACTGCCAAAGCAACCTTTGAAGCCTTTAGTGCTTCTCATCGTAAAGAATATATCCAGTGGATCACAGAAGCCAAAACTGAGGCAACAAAAGAGAAGCGAATAGAGCAGGCAATTGAAATGCTGGCTGAAGGAAAAAGTAGGAATTGGAAGTATGCAGCTAAGAAATAGTATCCAGTTACACAAAGTAGATATAGAGAAATACGCCTGCTATGTAAAACCACAAAATTGAAAAGAGAATATGAACAGCAGTTTCAAAAACTTTCCCTTTCCATAGTTTGGAAGAGTAACCAAAAAATTGAAAATATAATCTAGCTCCCCAAAATAGTCCAATACCTAACGATATTCGCTTTCCCAGAATTGTTGTTGTTATATCTTTCGATAAAGTTAAGCTGAGTATTCCCATTAGTAATACGACCAAAGCAATAAAGAAAGTGTGCACATACATCATCTGGCGGTTGATGAGACTAAGACTACTCAAATCTTGTTTCCAATTAAAGTACTTAGGGAATGCAAGATGCATTAATGAAAGTATTATCAATAAAACGCCAATGATCTTAAGATGAATAATCATTATTACAATGTTAAGGGCTGCACTTAAATATAGACATAAACTGGGTGAATTTTGTTTCATCAAACGAAGAAAAACCTGCTTTTTGAAAAGCGTCTTTCCAGGTATTGCGGGAAAAGAAATGAGTAAACCCAATTGAGAATACCAGGAAATTAGGAAGGTCTCGAAGGTGTTCTACCATTATTACTTTTCCATTAGAACTGCATATCCTATGGCATTCCTTCAAAAACTCAATTTTCTCTTTA
>JANPIB010000077.1:0-16604 GCA_031424775.1 Chitinophagales bacterium | reverse complement strand
GTTGTGAACACCAATAAATGTGTTATTCAATTAGAGAAAGTTGGTAGCAAGCTGGTAATTCACTCTGCCATAGATAATTTATTGAAAGGAGCCAGCGGTCAGGCTGTTCAAAATATGAACCTGATGTTTGGCTTTGATGAGAAGGCTGGTTTGAATCTTAAACCCTCAGCATTTTAAATATGAAAGCAACGATCATTGGTGGAGGAAATATTGGGATGGCTTTAGCCGAAGGACTCGTAAGATCAAAAGTCTGTGAGACTGCTGATATTACTATTACACGTCGTAATATAAATTCTTTAGCCTCTTTAGGAGATAAGAATTATGGGACTACCACAGATAACGCAAAAGCTGTAGAAGGTGCTGATGCGATTTTCATATGTGTACTTCCACAACAACTGGATGAGGCTCTATTACAAATTAAATCTTCACTTGATTTAACGAGACAACTAGTTGTTTCTGTAGTTACAGGTGCACACACACAGGTTTTCAGAAATTGTTTAGGTAATGAGTTACGCATCATCAGAGCAATGCCGAATACGGCAATGAAAGTGGGTGAAAGTATGACGTGTATCTCTGCTGTAAATGCTACTGAAAAAGATATTGCATTAGTGCAGGATCTTTTTAATACAATGGGTCAAAGTCTGTTGATAAATGAAGATATGATGAGTGCAGCCACTGCACTCTGTGCTTGTGGCATTGCTTTCTTTCTTCGAACCATTCGTGCTGCATCACAAGGTGGAGTTGAAATCGGTTTTCATGCACATGATGCTTTGAAAATTGCTACACAAACGGCATTTGGAGCAGCAAAACTGCTTATTGCTAATCAAACACATCCTGAAGAGGAAATAGATAAAGTAACTTCTCCGAAAGGTTGTACGATAGCAGGTTTGAATGAGATGGAACATCAGGGTTTAAGTTCTGCTTTTATAAAGGGAATCAAATTGTCTTCCAATATTGCAGGTAATCTATATAAGCAATCATGAAATTATTTGACGTTTATCCTATTAATGACATCAATATTGTAAGAGCTAAAGGTTCTTATGTTTGGGATGATAAAGGTGTTCAGTACCTTGATATGTATGGTGGTCATGCTGTGATCTGTATTGGTCATACTCATCCATATTGGGTGAAGAGAATTGAAGAGCAATTGAATAAAATTGCTTTTTATTCAAACTCTGTAAAGATTCCTATTCAACAGGAGTTAGCTGATAAGCTTTCAGCGGTTTCCGGTAAAAATGATTACCAGTTATTTTTAGTGAATAGCGGTGCTGAAGCAAATGAGAATGCACTAAAACTTGCTTCTTTTCACAATGGACGAAAGAAGATCATTGCTTTTAATAAAGCTTTTCATGGAAGAACGTCTTTGGCAGTTGCAACAACAGATAATAAGAATATTGTTGCACCGGTTAATGAAACCGAGAATGTGGTTTTCCTGCCTTACAATGATGAGGAAGCATTAAAACAATATTTTGCTGAACATGGAAAGGAAGTTTCTTCAGTAATTGTTGAGGCGATACAAGGTGTTGGTGGAATTACTGTTGCAACTGAAAGCTTTTTGAACTCCATCAGGCAGTTGTGTGATGAGTACGGAGCTGTATTTATTGCTGATGAAGTACAGTGTGGTTATGGCAGAACCGGAGAGTTCTTTTGTACAGATCATGCCGGAGTGAATGCTGATATATATACAATGGCAAAAGGAATGGGCAATGGATTTCCTATTGGTGGAATATTAGTATCGCCAAAGTTTCAGGCAAAACATGGAATGCTCGGAACAACTTTCGGAGGTAATCATTTGGCTTGTGCTGCTGCTCTTGCAGTGTTGGAAGTCATCGACCGGGACGATCTGCTTAAAAATGCTGAATCGAATGGGGCTTACTTAATGAATGAGTTGAAGTCAATTGAAGTGCTGCAAAATGTAAGAGGTAAAGGTTTGATGATAGGGTTTGACTTACCTGAGGATTTGAAGGAGCTGAGGAAAAATCTTTTGCAGAAGCAGCACATATTTACAGGAGAAGCAAAACCCAATGTAGTGAGATTGCTTCCTGCATTGTCGATTGGAAGGAAGGAGATAGATATGTTTCTGAATTCATTGAAGGAAGAAGTTAGCCCCCAGCCCCTAAAGGGGAGCTTTGCAGAGTCGATGCAGGTTAAAAGTTGAGAGCTGAACTGTTGATTTAAGTTCAGAAAGTTGAAGAGTGCGACGCAACGATGCTAAATTGTAATACTAAAGCTTAGTTCATAAAATAAAACAAGATATTGAAGCAGTTTATTTCAGTCAACGATGTAAGCAATATACATGCACTTGTGCAAAAAGCACTTGGTTACAAGTCTGATCCGTTTAAAGATAAAACGCTTGGACAGAACAAACGTATTGGTTGCCTGTTTCTGAATCCTAGTATGAGAACGAGATTGAGTACTCAGATCGCTGCTCATAATTTAGGAATGGAAGCGGTTGTATTTAATGTGGGTAGTGAAGGTTGGGCTTTGGAGTTTGAAGAAGAAGCGATAATGAGTGGTAATACGGTTGAGCATGTGAAAGATGCTGCACCTGTAATGGGAAAATATTTTGATATTCTAGCGATAAGAACTTTTCCATCGTTAAAGAACAGAGAAGATGATTATAGTGAACTGTACATTAATCAGTTTATAAAGTATGCAGGAATTCCTGTAGTGAGTTTAGAAAGTTCAACATTGCATCCTTTACAGAGTTTGGCGGATGTGATAACGATTCAAGAAACTTTCAAAGAGAAGAGAAAGCCAAAGGTTGTATTAACCTGGGCTCCTCATGTTAAGCCCTTACCACAATGTGTTGCAAATAGTTTTTCTCAGTGGATCAATAAATGGGGTGAAGCTGAGTTTGTGATAACTCATCCTGAAGATTATGAATTAGCTGAACAATTTACGAAGGGAGCAACGATCACACATGATCAGGATGCAGCTTTGAAAGATGCTGATTTTGTTTATGTGAAGAACTGGAGCACTTACAATGATTATGGAAAAGTGTATGTGAATGATCCGGATTGGATGTTGACAAATAAAAAGTTAGCATTAACTAATAATGCTAAGGTGATGCATTGCTTACCGGTAAGAAGAAATGTTGAGTTGAGTGATGAAGTATTGGATGGTCCAAACAGTATTGTTACACTTGAAGCAAGTAATAGAGTGTGGGCTGCACAGGCTGTACTGAGTGAGATATTAGCCTCCTCAAACTCCTCCAAAGGAGGAGCTTAGAACGTTTAATAATGAACAGCGTAATTGATAATAGTACTGGTTTCAAAAGCCCTCCTTCGGAGGGTAGGGAGGCTTTATACATCATTAAAATTGGGGGAAATGTAATTGATGATGAAACAAAACTTTCATCATTCCTGCGAGATTTTGCTGCTATTAGTGGGAAGAAAATCTTAGTACATGGAGGAGGCAAGCTTGCAACAAGACTTGCAGAACAAATGGGGGTTCAACAGCAAATGGTGGATGGCAGAAGGATAACTGATGCAGAAACGCTGAAGATCGTTACGATGGTCTATGCTGGTTACATCAACAAGAATATTGTTGCACAATTGCAAAGTTTAGGATGTAACGCAATTGGATTAAGTGGAGCTGATGGAAATATTATTCAGGCTCACAAGCGAATTACTTCTAACTCCCCTTTAGGGGATGGGGGCTATGGTTTTGCAGGAGATGTAGATCAGGTAAATGTTGAATTTATAAAGACTTTGGTTGATACTGGAAATACTATTGTTCTTGCTCCAATCACTCATGACAAAAATGGTCAGCTGTTAAATACCAATGCTGATACAATTGCACAGGAAACAGCAAAGGCTTTGAGCAAATCTTTTGATGTAGAGTTAATCTATACTTTTGAAAAGAATGGGGTATTGATGAATATAGATGATAATGACTCCTATATTAAAAATTTGGATCGTGAGTCTTACAGAGAATTTCAGGAAAACAGAATTATAAGTACAGGCATGATACCAAAACTGGATAATGCTTTTGCTGCGTTAGACTCAGGAGTTAATAAAGTTATGATCGGCAAGAGTGATAATTTGAAACAGTTAATTGAAGGAACATCCGGAACAACCCTTGTTAATGAATAATGAGTTACATGATTTGCAGAATGAGGCTGTTCAGTTGTTGAAAGAACTGATCGCTATTCCTTCTTTTAGTAAGGATGAAGATAACACTGCATTAATGATTGAGACTTTTCTAAAGAATAAAAGTGTTGAGGTTTTTAGGGATAAAAATAATGTCTGGGCTAAGAATAAAAATTTCAGCAATCATAAGCCAACAATTCTTCTTAATTCTCACCACGATACTGTAAAGCCCAACAAAGGCTACACACTTGATCCGTTTTTTCCGATCGAAGAAGATGGAAAGCTATTTGGACTTGGAAGCAATGATGCCGGAGGATGTTTGGTTAGTCTGATTGCGGCTTTCTTATACTATTGCGATAAATCAAACTTGAACTATAATCTCATTCTTGCTGCAACAGCTGAAGAAGAGATATCAGGTAAAGATGGTGTTGAATCATTACTTCCTCATTTGCCAGCAATTGATTGTGCTATTGTGGGTGAGCCAACACTTCTAAATCTTGCCATTGCAGAAAGAGGATTAATGGTGCTGGACTGCATTGCTCATGGTAAAGCCGGACATGCAGCGAGAAACGAAGGAGAGAATGCTATCTACAAAGCCATGAAAGATATTGAGTGGCTTAATACCTATCAGTTTGATAAAGTTTCTGATTTGTTAGGTGTAGTGAAGCTGAATGTAACATCTATTGAAACGGAAAACAAAGCTCACAATGTTGTTCCGGCAGAATGCAGGTTTGTAGTTGATGTTAGAGTGAATGAATTGTATTCAATGGATGAAGTAGTTGAAAAGATCAAAAGCAATATTCAAAGTGAAGTGAATCCAAGAAGTACAAGGTTAAGATCAACTTCAATTGCTATAGATCATCTTTTAGTACAAGCAGGAATAAAACTTGGAAAAACTTACTATGGCTCTCCTACAACTTCAGATAAAGCTTTGATGAACTTTCCGGCTTTGAAAATGGGACCGGGAGATTCTGCACGAAGTCATTCAGCAGATGAGTTTATTTTTATAGATGAGATTAAAGAAGGTATTGAAACTTACATTCAGCTTTTAAACCAAGTTATGATATGAAGCTTTGGCAAAAGGAAAATACATCTGTTTCTGAATTGGTAGAAAAGTTTACCGTGGGGCGAGACAAAGAATTTGATGTGTTGTTAGCTCAATATGATGTACAAGGCTCAATAGCTCATGTAAAAATGTTGGGTGAGGTTGGATTGATGTTGAGTGAAGAAGCCGACACTGCTGTACAAGCATTGGAAGCAATAGCAACTGAAATCCAAAATAATCAATTCGAAATTCGATCTGATGTTGAGGATGTACATTCTCAAGTGGAGTTGTTATTAACTGAACGAATAGGAGAGATCGGTAAGAAAATTCACAGCGGAAGAAGCCGGAACGATCAGGTTGCTGTTGATATCAAGCTTTATCTGAGAGTAGAGGTGCTGAAAGTAAAAGATGAAGTAAAGGAACTATTTGATCTACTGATTCAGCAAAGCGAAAAGTTCAAAGACAAACTTTTACCAGGCTACACACATTTGCAGATTGCTATGCCTTCATCTTTTGGACTTTGGTTGGGTGCCTATGCAGAGAGTTTAGTGGATGATCTTGAGATGCTGGCTGCAGCTCACAGTATTTCTAATAAAAATCCTTTAGGTAGTGGTGCAGGTTACGGCTCTTCATTTCCTTTGAACAGACAAAGAACCACTGAATTACTTGGATTCAAGACACTTAATCATAACTCCGTTTATGCACAAATGACAAGAGGTAAAACAGAGAAAGTTGTTGCAATGGGTTTGAGTTGTGTTGCAGCAACGCTTGGTAAACTTTCGATGGATTGCTGTTTGTACCTAAATCAGAATTTTGGGTTTGTCTCTTTTCCAACTGAGCTTACAACTGGCAGCAGTATCATGCCACACAAAAAAAATCCGTATGTATTTGAACTGATTAGAGCCAAATGCAACAGGATACAATCTATTCCAAACGAGTTGACTTTACTGATAAACAATCTTCCTTCAGGCTATCACAGGGATCTCCAACTAACCAAAGAAATTCTCTTTCCTGCCATTGAAGAACTGAAGGCTTGTATTCAGTTGGCTATGCTGATGCTAAGTAATATGGAGGTGAAAGATGATATTCTAGCCGATGGGAAATACAAATACCTGTTTTCAGTTGAAGCAGTGAATGCACTGGTGAACAAAGGTGTACCGTTCAGAGAAGCTTATCAGCAGGTAGGAAACCAAATTGAGAAAGGCGAATTCAATTTTGATTTCACCCAAGGGGTACATCACACTCATGAAGGCAGCATTGGTAATTTATGTACTGATGAGATCATCAAAGAAGTAGATAGGGTAATTGAAAAATTTATCATTATTGACCCAGCAGCTCTATAAGTTTTATTACATCATCTATATTCTTAAAAGTCAATTGGTGTTTAGCAACAAATTCTTCTATACGGTTCGTTTCTGATGGTAATGCTTTTATTATACTTTTTTTAGATGATCGTATACGTTCCATACCGTGTTTCTCAGAATAAACAAACCACTCATAATCTGTTTTGAATTCTTTTCGAACTGAATAATTAGCAATTTGAATGGCATTTACTCTTGTCTGGACAAGTTTAAGAAGTTGTAGTTTTTCTGAACCGGCGACTATTTGGTAGAACGTGTTTGTATCCTGGTAATTAAATTTAGGATAGCCACTGCTAAATACCATCCATGTTGTAGTATCAGCAGGATCATCAAGATAAATAACTGTCTTTACATTGTTTAATGCCACCAACTCACCTTTTAGTATTACATGCATTTCATTATAGTAAGCATTGAACTTTAAAGGCACACTATCTGCAGCCATCCCATTCTTTAGAACAATGGTGGCCATACGAAATGAATTCGTAATGTAAGGGCTTCCGAGAACGGAACTAGTTTCTAAAGTGTCAACTCTTTTTCCACCTACCTCTAATAATAAGGCAGATGTTGAATAGTCCCCTGGTGTTAATGAACGAATAAACTGGCTGTAAGTAAAGGTACTTGCCAATAAAAGTGTAAGGGTTATTAGTGTTTTCATGTGTCAAAATTACCACTTAGCCACCAGCTTCAGATTCAACAATCTTGGCGTTAAACGATTCGGCATGGTAAACACATTGTTTGCAAAATCTTTGATTAATAGGTAACTGATCGTGTTAGGTCGATCGATCAGGTTGAACACCTCAAGACTTGCCCAGATACTTTTGAAATTGCGAAAAGGAGAGTGGCTTCTTTTTGTTTTCTCCTGGTCTAAAAGCATTGCACTTAAGCCAAGATCAACCCTGATGTAAGGTTCGATCACTAAAGCATTCCTATACTTTACGCTGCCAGGAATATTGTATGGAAGATTGCTGCCATATAATGTGTTCAGGTACACACGAATGTTTTTGTTGGTGCTTAGATAATCCTGGAAGAACATTCCAAAAGTGATCATTCTATCGGTTGGTCTGCGAACGTAACCAACTTGTACCGCTGAACTATCTTTAGGAACTTTATCTGTTGAACTAGCATTGATTACTTCACCAGCTGCATTACGATAAACTCTGTAAAAATCATTTTGAATGTCTTCTTTCGTTTTCATGAAGCCGATGCTCACCCAGCTTTCTGCATCTTTTACCAATTCTCCGAAAAATCTTGTTTCTATTCCTGTTGCATAAGCCTTTGCATTGTTCTCACCAAAATACCTGATTCGAACATTGTCAATATCGTAAGGAACAACATCCCACATATTTTTATAGTACAACTCAGTTTGCAATCTTGCTGGTCTGCCAAGCCATTTGAAATTGTAATCGAAACCTCCACTTACCTGCCAGCTTTTTTGTGCTTTCAGATCTCTATTAATCGTTCCATCATATCGTCTTAACTCACGGTAAAAAGGTGGTTGATTGTAAATTCCGGCAGAAGCACGGAGCACAACATCTTTTTTCCAGCTCTTTGGAATAAATGAAACGCCTAATCTTGGAGAAAGGAGAAACTCATTATTCAGCGTGTTATAGTTGTAACGAACACCAGCTTGCAGAATAAAATCAGACGAATCTCTGAATTGAATATTATCCTGGATGTAACCATTAAGTCTTGTAATATCAATATCAGCTCTGCCCTTCAACGTTTTAAACAGAGCTAATACAGTAGGGTTGTAGGGCAAAGAGTATCCAGCAGAATCATTATACTCCCACTCATGCAATTTATCGCTGATGGTTTGTTGATCTACACTCTGTCCCCATTGCAAAAAATGTTTGCCCTTATCAAGGCTTCCTTTGTGTGAGAAGTTCAGCACATCAATATTCAACCTGTTTCTTGCATAGTTCTGATAAACACCAGCACCGAGTGGATTAACAATTAAACCATAGCTAGCCTGGTTCTTATCAAAGCTTCTTTCGCCAAATAAATAAGCACCAGTAATGTCAATATTCTCCTGCTCGTTGTTATTGAAACTGCTCACCATCCATTTTAAGCGAAGATTTTTGTTGGGTGAGTTGGTTGCAGCAAAGCCAACGAAACTAGTGGAGTATTGATCTTTTTCCTGTCCATCGAAATAAATATCAACAGCAAGATTTGCTGTAAACAGCGGAGAAAAAACGGAGGACGAGAGCTTACTCTCTTCAGGAAATAGGGTGAATTTGGTATAAGAGAAATTGGTCATCAACTCCAATTCCCATTTTTTTCCTAATTGATAATTCAGCAATGCCTGCATATCGGATGATGAAGGAACGTAATTTCCTTTTGTTTCCTGGCTGCTTAAGAGGTTTCGATTACTCCTGTTTCTTACACCTAGCAAATAAGAAAACTTTTTGTTGGTTGATACACCTTCCAGGTGAACGGCTTGCTCCAAAAGTCCAAGATGAACTGATCCGCCGGCTTTTGTTGGACGTTTATATGAGATATCCAGTACCGAACTGAGTTTATCTCCATATCTAGCCTGGAAACCTCCGTTATAAAATTTTACACCTCCGGTGAGGTCCGGATTGATGAAACTCAACCCTTCCTGCTGACCACTACGAACTAAATAAGGTCTGTATACCTCAAAGTCGTTTACGTATATCAGGTTTTCGTCATAGCTGCCACCCCGAACTGAATATTGGGAGGTGAGCTCATTATTACTGCCTACGAAGATCTTGATCAGCTGCTCAATACCTGAAATAGGTGAGGGGTTTACCTCAGTTCTGGTAGGGTCTATTGTAACTCTGCCGGGTTCTCTTCTCCCTTTATTTTGGTTGATGACGATAACCGGATCGAGTTTACCGGTAAAACGCTCCAACTTTATTGTTACCTGTTCATTTTCACCTGCTTGTAAGTACATGGTTTTCCGAACACTGTTCCAGCCTTCGGCGAAAAAGATGATGGCAATCTGCTTGTTGGCAGGTACGGTTATGCTAAATCTGCCGGAATCGTTAGTGGCAACACTGCCATTTTTCCCTAGTATATAAACTGAAACGCCAAGAAGCGGTTTATCGTTTTCATCCAGTATCAACCCTGAAACCGTAGCGGTTTTTTGGGCTAAAGAACACAGGGGCAGCAGAATCAGCAAAAACAACAATCTCATGCAAACAAATTGGATTACAATATACTAATTGCCGCTAAAAATAGGTGTTATTAAATAATTGTAATCCGAAGTGATTTTATGGCGATAAAAGGTAATATTTGCTGTTCAAATTTGAGTCTATGAAGAAAATATTTACACTCTTGTTCATTTTGCCTTTAGTCACAAATGCACAACTTTTTGTTGATGATTTTAATTATTCCACCGGTCAATTAACCAGTGCTGGTAGTGGAGCAAATGTCAGTGGCGGTAACTGGGCTAGCTTTTCCGGAACAGGTAACTACATTCCTGTAATAGCTGGAAATTTAACCTATCCGAATTATTCAACTTCAGCTTCAGTTCCGAACAATAAAATTCAGGTTATTTATTCAACATCTTCTTCAGAGGATATCAGACGTACCTTCACTCCTGTGACCAGTGGCACAGTTTATTGTTCGTTCCTGATCAACGTAGCAAACACTACTGGTTTAGGACCAAATAGTGGAAATGGAGATTATTTCTTTTCATTTTACAATGTAGCCGGAACCAATACTGGGTATAAAGGGAATATTATGATCAGGCAAGGTGTAGGTGCAAATACTTTTCAATTGGGGGTAAGACCTACTACAGCAGCAGGAACGATAAATTTCTCAACAACTGATTTAGCACTTAATACTACTCATCTTGTTGTCTTAAAATATGAGATTGTTACAGGAACAGCAAACGATATTATCAGCTTATTTCTTAATCCAACACTTCCAGGAGCTGAACCTGCGGTAAGTGCAACTTCTACAGCTATTGCTGCTGATGCAGAACCATCACAGATCGATGGTATAGCGATCAGACAAAATAACAGTAGTGGGGTTGGAACTCCTAATGCTGAAATTGATAATATTCGTGTATCTACTGGCTGGTTTAACGCTCCACTTCCTGTCAGTGTCCTTTCTTTCAACGCAGCACTCAACAACAAGATAGTTAACCTTGACTGGTCAACTGCTAATGAAGTGAATGCAGGTTCTTTTGAACTGGAAAGAAGTGTGAACGGAAAAGATTTTGGTCGCATCAGCACAGTAAGTGCAAAGAATGCAATGCTGAACAACTACAATTTCGTTGATGAGAGAGCCGTTGCAGGAACAAACTACTATCGTTTAAAAGTGATTGACAAAGATGGGTCTTTCAAATACAGCCAGATCGTTAGTGTAAAAGCTAAGTCTGAAGGTGTTAGTGTTTTCCCTAATCCTGTGAAAGGCAATTTGACTGTTCAACATGAGGCTGCAGTTAAAGGAGCAACGATTTCTGTGATTGATTTTGCAGGTAAGCAAGTAGCTTCTGTAAATGTTCAGTCAGGTGCAACTCAGACCAATCTGGATGCTTCTAAATTCACTGCAGGTTCTTACATGGTTATTTACAACAATGATGGGGTTAAACTCACCAAGCAGTTTGTAAAGCAATAATCTGATTATATTTATATAAAGAAGGGCTATCCAACAGGGTAGCCTTTCTTTTTTCAGATCAGTTCATTTTCCAGATGGTGTAATTAAGGATAGTAGCAAAGCTCACCCAGACAATATATGGAACCAGTAGCCATGCTGATGTTTTTGAAACTCGGGCAAAGCTGAAGATTGTTGATAGAATTAAAACCCAAAGAATCAAAATATCAATCAACGCCAATCCTACAGAATGCCAACTGAAAAAGATAATACTCCATATAAAGTTGAATAGAAGTTGAGCGAAGAAGATGGTTATAGCCATGTTCCGTTCTCTGGAATTTGCTGTGTTCCAAACTTTCCATAAGGCAATTCCCATCATGATATAAAGAAAAGTCCATACTGGTCCAAACAACCAACTTGGAGGTTGAAAAGATGGCTTATTCAAGGCTTTAAACCATTCACCGGAAGATTCTCCTGCAGTAATATACCCTGCAATGGCTCCTGTGGCAACACAGATCAATATTGAGACGAACAACTTCTTCATTTACTAATAACAAATGTTTTAAAGTGTTTGTTTAAACAAAAAGCCCCACTTAAGTGAGGCTTTAGAAATTAATGATCAACGATTATTGCTTTTTCTTTTTATTGTCAAGGATAGCACCTACACCATATCCACCCGCTGCACCTACAACTCCTCCAATCACTGCACCTTTTGCTTTTTTATCTTTTGATACTGCAGCACCTGTTACAGCACCTACCACACCACCAACAACTGCACCTTTTGCTTTATTACTCCATCCTGGTTTATCGTGTGAATCTCTTGTTGCAGTAGGTAACGTTGCTGGTTCGCTGTAAGATCTGTACGTTCCTGTGCTTCTTGATGAGGAAGAGCTTCTTTTTGTACTGGCTGCTGCTGTAGCTGCACTAGCCTTTGCTTCAGCTTCCTGTAATGCGGCTGCATTCTTCATACTATCAATAGTATATTGCTTTGCTTGTTGTAATTCGGCTTCTTTATTGGTATTATTGTTACATGCAGTCATAGCAGTAACAATAGCTAAACCGGCAAAAATTTGTTTCATATAATTGATTTTCCATCTTAATATCGAAACATCGTGCCAATTTATGCCGCTTATAATTGATCTGTTTGAAGCATTTAAACCATATTAACATCTGTAACAAGAAACTCAATGCTATAAATAATTACCCTTTCTTTCACCTTTTGCATCCACTTATTAGTCGAAATTTATCGTCTAACCTTTCAAATCACCAGTATGAAGCGGATCTCCAAGATCTTTTCACTTGTTAATATTCTTTTATTCCTTTTGTGTTCAATAGTATCATTAGTCCTATTCGTAGTACTCTACAATCAATTACCGGTATTCGGATGGTCCTTTCAAATGGAACGAACAGTATTCCTTGTTTTATTTCTTGTTGCTACTTTCTTTTTTGCAAAAAAACTTAAATGGATTTTTGTTTTAGGATTGTTAACGATCTCCGGGTGGATAACTTATGAAGTTTATTCGGGGAAACAAGATCTGCTGGGGTATTATAATAAAAGCCGGAATGTTTTTAATGAGATAACTGGCTACAAGGATAAAGGAAGTTTTGTGTACACTAGCTATTCTGTTTTTTACAGGGACAGGCAATTAGTAGATGCTATCAATTTTAAAGATCCTGCCGTTAGAAATTTTGCTGTAGAAGCCGTGAATGAGTTCTTTGTTAAAGAACAGAAAAAGCACATGGATTATGAAAGAGTGTTAATACAAAGCCTGGCGGTGTTTAAGAAGATCAATAAAAACTGGAATTACGTTAGCGATCCTCAGGACGATGAATATTTCGCTAAAGCAAGTGAAAGTGTTAAACTGCTTGCAGGTGATTGCGATGATTATTCTATTCTCATGGCTGCAGCGTTGAAATCAATTGGAGGTAAGGTTAGGTTAACTTTTATAAAAGGACATATATACCCAGAGCTTTTTATCGGTACCGAATACGATTTGAAGATGATGATGCCGATCATTACAGAAAAACTGTTCAAAAAAGAGATAAACAAACCAATTAATTACTATAAAGATCAGAAGGGAAACATATGGATCAACTTAGATTATACAGCGAATTATCCTGGCGGTACATATATGGGAAATGACGTAGTAGAGTACATCTATCCATAGGTAATAATAGAATTAATTTATTAGAGCAACCAATCTTTGATTGCTCTTTTTATTTTATATGTTTTAATAAGGTTTAATCGTACACCGATATTATTTTCCTAAATCAAAGCATTATTGTTATTGATTTCTAAACAATAAAGAATGTAGCCTCGTTGGCACCATTATTTCAATTACACCCACGAATCCAATAATTATTCACTTCTAAAGAAAAAACTATGAAAAAGATTTTACCTGCATTAGGAATTATAGCTGTACTTGCTTCTTGTAATACTGGAAACTCTGCAGCAGAACAGGAGTTAGCAATTCTGAAAGCAAAACAGGCTACAGTAGATTCGATGAATCTTGTAGTAGCAGAAAAAGAAGCTATAGCAGATGAAAGAGCTGTGTCTTATGTAGCTGCAGCAAGAAGAACTGCATCGTCAGGGAGAAGAACTTCCTCTAACAGGATGTCATCTTATTCTTCTTATAGCGAGCCTGCAGTATTGCCAACTGCAACACCAGCTCCGGCTCAAAAGAAAGGTTGGAGCAATAAAGCTAAGGGTGCTGTAATCGGTGGTGTAATTGGAGCAGGAGCCGGTGCTGTAATCTCTAAAGAGAAAAAAGTACAAGGTGCTGTAATAGGTGGTATTCTTGGAGCAGCCGGAGGTTATGGAGTTGGTGCTATCCTGGATAAGAAATCTGGTAGATAACAGTTGTAAATGATAAATGAAGCCCTGGGAACAGGGCTTTTTTCATTCTACCACTAATAGGCAATAAATCAACTGAACCTGACAGGTACTTTTGAAGATGCTATTAAGGCGAATTGTTTACCTCTTACTTTTTGTATTCTGTATCTGGTTGGCACTCGCCACACGATCACACCGTAATTGGTTTCCAGATATTATAAAAATCTATGGAGGGGATGTTATCTGGTCAGCAGCGTTCCTTTTTTTGTTAAGAGGTGTCTTTTTAAGTACTTCAGCCTATAAATTAGCGATCATTTGTTATGTTTTAGGAGTTTTGGATGAATTCAGCCAACTCCTAATGTTTGATTGGATCGTTGCTATTCGAGAAACTTATATTGGAAGGCTAATGTTAGGAGTTGGATTTGTTTGGAGTGACCTCCTATGTTACGCAATAGGTTCGCTTTTAGCTTTGTTGTGTATTCTTTTGTTAGAAAAGTTTGTATTTAATTCCAATTATTGAAAACCGCTTAAACAGATTAAACATTCTTAATTGAAGCATATTATCTTGCAGATGTAATTTTGTGTAATGATCAGTTCGATGACTACCCCCAATGAAGATGAAAGACTTTTAGAGTTATATCACTACGATCTGCTGGATACAACGGATGAAGAGAATTACAATGACCTGGTCATCCTTGCTTCGCAGATATGCAATGTACCCATCACATTAATTTCGCTGATCGATTCCGGACGACAGTGGTTTAAATCAAGAATAGGATTAGATGTTTCGGAAACTCCTCGTGAAACTTCTTTTTGTGCCCATGCCATTGCAGGAGATTACGACGTTTTTGAAGTTGAGGATGCAACCAAAGACAATAGATTTTTTGACAACCCATTAGTTACCGGAGATCCTAATATAAAATTTTATGCAGGTGTTCCTTTAGTTACTAAGCAAGGGCATAAGTTAGGAACACTTTGTGTAATCGATTCCAAGCCAAGGCAGCTTAATGAACAACAGCAATTTGCATTGAAGGTTTTGGCAGATCAGGTAATTAAACTTGCAGAGCAGAAGCTGCTTACCAGGTATCTTAATAATGTTCAGACAAGAATGAAGCAACAAGCTGAGATGCAGAACAGAATTCTGTCAATCATTGCTCATGATATAAGAAGCCCCCTCGTTTCATTACAAGGAATTATAGAGCTTTCCCAGGAAGGAATATTGTCTGAAGAAAATAAAGTTGAGATGATTGAGCTTTGGAAAAAACAGCTTGATAACACAATGGGGTTACTAACAAACCTGATTGACTGGGGTAAGATCCAGGCTGGAAGTGATGTGTTGAACAAGGTACCTATCAATCTGTATGATATCGTACAAGACGAATTTATAAAATGCGGTATTGCAGCATCTGAAAAAGGGAATAGCCTCCAAAACAACATTGAGCAGAAATTTCTCGTTTATGGCGATGAGAATGTGCTCAGGTTCGTTGTTAGGAATATACTTACAAACTCAAATAAGTTCACCGAGAAAGGTTCTATTTCAATTGTCGCAAAAAGAAATAAGAATCAGATTACGATCTCTATTGTTGACACCGGAATTGGAATGAGTGAGAGGCAAATGAAAAGCCTCACCGAAGGAAAATCTTCTATGGTTGGGTTAGGAACAAGAAATGAAAAGGGTAGTGGATTAGGGTTCATGCTTATTAAAGACTTCGTTGAGATGCTTGATGGCAAAGTTGACATAGTCAGCGAACTAGGTAAGGGCACTACCATCAGGGTTACAATGATTGCTTAGCATTTTACTTTACTAATATTTCAGAGACAAATAAGTGAGACGGATGTCCTTTGCTTTCGTGCCACTCAGGAAGCGGTCCTCCAGTCACCAGTTTTATTTTGATGAACCTGGTTTTAAGATCAACGTTTTTTCCTAAAATCTGGGTTTCAACTCCATCATTTCTAGGCTGGATAGTGTTCGTAATAATAATGGGATCAGAGAAATTGATGCCATCATCACTTGTGTAAAAGATCACCTCTTTTGGATACAAGATCCATGGACTAACATCCTGCAACACGTGAACCCCTAAATAGCTGATGGGTTTAACTTGCTGCAGATCGATTACTGCATTAAGATCTTCTCCAAAATAACTTTGCCATTCTCCAGCCCTCCAGTTTGTTGTTCCTGTTATGCCATCAATCAAAGCCTCTGGTCCTCCTGCTGTGTACATGGAATGTACTTTCGAAAAAACCGTAATACTCCTGTCTTCTGGAATCCTATAGAACTTTTGTGAGACAGTAGCACTTCTCTTCCCATTCTTTATTGAATAAGCCGACACATTGATTGTTTCAGTAATAAGAATTGGTTCGCTGTATTTTGAAAAGGATGAGCCTGACGTATCTGTTCCGAGTCGATAGTATATCTCTGTATCAGGAGTGATGCTGGTGAGTTTGACTTGAGTACTTTTTCGAAATTTATTAGAGGTGACATCAGCAAAGGGACCAGAGATGATTTCTTCATCATTTATTGATGAATGCGGAAGATCTGTTTTTGCAGTAGCCCACAATTTATTTGGCTCATCTGAAAGATAAAAGTCAAAACGTCCACCGTTGATTAGATCGTTATGGGTGATGTAAGACTTTGAATTTCGTACACCATTCTTAGAAGTGCTGCTAACATAGAAGGATTCTGATTTTTTTCGATGGGCTTTTATAGT
>JANPIB010000076.1:0-6780 GCA_031424775.1 Chitinophagales bacterium | reverse complement strand
GCATAATTTTTCTGCAACTGAAGGCAATCCTGAATATGATCTTTTGATCTATGTCGCCAATTGGCCGGAAAGAAGAAATCATGCATGGAAAACTTTGTTGCAGGCAAGAGCAATAGAAAATCAATGCTTTGTTGTTGGAGTAAACAGAGTTGGAAAAGATGGAAATGATATTTACCACAGCGGCGATAGTTGTGTAGCAAATACGATGGGTGAATTGCTGTACACCAAAGATCATGACGAAGATGTTCATACCATTACCCTTCACAAGCAAGAAGTTGATGAAGTAAGAACCAAGTTGCCTTTTTGGAAAGACGGCGATAAATTTGTGATCCTCGATGCCTGATCAAAAGATATATGTGGCAAAACAAATTTTCACCGGCGAGAACTGGCTGAAAGATTATGCGATAGTTTGTGAAAGCGGAACGATCACCAATATTGCTCCTGCATCAGAAGTAAACAATATAAATAGCAGCTTCAATACCATTCTTCCTGCTTTTATTGATCTGCAGATCTACGGTGCTTTTGGAAAACTCTTTTCTGTTTATCCTGAAGTTGAAACGCTCCAGCTAATACATCGCTACTGCAAAGATGGAGGTGCTTACTGGTTTCAGCCAACAGTAGCTACAAATACAACTGAGGTGATTCACAACTGCATTGATGCGATAAAAGCTTATCGTAATGCCGGAGGTGAAGGTTGTTTAGGACTTCATGTTGAAGGACCCTGGATCAACAAATCAAAAAGAGGTGCACACATTGAGAATCTTGTCCATTCGCCAACCGTTCAAGAAGCAAAGAAACTGCTGGAGTATGGAAAAGGAGTGATTTCAATGATCACACTTGCTCCTGAAGTTTGTAGTGATGAAGTGATCGAACTGATCAAAAGCTATGGGGTGATAATTTCTATAGGTCATAGCAACTGCACATTTCAACAAACTAATGCAGCTTTCTCAAATGATATTGGGGTGGTCACACATTTATATAATGCCATGAGTGGCTTGCAGCATCGAGAGCTTGGTTTGGTTGGTGCAGCATTTCTGCACGATTCAGCAAGGGCAAGCATTATTGCGGATGGGCATCATGTTGATTTCGCTGCCATCAAAATTGCAAAACAAGTAATGAAGGATCGCTTGTTTCTGATCACTGATGCTGTAACCGATACTGATCAAGGTGCTTATCCTCATCAAAAAGAAGGAGATAAATTTGTTGCTTCTGGAATTCTAAGTGGCTCAGCATTAACGATGATCCAATCAGTAAAGAACATGATCTCACATGTTGGAGTTGATAAAACCGAAGCAATAAAGATGGCTTGCGTTTCTCCGGCTAAAGCTGCAAGGCTGCAAGACAAAATTGGAAAAATTGAAGTTGGATTTGCAGCCCATTTTATTGTTACTGATGAGGAGTTGAGTTTTGTGGAGTTGATTTAAAAGCCAGAAATCATTTCAGCAACCCTTCGATCACTTTAGCAAAATGCTCATGCTCAAGTTCATGAATACGTAGAGCAAGATCTGAAGGAGAATCACTAGGACTTACCTCACATCTCGCCTGAAAAATGATGTCGCCTTTATCATAATGCTCATCTACATAATGTATGGTGATGCCACTTTCCTTTTCTCCGGCTTCGATCACGGATTTGTGAACATTCTCTCCGTACATGCCTTTTCCGCCGAATTTTGGCAATAATGCAGGATGGATATTGATGATCTTTCCCGGATAAGCCTCCACCAGGTATTTCGGGATCATCCATAAAAAACCAGCAAGAACCACCAGGTCAACCTGGTGCAATATGAGTTCATCCAAACAAACCGTATCATCCAAAAACCCTTTTTTGTCCACCATTACCACCGGAACCTGGTGCTCGGCAGCGATATTCAGTACCCCAGCCTTTGGATTATTACAAACGATCAGCACCACCCTGGCTACATCTCCGTTTTTAAAGTGTTCAATCATCTTTTTAGCATTGGTGCCTGCTCCGGAAGCGAATATTCCTATTCTTTGTGGTTGATGATCGGTAGTTGCTCGTTTTCCTGACATTCTCCTGCCAATCTTACTTAAATAACTGATAAAGAACCTAAACTGACCTAAAGGAATGCTAATTATCAGGACACACAATGGCCAAATCAGGGTTACTATAATAATATATACCGGAATTCTGATTGCAGCCGACTCAATATCAAACAGAACAAGCAGCTTTCTGCCTAAATAGCCACAGGCACTGCCACCTAAAGCAAAAGTGATAAAGATTAGTGTAAACCTTGGCCAGCTAACGTTCCATTTTTGTCTAAGACGTTGAAGCATTAAGCAAAACTGCATCAAAAACTTTAGCAACCTTAATTTTTTAGCTCTTAAAAACAAGTGCAAATGCAAACTTGTTTCACATGGTAAATAAATCTGTCACGCAGAATATTCTGAAACGCAAGAACATGAAGCAAAAAATTATTTTTACACCGTTGCACTTTTGTCAATACCGCGTCATATTTTTGCACCCGTTTAGCGGTAACTTTTCCACATTCATCACAAGCTTTGTGAATATGATTGACAGACGTAGTGCTACCAAAATAATACTGCCTCTTTTTCTTTTTTGTTTGGTTTTTTCCATTGGTAATGAAGGTTTTGCACAAAATGGGCAACAACTTTTCTCCCAGAATTGTGCTTCTTGTCACCATCCTTTGAAAAAAGGAACCGGACCTGCTTTGCAGGGAGTAGACAAAAGAGGTCCATGGGGAGATAAGAAGAATTTGTACGCATGGGTTCATAATCCATCGGCTTTCATGACGAAAGACCCCTACACTCAAGCTCTCAAAAACGAATATGGTGGAGTTATAATGCAGGCTTTCCCAAATCTGCAACCAGCTGAAATAGATGCGATCGTTAAATATGTAAATGATTTTAAACCTCCAACAACCCCAACAGCAGCAGCTGGAGGTTCAACTGAAACAGGCGATAATTCTCTTCTTTTCGGAATTCTTACACTTATTCTTGCTGTTGTAGCTCTAATCTTATTACAGGTTAACAGCAATCTGAAAAAATTATCAGACGATAAAGAAGGTGTTCCTGCAATAGAGCCGGTTCCTTTCTACAGAAACAAGGCTTACATCGCTTTAGGTATTGTTATCCTGTTCCTTGTAGGTGGTTATTACACTGTAAAAGGCGCCATCGGGCTTGGACGAAACAAAGATTATCAGCCAGAACAACCCATTTACTATTCTCATAAAGTTCATGCTGGTACCAACCAGATCAGCTGTTTATATTGCCATGGTGGGGCAGAAGAAGGAAAACATGCAAACATTCCATCACTAAACACTTGTATGAACTGCCACATGAACATTAACGAGTACAGTGGCGAAAAGATCTTTAAAGAAGATGGTACAGAGGTAAACGGCACAGCAGAAATTCAAAAACTATACAAAGCCGTTGGATTTGAGTTTGGCAAAAATTCAAATACCTGGGATATGGATCTTGGAAAGGCAAAACCAGTTGAATGGGTGAAGATCCACAACCTGCCAGACCACGTTTACTTTAACCACTCACAACATATAAAAGTGGGTAAAGTACAATGCCAGACCTGCCATGGTGAGATCCAGAAAATGGATGAGGTTAAGCAATTTGCAGACCTTAGCATGGGCTGGTGTATCAACTGCCACCGTGAAACAAAAGTTCAATTCAAAGAGAACGGATTCTACAGCATTTACGAGAAGTATCACAATCAGCTTAAGAATGGCGAAATTGATAGCACTAAAGGCGTTACAGCTGATATGATCGGGGCTACAGAATGTCAAAAATGTCACTACTAAGCACCCTATCTTTCGAAAGAAAGTAAGAGTGGAAATTGACTATATATTTTCATAAGCAAACCAAAATACTCCTGATTGAAAGGGGATAAGGCGAATATGGAGAATAAAAAGCACTGGCAAAGTTTTGGGGAGTTGAAAAACTCAGAGGCTTACCAGCAATCTACCAAAGACGAGTTCAAGGAAGAACTGCCTTTTGAAGCTGCAGATAACAGCAGTTTTTTGCAGGCTACCACTCCAAGAAGAGATTTCTTGAAATACCTGGGCTTTAGTACAGCTGCAGCTGCTGTTGCAGCAAGCTGCGAAATACCTGTTAAGAAGGCTATTCCGTTTGCCAACAGGCCAGAGAACATTGTTCCGGGTGTTGCTCAATGGTATGCTACTACTTATGTGCAGGATGGTGAAGCTGTAAGTGTTTTGGCTAAAGTAAGAGATGGACGTCCGGTGAAGATCGAAGGAAACGAAATGTCTCCGATCACCCAAGGAGGTACATCTTCAAGAGTACAGGCTTCTGTATTAGACCTTTACGACACTGCAAGAGTTCGTAAGCCGATGATCAAAGGCTCGAACAATCAATTTAACGAAGCTACTTTCGATAGTATAGATAAAGCAATTGCTGCTGATTTTTCAGGTCTCAGCAAACCTTTGGTGCTGTTAACCGGAACGGTGATATCTCCTTCTACGAAAGATGTGATCACTCAATTCCTTGCAAAATTCCCAGGTGGTCGTCACGTACAGTACGATGCCATTTCTTACAGCGGATTATTGCAGGCTAACGAGCAAACAGGTCATGGAAGAAGAATAGCTTCTTACCGTTTTGACCGTGCAAAAACGATCGTAAGCCTTGCGGCTGATTTTCTTGGAAGCTGGTTGAGCCCTGTTGAGTTCAACAAGATGTACGCTAAGGGAAGAAAGATCAATGAGAAGAACCCAACCATGAGCAAGCATTTCCAGTTTGAGCCGGTTTTGAGCCAAACAGGTGCTAATGCTGATGAAAGATATTTATGCCTTCCATCACAGATCGGCACTGTTGCCGCTGCTCTTTTAAGTGCAGTTAATGGTGGTGGTGCAACCGGAATTTCTGACAAAGCCCTGGCTGATGGTATTACAAGAGCTGCAGCTGAGCTGAAGAAAGGTGGTGGTTTAGTGGTTAGCGGAAGTAATGACGTGAACGTTCAGGTGATCGTTAATGCTATCAACGCTGCTATCGGTGCAAATGGAACTACAGTTGACTGGAGTACTCCGTTGAACACCAAACAAGGTATTGATGGTGACATGGCAACGTTGGTGAACGATATGAAAGCCGGTAACGTTGGAGCACTATTGATCCACGAGGCAAACCCTGTTTACAATTGGGTAGATGCTGCCGGATTTACTGAAGGATTGAAGAAAGTTCCTGTAACGATCTCTTTCAATCCAAAACTCGACGAAACTGCTACGCTTTGCAAATACATCCTTTCAGACAATCATTACCTGGAAAGCTGGGGTGATGCTGAACCAAAGCCTGGTTACTATTCATTTATACAGCCAACCATTTTCCCGCTGTTCAAAACACGTCAGTGGCAGGATAGCCTGTTGAAGTGGAGCGGAAATCCTCAGCCGTATGCTGCATTCCTGAAACAATATTGGAGTGCAAAATCTGGTGGAGAAGCTGGTTGGGATAAAATATTACAAGATGGAGTATTGAATCCTGGTGGAAGTGCTGTTGTTTCAGCTCCAGTAGCAGGAAGATATACTACTGCTACAACTCCTAAGCCTGTAACTACTCCTGTTATTACAACTGCTACAGGTGGTGCAGGAAGCTTTAATGGTGGTACTGTAGGTGCTGCTGTTACTGCTGTGAACGGAAAGAAAGGTGGAAAAGTTGAATTATTCCTCTACCAAAAAAATAGTGTTGGAGCAAATGGTGCTGCTAACCCTTGGTTGATGGAAGTTCCTGATCCTGTTACAAGAGCCAGCTGGGATAACTATGTGATCATTTCGCCTATTATGGCGAAAGAGCTGTTAGGAATTGATCTGAATAATAACGGTGAAGCTGACAGTTATGAAGTAAATCCGGGTAAAAAGGTTGTAAAAGTTACTTATAACGGTAAGAGTGTTGAGTTGCCTGCAGTAATTGTTCCGGGTGTACATCCAAATGCAATAGGTATTGCTGTTGGGTACGGAAGAATTGCTTCAGTTGGTAAAGCCTCTCAGGATAAAGGTCAGCCTATCGGAAAAAATGTTTTCCAGTTCGCTACATGGAATAACGGAACTGTTGACTATGCCAATCCTAACGTTACCATAGAAAAAGCATCAGGCACTTACGATGTTGCCTTTGTACAAACACACAATACTTACGATACACCTCACGGAAAACGTACTGAGGTGATGAAGGAATTGAGCCTGGCTGAATTCCAACACAACCCTAAAGAAGTTTACGAAGAAAGAGAAACAGAACTGAAGCCTTGGGGTGGTTTGAAAGATTACGAGAAAAAAGGAACCCTTTATCCATACCACGATAAGCCAGGTATAAAATGGGGAATGAGCATTGATCTTAATTCTTGTACAGGTTGCCATGCTTGTGTAGTGGCTTGTCACATTGAGAACAATGTTCCTGTGGTAGGTAAGTCAGAGGTGATGCGTTTCCATGATATGCACTGGTTACGTATCGATCGTTACTACAGTGGCGATATGAATAACCCTAATGTGGTGTTTCAGCCGATGCTGTGCCAGCACTGTGATAATGCTCCGTGTGAGAATGTTTGTCCGGTAGCTGCAACAATGCACAACCAGGAAGGCGTTAACCAAATGATTTATAACCGTTGTATCGGTACAAGATATTGTGCTAACAACTGTCCTTATAAAGTGCGTCGTTTTAACTGGGCTGATTATACAGGTTCTGACAGCTTCCCTGATAACCAAGCGGGTCACGTTGATGACGCAGTGATGTTGATGAACGAAGACCTGACGAGAATGGTATTGAACCCGGATGTAACAGTAAGAAGTCGCG
>JANPIB010000075.1:0-1956 GCA_031424775.1 Chitinophagales bacterium | reverse complement strand
ACCGGTTTACTGGCATTAGCACACAATCTGAGAAAGAAAGTGGCTGCTTAAGCCTGGCTTTTTTATAAATCAAAGAAAATTTAATAACTGATTGCCCTTTAAAAAGAAAATCGTCCCAATTAGCATTGGGACGACCTCTTTCTTATTTTTAGCATACCTATCGTGAAAACAAGAAATACAGAATGAAAAGAATTGGTTTGATCATATTAATGTGTTGTATTGGCTTTTGGGCAAATGCAGAGTATGTGTATGAGTTCAACTCAACCTGCCAGCAAGCTTATTTGGAGATCACGAAACTGAAATTGGCAAATGGACAAGCATTGATAAACAAAGCCAAGCAGCAAAATCCCAATAATCTTATTCCGGTAGCTCTGGAAAATTATATTGATTTCTATACCTTATTCTTAAATGAAGATCCTGCTCAATACAAGATTTACAAGAAGAACATTTCTGCAAGGATGGATAAGCTGAAGGCTGGACCAAAAACCTCACCGTTTCACCAGTATTATTTGTCGATGGCTTACCTGTTAAAAGCTGGAGTAGAAGTTAAGTTTGGAGAAAAATGGAATGCAGGATGGGATTTCAAAAGAGGCTACAACTACATAAAGGATAATAAGAAGGATTTTCCAACTTTCGCTCCTAATGACCTGCTTTATGGACCGATGCAGGCTGTGGTAGGAACGATTCCTTCAGGATACAAATGGGTGGCAAACCTATTTGGAATGAAAGGCTCTGTAAAAACAGGCATGAAGCTGATGAACAACTTCACTGAAAGTTCTGATCCCTGGGCGAAACTCTTTTTCAATGAAGCTGCTTTCCTGAATTGCTACCTTAAGTTTTACATTGAGAATGATAAAGATGGTGTGTTTGAATTCATACAGCGTAAGAAACTGGATGTGGTAAATAATCACCTGTTCACTTATATGTCAGCGAATCTTGGTATTCACAATAAGATGAGTGACTATGCTGAACGAATATTACTGGGCATGAACAAATCAGCCGAGTATCTTCCAACCTTCGTTTATGATTACCAGATGGCAATGGTGAAAATGAATAAGCTGGAGTTGAAAGAAGCTGCTGTTTATCTTGAGCGATTTGTTAATCAATTCAAAGGCAAGACTTTCATTAAAGATGCTTATCAAAAGATTAGCTGGTGTTATTACCTGCAAGGAAATAAACAAGCTGCCGAAGCTGCAAGAAAAAAGGTTTTGGAAAGAGGCTCTACAGATGCTGAGCCTGATAAAAAAGCACAGAAAGATGCAAAATCAGGAATCTTCCCAAACATTGTGTTGCTGAAAGCCAGGTTACTAAGTGATGGTGGATATCATAGTCAAGCACTTGCAGTGCTGAAAGGTTATACCAAAGAAACCTTTGGAAAAACGGAGGAGAAGCTTGAATTGGTTTACAGACTTGGACGTATTTACGATGATATACACAAAGACGCTGAAGCCATTCAATATTACAACCAGGCAATTGAGATAGGAAAAGATAGAACTGAATATTATGCTGCCAGAGCTGCTTTGCAAACTGCACAGATCTATGAAAAGCAAGGCAAGAAATCAATGGCAATTGCATACTATCAAAAAAGTTTGGATATGGATGATCATGAGTACAAAGATTCTATTGATCAGAGAGCCAAAGCCGGAATTCAAAGATGTAAGGGAGAATAGAGAATGTGCAAATTTGCTGATGTGATAATGTGATAATTCACTAAACTTTCAAATAGATTTGTGCTCACACGATGCTGAAACAACTTCACATACAGAACTACGCCATTATAGATGAGATTCAGATAAAGTTCTCTCAAAGCCTGAATATCATCACAGGTGAAACCGGTGCTGGAAAAAGTATCCTTATGGGTGCTTTAAACCTGATACTTGGAGAAAGGGCTGAAACGAATGTCCTGCTGAACAAAGACAAAAAATGTATCGTTGAAGGATTTTTCAGCATCGATTC
>JANPIB010000074.1:0-9182 GCA_031424775.1 Chitinophagales bacterium | reverse complement strand
GCCTCAGTACATGACTGAAACACTTGTTCGCAGCGAGTTGAAAGCTAAAAAGATCATCTCTGAGAAATTCAAAGGTAATACGCTAGAATCTTATGCTCAATCTTCAGGAGCAGCAATTCAAAGAGGCGACAGTCTTTCTTACGCTTCTTCTTTCATTCCGGGTGTTGGTTTAGAGTCTAAGATCATAGGTGTAGCGTTCAATCGTACACAAATCAACAAGGTAACTGAGCCAATTGCAGGATCGAATGGTGTATTTGGAGTTAGGGTTGAGCTTGTAGGTGCAAAACCAGGAACAGGAACTTACCAGGATATTCAGAAACAAATGGAAGGTCAGTTAAGAAGCAACGGATTCAATTTCACCAATGCTCTGAAAAAAGCCGCTAAGGTTAAAGATTACAGGTTCGATTTCTTTTAATAGAATTTTTCTGATACTTGAAGATCCCACCAAATCGGTGGGATTTTTCTTTTATGGGCTGGCTTAATAATAACTGGCAGCTTTTCGAAACCCGAAAATATCTGCCAAACCTCTGTTAGGACTTTTAACCAATAAACGTCTAACACTGTAATCTGGTTAATTTTACATTATGGAGCAGATCGTTAATAAAGTAGCAGATAGTGGCATCATCACCTTAGACCTTGAGCAATTCTATCCAAAAGGAGAGATTGCTGTGTTTGATATGAAGGACCACCTGTTCATGGGTTTGATCCTGAAAGAAAAAGATTTCCGAACAGCATTACAAAACCTGGATTTAGAGCAATACAGGGATAAGAATGTTGCCGTAACCTGCTCAGCTGATGCTATCATTCCGGTTTGGGCTTATATGCTTGTAGCCAGCTATGTTCAGCCTGTAGCAAAAGAGCTGATTTTTGGTGATGAGAAGACTTTGGTGCAAACCATCATTTCCAGAAACCTTTCTCAAGTAGATGCAGTAGAATATTCAGATAAACGAGTTGTGATCAAGGGTTGTGGTGAAGTATCAATTCCTGATGCTGCCTATATGGAGATTACTGCTAAACTTCGTCCGTTTGCAAAAAGCATTATGTACGGTGAGCCATGTAGTACAGTGCCGATCTTCAAGAAAAAGTAATTACAAATGCATGTTAATTAAGCAGCCGTCAATCTGTTGAAAAGCATTGAGTAGTATTTTCATACCCCTATCATGTTAAGAACGCTGCTCTTCATTATTGGATTGATAACCGTAGGTCTTAGTCAAGCCCAGGTGTTGGTGCAGGGAAGAGTGTATGACGTTACCAAAAAAACACCGATCGAGTCAGTAGCTGTGCTCACCAGTAGTGGAAAAGGAACGATCACCGATTCTTTAGGTAGATACGCCTTGAATGCGAAAGAAGGAGACACTATCTTTTTTTCTTACGTAGGCAAGAACACAAACAAATTCCTGGTAAAGGATATTCCAGATCCAAGCAAATTCGACATCTCCTTACACGTTGTTGCAAATGAACTACCTGGTGTAACAATAAGAAGCAGGAACTATGTATTGGATTCAATACAGAACCGAAAAGATTACGCTAAGGTGTTCAACTACAGAAAGCCATCTCTCGGTATAGTTACAGACAGAAATTATACTCCAGGAGGTGTAGGAGCAGCTTTTGATCTTGAAGCGATCCTTAACATGTTTCGTTTTAAATACAATCGGCAGATCCAGTCTCTTCAAAAACGATTATTGCAACAAGAACAAGACAAGTACATTGACAAGCGATTTAGCAAATGGTTTGTTACAAAACTTACAGGAGCAAGCGGAACAACATTGGATAGTTTCATGATGCTTTACAGACCACCGTACGAGTTATTGCTTACGGTAAATGATCTGGAACTTGGTGTTTATATCCAGGAGAGTTTCAGAATATTTGATCGTGTTCGAAAAGGAGAATTTGTTTTGCCGCCAAGGCAGGAAGCCCGAAACTAAAACCATCCTCTCTTTTTAAAAACCACAAGCATTAATATAGGAACGATAAACATCAATCCAACAGCAAGATAAAATCCCCATTGTTGATGTGCATACGGTATCACGTCAAAGTTCATCCCGAAAATGCCACCGATAACAGTTGCAGGAGCCAACAAACAAGTAACGATGGCGATCACTTTCATCACCTCATTGGTTTTAAGATTCACATTGCTGAGATATAGGTCTTGCAGGTTCATCATCATATCCCGATAACTTTCAGCAAGATCAGCTGCCTGTACAATATGATCGTAAACGTCTTTAAAGTATTTCGTTGTTCGCTCCTGGATAAGATCAGATTCGCTTTTTATGATGTTATACACCATATCCCGAACAGGCGATACGTTTCTTTTTAAAACGATCAGCTCTTTTCTTAACCCATTAATCCTGGCAAGAGAACGTTTGTTGCTTTTGCGAATAATCTCATCTTCTAAAACCTCTAGTTTATCCCCCACCTGTTCCATCACAGAATAATAATGATCCACTATGGTATCTATCAATGCATAGCATAGATAATCGGCACCACTTATTCTAAGCTTGTTGTTGGGAATTGCAAGTTTCTCCCTTATCAAATTAAAAACATCTCTATGGGCATCATCCTGAAATGAAATAACAAAGTGCTTCCCTAAAACGATACTTATTTGCTCTGTCTCCACACAGGACTTCTGTTTATTAAAGTACAGCATGTTCAATAAGCAGAAGAGTACATTATCTATCTCATCCATTTTTGGCCGCTGCTCAAGGCTAAGAATATCTTCCACAAGCAGGTTATGAATGCCAAAATGCTCACAGATTTCAATTACATCCGTTTTTCTAATACCATCAACATTTATCCAGCAGACTTTTTTTGTTTTAATAAAAGGAAAAACATCTTTTATGTGTTTAAGATCGTGAACCTTTAGAGACGATTCATCGTACTCATACACCTGGATACATACGTCAACACTGTCCTGCCGAACCGGATCAATGGTGGGGTTGATATGGAAGATCTCTTTAGTTCTATCTGTATTGAATAAAGGGTCTAAAAACTTTAAATATCGGCTTGCTCCCATGAGCGAAAGTTAATAAGAAATATAGATTCAATCCGAACTTCAGAGATCAAGCTATTGAAAATCTATTCGTTATTTCTTCTACGAAGAATTGTAGTTGTTTTAAGAATGCTTTGGCACAGTTTTCTCTTTTAAGCGGTCGTTAACCATCGATAATTTTAAAATCACAACTATGAAAAGTCAAATCAAATTGGCTGCTATTGCAGCGTTCTCTACACTGCTTATCACCAAAGCAAATGCACAGGTAAATGTTGGCGGAACCGTTAATGCTGCAACAAATGCAACGGTTAACACAACGAAAGCTGCTACTGCAGCAACACAGGCAACCCAAGCCGCTAACGGAGCTGTAAAAGCAGCAACCACTGCCTCAACCCAAGCCGTTAAAACAACAACTAATGCAGCAACACAGGCAACTAATGCTAGTGTAAAAGCTTCAACCGCAGCTGCTGCTAAAGCAAGTTCTACTACAATAAATGGTGCGGTTAAAGTAGACGCTACTACAGATGTTAACGTAGAGGAAGTAGCAGGTAAGTCAGACGGGATAAAAGAACAAGTAGTTACTGATGCTCTTCAAATTAAAGAAACCACGAAGGAAGAAGTAAAAAATGTAAAACCCGGTTTGAATGTTAGCAGCAAAACTAAAGCGGCAAACTCTGGTTCCACAACTGTTAGTGGAGATGGCGTAACCACTAATGGAAAAACGGAAGTTACAACTGAAACAAAAGCAAAGTCTGATACCAAAGCGAAGGATAAAGTAAAGACTGAAGCCGCTGGAGTAAAATCTAAAGCAAAAGAGACTAGAAAAGAAATGAAATCAGAAGTAAAAGATACAAAGAAATCTGCTAAGGTCGAGGTTAAGGCAGACGCAAAAACAAAAGTACAAGCAGGCAAACAATAGTTTTCAAGGTAATAACAGGAGTTGCAATATCAAACGTTGCAGCTCCTTTTTTATATCTACTACTTATGAAAAAGAAATATATACTGTTACTGTTACTGGCTCCTTTCGCCGGTATCGCACAGATTGATAGCACCAAGGCAGAAGGTTCTGCTAAAAAAAAGAACGAGTTCTCAGCAAGTATCAACTACCAATCCAACCTTCATTATTTCGGCAGGGTTGATAGTTTTAAAAGCAGCGGATTATTTCCGATCATTGGATATCAGCTAAAAAATGGATTGTATGGTCAGGGAACAGCGGTGTTTGTTCAGAACCCTTCAACACCGTTTTCTTATACCGGAGCTTCAGTAGAGCTGGGATACCGATTTCCTGAGAAGAAACACTTTGAGGGTAATGTTTATGTATCAAAGTTTTTGTACAGCGATCAAAGCGTGTTGGTACAATCAGCACTCCAGGGACAAACAGGAGTGAATATCACCTATAAAAACAAGATCGTAAATGTTACTGGTGGAGCAGATCTGAAGTTAAGTGATCAAATAGATATTGGTGCAACTGCAGGTATCAATCACCTTTTTGTAAAGAAGATCACCGGTTGGAAAAAATCGGCTATTGCCGTAATGCCGATGGCAACACTCAATGCCGGAACACAAAACTTTACAAATACCTACATAGATAAAACAAATGTATTAGGAGTACCGGTTACCCGTCAAAGAACTGAAAAGATTGAGCAGTTTAATATTCTGAGCTATGAGTTTGCTGCTCCTATTGTATTGGTTGCCGGAAAGTTCAATACGTATGTGATTCCTTCTTATGTTATGCCTCAAAACCTGATTTCAGGTCTTGAAAATGGAAAAGACCTGTTCTACATAATCATAGGACTTGGCGTAAGGCTTTAGTAAACCCTTGGAATTCAAGCGACAGTTTCGATAAACGAAATATCCGTTCGCTTAACGTTTTACTGTATTAAAATGGTTTGCGATTTGGCTATTTTTGCTTTGCAAGCCGAAGTTAAACTCCGGTTTTTAAATTGAAGCGGTATGATAAAAACAGGCAATCCGGTGATCAGCATTTATACAGAGATGACTCCGAACCCGGAAACAATGAAGTTTGTAGCTAATAAGCTGTTATATCCTGGCAAAAGCATCGACTTTCCAGATGAAACTGTTGCTGGGCCGTCTCCGCTGGCTAAGGAACTTTTCAGTTTCCCCTTTATCAGAAGTGTTTTCATCGCAAGTAATTTCATAACACTTTCAAAAACCGCTGATACCGATGATTGGCATGATGTGATCCCAACAATTAAGCAGTTTCTGAAAGATTATCTTGAAGAAGGCAAACCGGTGGTAAATGAAGATGAAGTTGCTGCCATGAAGCAAGAAGCAACGAATACGATAAGTGCTGATGATGACGATGTGGTAAAGAGGATCAAGGAGTTGCTTGATAACTATGTAAAACCAGCTGTTGAGATGGATGGCGGTGCTATTCAGTTCAGAAGTTATGAAGATGGAGTGGTAAACCTAATGTTGCAGGGTAGCTGTAGTGGATGTCCATCTTCCATGATCACCCTAAAAGCAGGTATTGAAGGGATGATGAAAAGAATGATCCCGGAAGTAAAAGAAGTGGTAGCCGAAGCCGAATAATAGTCAACTATAAAATTTGCTTAAACGCCGACAGATCAGCCTGTCGGCGTTTTTCTTTGTTGATAATCCGTATTTTTAGCTTCTTTTCAAACACATTTTTATTTTATGCCAAGATTTTTACTCAGGTTGCTTTTGGTGACCTTCTCCTTAATTGGATTGACTGAACTACAAGCTCAAAACTTTTGGAGAGATGCTGAGGTAAGTAGCTTCAGCGGAAATGAATCTCAACGATTTATTAAGCCAGGCAAATTCAGGGCTTTTACTATTGATAGCCTTGCTTTAAAAGCGGCGTTGAAAACAGCTCCGTTAGAGTTTACCTCGGCTGCTGAAATAGCTCCGTTGATCTTAGCTCTCCCAATGCCTGATGGAAGTACGGCAAGATTTACAGTTGTTGAATCTAAAATGATGGAGCCGGCTTTAGCAGCACAGTTTCCGAATATTAAAACCTATAGCGGTCAGGGAATAGATGATAAAACTGCAACGCTGAAAATGGATTGGACAGGTTTTGGTCTTCACATCCAGGTTTTATCTCCAGATAGCCAAAGCAACTTCTACGTTGACCCTTTTATCCAGGGAGAGAAAACGCAGTACATGTCTTACTTCAGAAGAGACTTGCCTGTAACCAAGCAATACATTGAACAAGGAGTGATAAAAGAGCAAATGAATAATTTAAACGGTAGTTATGCTGCACGTACTACTGCCGGAATTTGCTACGGAGGATCACTAAGAACTTATCGTACTGCAGTAGCTTGTACTGGTGAATACGCAACTGCACTCGGAGCTACTACTCCAGCATTGGTTTTGTCTGCTGTAACTACTTCTATGAATCGTGTGAATGGGATCTATGAAAAAGAATTATCAGTTAGACTAACACTTGTGGCAAATGAATCTTCAATTCTTTTCACCAGCGGAGGCTCTGATCCATTTACAGGAAATAACAACGCCAATACCCTTATTGGAGAAAGCCAAACAGTGATAGATGCAAATATTGGCTCAGCTAACTACGATATTGGTCACACATTCAGTACAGGTGCCGGTGGTTTAGCAGGTTTTGGAGTGGTTTGTAATAATTCACAAAAAGCAAGCGGAGTAACTGGAAGCACCTTACCTATTGGAGATGCATATGACATAGACTATGTAGCTCACGAAGTTGGACACCAGTTCGGTGGTTCTCATACTTTCAATGCCATTAGCTCCCCAGGAACTTGTGATAATGCGAACAGAAGCGGGTCAACTTCAGTAGAACCAGGAAGTGGAGTTACTATTATGGCTTATGCCGGAATATGTGGTAGCCAAAACCTGGCTGCTCATAGCATTCCATATTTCCATGCTACCAGTCAAAATCAAATAAGAACCTATGTAACCTCAGGACAGGGAAGTATTTGTGGAACTCAGACGAACACAGGGAATATAATTCCTGTTGTTAATGCAGGCACCAACTATACAATTCCAAGGTCAACTCCTTTTGTGCTTACAGGTTCAGCAACAGATGGAAACAATAGTGAAGTGCTTACCTATAGTTGGGAAGAAATTGACAATGGAACCTCAGGTGGAAACTGGAATTCTGGAAGCAAACCCTTTTTCCGTTCATTTAATCCAACCTTAACTCCCGTTAGGTATTTTCCTCAACTGTCTGATGTGGTTAGCGGAACATCAACCATCGGTGAAAACTTGGCAAATAATGCTCAAACACTAAACTTCAGGCTTACTGCAAGAGATAACAGAAGTGGAGGAAGTGGAGTTTGTTCAGGAGATATGATTGTTACGGTTGATGGTAGTGCAGGTCCATTTGATATCTCATCACAATGGGGAGCCGAAACATGGACTGCAAACGGAACAAATCAGCAAACGATCAGCTGGAACGTAGCAGGAACAACGGCTGCTCCTGTAAGTTGTGCGAATGTTTCAATACTCTTCTCAGCTGATGGCGGACAAACCTTTCCATTTACCCTTGTGGCTTCAACTGCTAATGATGGATCAGAAGCGATAACAGTTCCAAACATTAAGACTACGAGAGGAAGAATAATGGTTAAAGCTGTCGGAAATATCTTCTTTGATGTGAATGATGCTGACATTACAATCAATTCTGTTTGTAATGCTGTTGGTGCAACTGTTACACCTTCAACTGCTGTTAGTGCACAAGCTGGTAATAGTGCTTTGAATCTGAGCCTTGCACCAACTTATGGAAGTTTTGTTGCCGCAGGTACATTAACTGGTAACGAGCCTTATGCAAGCCTGGCTATCCTCAATACATCTTCAAGTAGCTGTGCCAGTTCATCGTTCAACCAGTTCCAGTACCATTCTTATACTTTCAGTGTAACAGTAAGTGGAACATACACCTTCACTTTCAGCACAGCAACAGCTGTATTAGCGAATCTGTATAGCACAAGCTTTAATTCAAGCAGCGTTTGTACCAATTTCCTTACATCAACGGCAACATGGCCAGGATCAGGGAGTGTTTCGTTAACCTCAACTATGTCGAGAGCATTAACAGCAGGAACAACCTACATTCTGAACATTGGTACGTTTAGCAATACTACACCAACCCTACCTGCCACATACAAAATGAATATCACCAACGGCGTTGGTGGTGTAGCTTACCAGGTTGGACAGCAGTTCACCAATCCCGGAGCTGGCTTTAGCTACTCTTATGTGGTTGTAAGAAATTCAACAGGAAATATCGTGGCTATCAGCAGTACATCAGACCTGTCTAACAGCACAACGTTCCCTGCAGGTCAGTACACAGTTTATGGTGTATCATATTCAACTTCTGTGTCTAACCTCAATACTTACGTAGGTGGAAGCTTTGCTGCTTTGGCAACACAGATTCAGAATAACCCTTCAACTTTCTGTGCCGATCTTAGTAAGAATGCTGTGACAGTTAATGTTACCGGAACCTTCCCTGTTCAATTCACTGCTTTGAAAGCTCGTAAGCAAGGTGAGAAAGTAGCACTTGATTGGGGAACTGTTACTGAACAGAATAGTAGCCACTTCTTAGTTCAACGTTCAGGAAACGGTTCTGATTTCGACAATCAGATCGGAAGTGTGAAAGCTGCAGGTAACAGTAACAGCCAGTTGAATTACAACTTCATTGATGCTTCTCCATTGAAAGGATGGAATTATTACCGCATCAAACAAGTTGACCTTGACGGTAAATCAACTTACAGCAATATCGCTGCGGTGAACTTTGAAAAAGGTGCTGGTTTGATGGTGATCTATCCAAATCCTGCCAAAGACAAATTGAATGTTGAATACACTAGCGAAAGAGCAGGAAAGCTCGAGTTACAGGTGATCGATAGTAAGGGTGCGGTTCTTTTGTCTAAAAGATTTTCAGTAACAACAGGTAGAAATCTTGAGACACTTAATGTAACAACGTTAGCACAAGGAATGTATTTGCTGAAATATGTTGATGCTGATGGAAACATCTCGTTTACAAAGTTTGTGAAGCAATAATATTTAACTTCGAAATTGAAGAGGCTGTCTCAAAAGGGGCAGCCTCTTTTTTTTTATGATATCCCCAAATGAGGATAAAAGATGTTGAATAAAAAAGAAGCGTGAAAGTCAGTTTTATTGTCTTTAGGGGCATGGCAAAACGTCAAGATCTGAAGGTTATCTTCAAGCAGAATAATCAGAACCAGAT
>JANPIB010000073.1:0-24708 GCA_031424775.1 Chitinophagales bacterium | reverse complement strand
GTTATACAAAAGGGATTGTCTGATTTGAAAGATTTGCTTTGGGATACTTTGAACAAGAAGATACAATAATGAGTAAGCCTACTATACATACTTTACTTTCTCCAAGGTTATTGGATATCTACGATGTGAGTGATAGTGTTGTGGTGATCATTGATGTGTTCAGAGCAACATCTACGATCGCTACAGCTTTATACAACGGCGCAGCAAGGGTTATTCCAGTTGATACTGTTGAGAAATGTGTTGAGCTTGGAAAAAAAACCGGAGGCATTACTGCAGGTGAAAGAGATGGGAAAATAATTGAAGGTTTAGCACATGGAAATTCACCAGCGGAATATCCAAGAGCGTTTGTTGAAGGAAAAACGTTGGTGCTTACCACAACAAATGGTACAAGATTATTGCACATGGCTTTGATGAATGGGGCTTCAGAGATAATTACAGGATCTTTTCCAAACCTAAGTGCAGTTTGTGATCACCTGCAAAAGCAAAACAAGAACGTGATTCTGGGATGTAGTGCCTGGAAAGATCGATTTAATATTGAAGACACTTTATTTGCAGGTGCAGTGGTTAATCGCATTAAAGAGAACTTTACCATTCACTGCGATAGCAGTTTGATGGCAGAAGAAATGTACAACCTACACAAAGATGATATGAAGCAATTTGTTAGACGAACTACTCACTGGCATCGTCTTGCAAAATTTGGCTTGGAGAAAGATCTTGAATATTGTGTGACTGAAGATGTAGCCAATGTACTTCCTATCTACAACAATGGCGATTTGATTGCCGGTTAATCCTCTTCTCTTTTGAGTGTTTGAATATCTTTTACCAGATTCTGTATATCCAGTTCCAGTGTTCCGTTATAAATTCCACGAATTCTTTGTGATTTATCTACCAGTATAAAATGTTCTGTATGCAGAAATTCAGAGCTGTCTTTGGTAAACCCAATATCCTCCTCAGCAAAATATGATTGACGGGCAAGTTTGTAGATCTCAGCTTTGTCACCTGTTAAAAAATGCCAGTTGGGATTATTGATTTTATTACGCTCTTTGTATTGTTTCAACACCTCTTTCGTGTCAATCCAGGGTGTTACACTATAAGATAACAGTACCACATTATTGTCTTTTGCAAAAGCATCACTCACTTTCGTCATGCTTTTCGTCATTTTCGGACAAATGCTGCCACAAGAAGTAAAGATGAAATTGGCGACATGAATTTTGCCATCAATATCTTTGTTGGTGATGTGTTTTCCATCCTGATCTTCAAATGAAAAAGATGTGATCGTGTGAGTGATCTTGGTATTTCTATCAGCTGTAGACGTAAGAAAAACAGGTGTAAAATCTGGCGTGTTGAAGTAAGGCAATGGTTGATCTTTTGTTGTTGTTTTGCATCCTACAAGGATCAACAAAGAAAGCAGTAACCATTTATCTTTTGAAAATACTGTCTGAAACATTTACGCAGTTTTTAGTGCCAAGCAATCCATATCTCCTTCCATCAATCATTATGTAGTTGGCTTTTACTTTACCTGTTTCGTAGAACTGTTGTTGCATTCCATCTTCATGTCCACTCTTATAATTCATACTGCTTATCAGCAAACCTTTATCAGTCCAATCTTTGCAATTACCTTCGTACTCACCATCTTTAAAATGATATAGCAAACGTTGTTTACCGTTTGCCCACCATCCTTCATACACACCTACTTTCTTTCCTTTGCTGAAGTAACGTTTCTCTTTCATCTGGCTGTTGCTGTAATAGCTTCGCCATTCTCCATCTTCTAATCCATTCACGAACGAAGCTACTGCAACTGTATCTTTTTTATTTTCAGCAAGTTTGTAAACGATACCTGAAAAAGGTGTTTCATTAACTTTGTATACACCGCCAATATTCTGAAGTTGAATATCAGCTTCGTTATACCAATTTTCTTTTGGTTCAGTTGTTTTACTGTGGCAAGCTGCAAATAAGAAAACAACCATCAGCCATTTAACGTGTAACCGTACCTGGTGTTCCATAGAATCCACTTCCATTGATGTAAGGATCTGTACTAGTGATATGATAATGATAAATGCCACCTGGATAATCTGTAGTTACAGCAGTATGACCATGATATACATCTAACATTGCATTAGTAACTGTAGCTCCATTCTCTTCAGGACCATAAACAGGAAAACCATCAAGTAAAAACCCTAGTAAAGCAGATTTACTTGTCTTCACCGTAGTTAAATATTTTGGCTCAACATGATAATGATACTCACTTGTAGGTGAAGGATGTCCCCACCATTGGTCAAAAGAAACAATTTCATTTGTCAATGGTTGACTAGGTCCTGCATATTGATTAAAGAATGGAACTCCATTTAATGATACACCAATTGCACCCAATGGTGTTGCCGAATGTGTTGAGGCAACAGCAGGACTCATTGGAATTTTGAAAGTATAATTCATTGTTCCAATGAAGTTCGGGTTTTTATTAAAAGTCGTGCCTCCGAAAGTTGTACCAGAGAATGTTTCGTACAGACTGTTACTGGTTGCATAATAAATACTCTTGTGATCTGGTGTGCCTGAAGTCTTGATCACAATAAAACTGCCTTCAACTGTAATACTCGATGCCCCATAGATTTTTTTATAAACATCTGGAACACCTGTACCGATTGTGGTAGTGGTGGTGGTGGTTGCTTCGGTTGTACTTTTTTTGCATGAGAGAAAAAAGCCACCGATTGTTATAACCGCTAATAAAAACAGGAGTGATTGCTTCATAATTGTTGTTTTGTTGTGCTAAGGCTTTCAAGCTGTTTATCCTGCCGAGCCTATCGAAATATGATGCCTTATATTTAGATGTTGTTTCAGTAGAAAACCTTCGGTAAGCTGAACCACTAAGACACAAAGCCATAAAGATGTACTAACCTTAGTGTTTCTTAGAGTCTTGGTGGCTTTGTGGCTCGAAAGTTATTGTTCACCTTCTGGTCTTTCTTTTGGCTTAGGTGGTCCAAGTTCCTTTTCTACTTTCATGAACTTGTCAAACTTTTCCTTAGCAAGGAACCTCTTTATTACTTCATTTCTTTTGCCGGCAACTTTCTCTACTTCTGCTTTTGCTGGTCTTTGTCCTTTGTTTTTATCATGCAGGGCATCCATTTCTTTGTAGAAAGTCATGAAAGCAGCTTTCATCTTCGTTAGCTCATCTGATGTAAGTGTTACAACTTTCTTGATCTTCTCACTATCCTTTTCCCATCTCTTTTCAAGTGGTGGAGGTTTTGGAGGTCTTTCTTGTTGCTGCGGAAAAGCAAATGCACTAGAGAGTAAAGCAACTACTGCAATCATCAAATGTTTCATAGAATACAGGTTTAGTTTTTAATGTGGCTCATGTCCCTCACCAGGTGGTGGTGGCATTTCTCCTGAGTCTCTTTCAGGTCTTTCCCCCCTACCTCTTCCTGGAGGTGTAGGTCCCTTTGGTCTTGGTTGATTATTGATCATCCTTAAAACGTCTTTCAGTATCTTATCAAACTTTTCTTGTTGCTCAGCATTTAAAATTGTTCTGAAAGAACGAAAATGATAGATTGTTGCTAAATCTCTTTGCCTTTCTTTTTCAGCGATCTGTTTTGTAAGATCGTTGATTGCCACCGAATCATTTTGAGTTGCAGTTATTTTATCTACCAAACCATCTTTCAGATCCCTCATTCCTTCCATGATGGCTTTTGTCTGCTTTTGATGATCTGCTCTCAGGTCATCAAACTTCTTTTGTTGATCAGCTGTTAAGTTTAACTCACGTATCAAGAATTCCTTTGCACTACCTCCCTGACGTTGATCGTGTGGAGGGTTCTTAAACCATAACATTGCCAACACTGCTGTATTGACCACCAACAACAGTACAACAATAATTATCCAGAGTCTAGATCTGTTCATATAATATCGTTTTATAGTCCTGTCTCTTCAGACAAGTTGTATTCGTTAGCAAAGGCATCAACACCACTCGTCGATTTAGCTGAGGTAGTAGCACTATCATTTGTATTCACTTTAAAATAACTCACCACATTCAAGCTAATGAACAATACCAATGCAACAGCCAAAACAGGCATCAGCTTTCTTTGGTCGGGTGCCAATGTTTCATTTCTGTTCTTAAGCCTTTGTTCAATTCTTGTGTACAGGTAGGGATTGGCTTCTACTCTTTGAACGCCATCCAGGCTTTCTAAAGTTTCATCTACCAGTTGTTGAATATTTTTCATGAAGTATAGTATTCAGTTAACTGCTTTTTTAAATTGGCTTTTGCTCTTGATAAAAGCGACTCTACCGCCGATGAACTAGTTTCCAAAACTTCAGCGATCTCATTCTGACTTAAACCTTCCAGCTTTTGTAATAAGAAAGCTGTTCGCTGATTTTCCGGTAATTGATTTACTGCTTTAAACAGAATCGCCGCTTTTTCTTTGTTCTCAGCTTTCACTCCAGGATGTTCAAACTCAGCCGGATGTAAATGCTCTTTTTCACCAATTCCAAAAAATCCCAAGATCGTTCCACCACGTTTTTTTCGGTTTTTCTTTCGTAAAAAATCAAGTGATTGTGTTACAGCGATCTTGTAAATCCAGGTACTTAGTGCAGATTCACCTTTAAACTGATGAATGTTCTCAAAAACTTTGATAAACACATCCTGTGCAAGGTCTTCAGCATCTTCAGCCTGTTGCAACAACCCGAGAATCGTATGATATACACGGTCCCGGTAATTGGTTACCAGTTCTTTAAAAGCATATTCCTGCCTTTGTTGTAAAGCCTGTATCAATTGGAGCTCGGTCAACCGAAAAAGCCTGTTTAAAGATTAGACGATACGGTAAGATAATTCCTTCGCAGCAGTTTCAAAAAGTTAACATTCAAACAGTTGTTCAGATTTGTTGGGCTGAAATAAATGCCATTACTTTTGCAGGTTGCTCTTTTCTGAAGTAAAAAAGCATTTTTGAGGCAGAGTGAAGTGCTACTATTTAGCTTTAGTTGCGTCGCACTCTTGTACTGACGACTCTTTTATTCCGCTGTAAGAACCACAGAGACACAACGGCACAGAGACACACGGAGAGAACTCTGTGATACTTTGTGTCCTCCGTGCCACCGTGGTTCAAAAAAGATCAACAAAGTTCAGAACGTACAAGTGAGTGACACAAGAGACGATGCTATGAAAAACAAAAGCTTGCCTCCAAAAAAGGGAACTAAATGGCAAAACAAGAATGGCTTTAACTGTATTCGTAAATTTTAAATCGTAATTAGATTGGCTTTACCACACCTGATTAAACACATATATAATAACGGCACTGATGAAGTGATTCGCCGTGGAAAGAAAATACATGCAATCGGAAATGTTGAAGTAGTAGAATATGACGACCTAACCGGTTCTGTGATTTTTCGTGTGAAGGATGATAGCTACTCTACTTTTTACAAGGTTTACGTTAGCAAATTCAAAACCGAGAAAGACGTTTCTATCCGTTGTGGCTGCCCATACAATTTAGGTGAGATATGCAAACATGAAGCTGCTGCACTTTTTCAGCTACAAGACATGGTTGACAGAAATATGCTGGGTGAAAAAGAGATTCAGTACGATCAGCGGCATACGGTGATAAAGATGAAGCAGCTAGAACTGAAGATGATCAAATTGCTTACATCTCCAGCATCGTTAAGAGAAGCCGAAGATTTTCTAAGAGGCAACAAGGCAAACATAATTGTAGCAAAAGTCGAAAGAGTAGATGCTGAGCTGGAAATATTTGCAGAGAAACATGTTGTCGTAATTCAAAAAAACGAAGAACGAAACTTTGACACGAGTTGTAACTGCAACTCAGAGAAAAAACATCCGCTCTGCCTTCACAAAACGATCTTGTTATTGCAATTGCTTCATTCTTTTGGTCCTGGTTATTTTGATACCATTCGAAATCTTGATAAAGAGAAGAATAAACTGTTGGCAAACTATGGCTATTCATTAGAGGATGACATTAAAGGGAAGTTTGAGTTTCTTTTAAAAGAAGGAAAGCCATTTTTGAAAGTATTGGATACTTCTATAAAGAGAATTGTTACTGCTCCAACTTATACTGCACCAAGAATAAGAGAGTATGAAGATGTGAAGCCACCTGAGGTGGAAGAAAAGAACGAAGAAACGCAAAAGCGTTCTGTTGCTAAGCTTGGTGTGGTAATCGTAAATAATGCACATCAATATCCTTATGTACAGTTGGATGGTGTGATGGGAGAAACGAATGACGATCAAACTTCATTCGCTGGCAAAGCAGAAAAAATTGACCTGGCAAAGTATGTAAATACAGATGCCTTAGATGAAGAAGACAAATCAGTAATTCAGAATTTAAGAAAATTATTGCCGGGAGAAGTTAGCAGATACCTGAACAGAAATTCACCTTTCAGTGGTATTTGGGAAAACATTATTCAGCAACATGATGATCAATTGCCTGAAGAAACAAGGCATCTGATCGCTGAATATCTTCATCCAAAGTACAAGAAGATATTTGCAGATATATCCAACAGCTTGTTCGTTTATTATCTGCCGAAAGGCAAGCCATTTACAACAGGCAACCTTCAGCAAGCCATCACTTCACCAAAATTTATTGCACCTGAATTTACCGTAAGCTTTGAAGGAGATCATTACGAAATTCAGTGTCATACCAAAACAGAGATCGGTGATTTGAGTGTTGCTGATAACGAGCATGACTCTGCTTTACTGTTTCAATCTGCCAATCACTTTTTCCTTTGGGAGAAAGCAGAACATATTATTCTGATAGAAAAATTTCTTCCCTCCGGCAAAATTATCATCAACCAGGAAGACTGGAATAAGCAGTTGGCAGAATTCGTTTTGCCTTTAGCGAAAGACTATACTGTTCACTTTAGTAATCTTAGAAAAGAAGAAATTAGAGATGTTAAGCCTGAAGTAAAGTTGTTGTTGAGAGAGAAAGGTGATTATTTGTTGTTTGAACCTGTGTTCAACTATCGTGGATATGACGTAAAACGAGGAGATAAGGAGAAAGTAATTATCCCTGTTACTGATAGATTGCTCATCATACAAAGAAGCGTAGAAGTTGAAGCAGATTTTGTAAGAAAGATTGAAAACCTGCATTCTAACTTCATCCGACCTGAACAGAATCAAATTCTTGCATTGAAAGGAGCTGATGTTTTGAAAAATAACTGGTTCTTTCTTTTTGTTGATGCAATGAGAGAACTGAATGTTCCGGTGTTTGGATTTGAAGCGCTGAAAAACTTCCGCTTCAACACCGCAAAACCCGAAACCAAGATCTACATCAGCAGTCATACGGATTGGTTTGATGCTAAAGTGGAAATCCTTTTTGGTGAGCAGAAAGTAACGGTGGCTGATGTGAAAAAAGCACTGCTAAACAAGCAGCAATTTGTTCCATTGAATGATGGAACGCTGGGAATTCTACCGGAAGAATGGATCAAAAAATATTCTTTGCTTTTCAGAGTTGGTGAAGGAAAAGCAGGAAACCTGAAGCTGAGTCAGTTTCATTATGGAGTGATTGAAGAACTATATGAACAACGAAATGATGAAGAGCTTTTCTTTCAGTTGGAAGAGAAGTATGAGAATATAAAAGGGCATCATACAATTAATGCAGTAGAACCACCAGCTCATTTAAAGCCAATACTTCGTCCTTACCAGGAAAGTGGGTTTCAATGGTTGAACTATTTGAGTGAAGTAAAGTGGGGTGGAATTTTAGCTGATGATATGGGTCTTGGTATAACCATCCAGGCTTTGTCTTTCTTAAATCATCTGAAAGACACGCAGGATTCATTAAAGGCACTGGTTGTTTGTCCAACAACGTTGATGTATAACTGGGAAAATGAGATCAAAAAATTTGCACCATCACTTACTTATTACATTCATCATGGGGGTACAAGAACAAAGGAAGCGATCAATGATCCAAATATTGATGTGATCATTACTACTTATGGTACATTGAGAAGTGATATCAAGCTATTTGTAGAATTGGCTTTTGATTCAGTGGTACTTGATGAAAGCCAGGCAATAAAAAATCCATCCAGCAAAATCGCGAAAGCCGTTTGTTTGCTCAGAGCAAAAAACAGGCTTTGTATGAGTGGTACACCTTTACAAAACAACACATTTGATATTTATGCCCAGATGAATTTTCTGAACCCTGGAATGTTAGGCAGCACTGAATTCTTTAAGCAGGAATTTGCGGTGCCGATTGACAAGTTTGGCGAGAAAGAACAGAAAGATCATTTAAGAAAACTGCTGTATCCATTCATCTTGAGAAGAACGAAAGAACAAGTAGCAAAGGATCTTCCTGAAAAGCAAGAAATGATACTCTTCTGTGAGATGGGTGATGAGCAACGTAAGATCTATGATGCTTACAGAAATGATTTTAGAGATAAAATTTTGGGTGTTGTAGAGCAACAGGGAATTAATAAGTCTCAGCTCACCATTTTACAAGGATTGATGAAGTTGAGGCAGATCTGTGATAGTCCAGCCATCATAAAAGAAGAAGAAAGGTTCCCGAACGTTTCTGTTAAACTTGATGAAATTGCCAGAGAGATCACAGAAAACATTTCCAATCACAAGGCTTTGATATTCTCACAGTTCCTTGGCATGTTGGCTTTGATAAAAGATAAGATGGAGGAACTTGGTGTTCCGTATGAGTACTTTGATGGAAGTACTTCTGCACCAGACAGAGAAAAAGCCATACAACGTTTTCAGAATGACGATGAATGCAGAGTGTTTTTAATTTCTCTTAAAGCCGGTGGTGTTGGTCTTAACTTAACTGCAGCCGATTATGTGTACATCGTAGATCCCTGGTGGAATCCTGCTGTTGAACAACAGGCGATAGACAGAACACATCGTATCGGTCAAACGAAAAACATCTTTGCTTATCGTATGATATGTAAGGATACTGTTGAAGATAAAATTCTCAAACTACAAGAAAAGAAAAGAGCCTTAGCCAAGGATCTGATATCGGACGAAGAAGGATTTGTGAAAACACTCACCAGGGCTGATGTTGAATATTTATTTAGTTGATGATGAAAATATCGTTGCTTCTTGTCTCATTATTTGGCGTTGTTACACTCTTTGCTCAAGATAGTGGTTACTCGGTTTATTATGTGTCGACGTATGACTTTGATGCTTCAGTTTTACAAAAAGCCGTAAGATCCGAACAAAAAACTGAGCAACTTAAAAGGATGGCGTTGGCTAATCAGATAAAAAACCGTTTGATTGTATCTGACTCATCTTCTTTTTATTATCATTTTAAAGGTGTTGATCCGTTAAAAAAAGCAACTCTTTTTACCGAAGAGCCAATTCATCATTCACTTTTCGGTTTAGGCGATAGTGCTTTCACCGTAGATTATTACAGGGATACATGTATCATCAGCTTTGCTGCAAAACAATACAACTGGAACCTAACAGATTATTACAAAACTATCTCAGGCAATAAATGTCAACTTGCCTGGACACTATCGCCAATTTCAGATACCATTTTTGCCTACTATGCAATTGATCTGACTTACAAAGAAGGACCATTTTATTATAGAGGGTTACCAGGAATTATAATGGAGGTTTTTGATCTCTCAACAAAATGGTATTATACTGCCGAGAAAACAAGCAAAGGTTTATATACCATTCAATTGCCTCCTCTAAACGTTATAACCTTAGAGGAGTATAATGAGAAAAGAAACTCAAGGAATAAGTAAGATTTCACCGACATAAAATACAAGTTCATCCCTCTAAATGCTCGATTAACACACCTTAACGTTTCTTAACCAAAACTTTAGCTATTTACGGATAGCTTCGTACGTCACAACTCGAACTGCATGAAGAAGATATTTACTTTGATAGCATTACTATCCTGTTTTGCAGCTATAGCACAGAATTTCGGAACGCTGAAAGGGCAATTAAAAGATACAAGCTTCAAAGCAAGTTGGCAGGGAGCCACGATTTCAGTATTAGATAAAGACAGCACATTGCTGAGCTATGGTCTTTCAAAAGCTGATGGAAGTTTCCAGGTTAATAATATTCCGTTTGGTGATGTACTGGTGCTTATCTCTGTTCAGAAGTTTGATGCTATTTATAAAAGACTGAGTTTTTCTAAAGAGGCTTCTCTTGTTGATCTTGGATCAGTGATATTAGTTGTTGCAGCAAAAGATCTTGGAAATGTGACTGTCACATCTGCTCCTGTAGCGATTAAAGGTGATACAACCGAATTCAATGCTGGGTCTTTCAAAACAAAACCTAATGCAACTACTGAAGACCTTTTGAAGAAGCTGCCGGGAGTTCAGGTGGAGAAAGATGGAACTGTGAAAGCACAAGGTGAGCAGGTGACAAAAGTATTGGTTGATGGGAAGCGATTCTTTGGAAATGATCCAAAGGCTGCTACTAAGAATTTACCTGCAGATGTGATAGACAAGGTTCAGGTGTATGATGCTCAATCTGAGCAAAGTGCTTTCAGCGGATTTGATGATGGTACAAGAGAAAAAACCATCAACATTATAACAAAGAAAGATCGACGCAAAGGATATTTTGGCAAAGCAAGTGTTGGTGCCGGAGATAATGAAAGATATGCCGCTAATGTTTCAATGAATCGTTTCAATGGAAATCAACAAATCTCTTTAATCGCTCAAGCCAATAATACCAACCAGCAAAATTTTTCTATCCAGGACATTTTAGGTGTGATGGGTGGAGGTGGCGGAATGTTTGGAGGTGGTGGTGGCATGATAAACATGGCTATGGGAGGAAGAGGTGGCGGAATGAGCAATGTTGGAAATTTCCTTAGCGGTAATCAATCGGGTATAGCAAGAACAATTGCCGGTGGATTGAATTACAACGATGCCTGGAGCAAGAATACATCAGTAAGTGGAAGCTACTTTTACAACAACATGAATGTGCTGAATGGAAACGATAAGCTGCGAGAAACATTCTCACTCAACGATTCATCTTTTTTTACAAAGAGCAATAGCGTGTCACGAAATAAGAACCAGAACCACAGGTTTAATTTCGAGATTGACCAAAAAATCGATTCATTCAATTCTATCCTCATCAGACCATCGATCAGTTTTCAGCAAAGTGATAATTTCAGCGAAAGCAGCTCTTTCACTACTAAGGGGAAAACCAAAAACGTGAACGGCCTTGTTTCAAACGGCGTTTCGAATAATAGTGGTTACAATTTTAATAACAGTATTCTCTTCCGTCATAAGTTTCGTAAAAAGGGAAGAACAATGTCTTTGAACCTTACACAAGCCATCAACGAAAGCGAAACTGAAAGAAGAAACATAAACTACCGTACAAGCTATATTGGATTTGTGACGGCAAAAGATACAACAGACCTGCTCAGCGATATTGATAGGATAGGCAAAACCTTCGGTGGTAACCTATCGTACACAGAGCCAATTGATAAGAAAAGCCAAATGGAGTTGAGCTACAACTATAGCCATAATGTCAATAACTCAGATCAGGATACAAGAAGCTATAGCCGCTCTGCCGGTAAATACATTCAGGACAGTATTCAAACAAATGATTTCAGAAATATCAACGAATCGCACAGAGTAAATGTGAATTATCGTAGGCAGATCAGCAAAGAATGGAACTATCTTTTAGGGCTTGGTGTTCAACATGCAGAGCTAATAAGCGATAATAATACAAAGAAAACCAACCTCAGTCAGTCATTCAATAACTACTTTCCTACTGTTCAAATACAGTACAGTAAAAACAGAGCGAAGAATTTCAGGATCAATTACAGAGGTTCAACTCGTCAGCCAAGTGTTACCCAATTACAAGATGTACTCGACATTAGCAATCCACTCAACATTCGAAATGGTAATCCAGGCTTGAACCAGGAGTTCAATAACAATTTTAGTTTGAACTATACCAGCTTCGATATCCTCACCTTCAAAAACTTCTTTGTTGGCGTTAACGGAGGTTTTACATCAAATAAGATCGCTAACTACATTGTTACCAATTTCAATAAGTTCCCGATTGGCTACACTGAAGATTCGGTTATTCTTACACCAGGTGCACAATATGTAAAGCCAGTTAATGTAAACGGAGCTTACAACTTCAGCACTTTCCTTAATTATGGTTTTCCTATCAGGAAGATCAAAGCAAATATCAATCTCACCACTACTGCACTATTTAACAGGGATGTTTCTCTTATAAGAGATATTAGCGAAGCTGCACCAACAAAAGCTTACACCAAGAACTATGTTTTAGGAGAAAGAATTTCATTTACCATGAACCTGAAAGAAAAACTTGATCTTAACTTCTCAAGCTCTTCAACGTATACCATTGCGAAATACAGTCGACAACCTCAGCTTGATGCAAACTATTTCACTCAAATGTTTTCATTGGAGCCAACATATACCTCTAAGGGTGGCTGGATCTTCGGTGTTGATTTCGATTATAACATTTATACCGGACAAGGTGAAGGTTACAATCAATCAGTTCCTTTGCTCAATGCCAGTATTGCAAAGCAACTGTTCAAGAACAAAGCTGGTGAGATCAGGCTTTCAGCTTTCGATGTGCTGAAACAAAATCAAAGCATTACCAGGACGGTTCAGGAAAACTATGTTGAAGATGTGAACACCCAAGTATTGCAGCGTTACTTCATGCTGTCGTTCACCTACAACCTTCGCAAGTTTGGTAAGAACGCAATGCCTGGTATCTTCAATATGTTTAGAGGAACACCAATGCCTGGCGGTGGAAACTTCAGAGTTAACTAGTAAGCATCTTAAATAGAAAATCCCATCTGAATCAGGTGGGATTTTCTATTTAAGCCAGCTATCTATCTCTCACTCATCGTTCCTTGCGTCGCACCCTTGTGCTGGAACAAACACTTCATCTTTTCTCTTCATCGTTCGGAACGCCGATCAATTTTTCTATCAGAGAAGCAACGAACGACACAATAAATCCAAATACCAATGCGGTAAACCAACTGCTCACCGAAAAACCGCTGATCCAATCATCAACAAGCAAAATAATAACAACGTTGATCACCAGTAGAAATAATCCAAGTGTAAATACGGTTATAGGAATTGTAAGTAAAACCAATATCGGCTTCACGAATGTGTTAAGTAGCCCAAGACAAACGGCTACGATCAAAGCTGTGATGGTGCTATCAACTTTCACACCCTTTAATATCCATGCTGCGAAAAGAACAGCTAAAGCTGTGGCAATTGTTCTGGCAAAAAATCTTCCCATATTTTTTGGAGGTTAAATCACCAACAATTCGTAAAACTCATCAGGATTTAAATATTTTTTTGCCATGTCCTGAAGTTCTTCTGCACTAACTGTTTTGATAATGTTGATGCTGTTATAAAAGTAATCTTCTGTGAGGTTGTTCAGAATGTAGTTCTTCCATCTTGCTATGATCTGGAATGGACCATCAAGATCTCCTAAGATCGTTCCGATCATAAAATTGCGAACAAGATCAAGCTCTTCCTGGTCAACAATTTCGGTTCTCAACTCCTCCATCTCCTTATACACTTCTTCAATAGTTGCCTTGCAAACATCTTTGCCTGCTTCTGTGCTTATCATCCATGCACTGCTCTGCAAATGGTTTTGCAGGTAACTATGAATGCCATAAGTGTAGCCTTTGTCTTCACGAATATTGCTCATTAACCTGGATCCAAAAAAGCCACCGAAAATATTGTTCAACACACTCACCTTCGGAAAGTCTGGGTGAAGCCTGTTCGGAAAAGGTCTTGCAATTCTTATCGCACCTTGTACTCCATTAGCATCATTAATTATCTCAAAATGCTTTTCGTTGGCAGGCTTCGGTTGAATATTAATGAGCTCAGCTTTTGCAGGATTGAAGGGTAGCTTTCCAAAAACGTTGTTCAGTTGTTGCTGAATATCTACTGGTAGTTTTCCCGCAACAAACAAAATGCATTTGCCATTGGTGTAATACTCCTGGTAAAACTTCAAAATGTCTTCTCGCTGCAATTTATCATAGTCAGCAGCTGACGTATACCTTCCGTACGGATGATCAAAACCAAACAGGTATTCATCGATTAAACGGTTGGCAACAAAATCACACTTCCTAAGGTTTACATCCAACCTTTGTTTTTGGTTCTGTTTGTAAATGGCGAGTTCCTCTTCAGGAAAAATGCTTTCTGTAAATATTTCACCTACTACCGGAAGCAGCTCTGGCAAATGCTTAGTCAAACAATGTAAACTTACCGTAGCCGTTTCGTTGTAGCAGTTCCTGTTCAGGTAGGCTCCATAAAACTCAAAATGTTCGCTGATGGCGAAAGCTGTTTTTTGCTTCGTTCCGTTCTTCAGTAGAAAATTCGTGGTAGCTGCAGTAATGTTCTGATCTTCAAACGAGTTTCCTGCAAAGAATACACACTCCGCTAGCATCACTTCTTCTTCACCGGCATTTACGGCATAAACGTCTACTCCATTGTCAAGTGTGAACTTATCACACGGAGGCAGGGTGAGTGTAAACTCAACAGGATCGTATATATGGGGTACTTGCTTTCTGTTCAACATCTTAATTCTTGCTGTAATAGTGCAGCGTATTACTGTTGTTAGGATCAAAAATCTCTTTACTGTAGCTGAGTATTTCTTCTGAGGTGATCTCCTGGTATTTCAGCAATTCAATATTCATCAGGTTGGCATCACCCAGCAGTTCGTAAAAAGCCAGGCTGTTTGCACGGTTCATCACACTCATATCTTCAAAAGCGATCACACTTTCGGTTTTGTTCTTCACCTTTTGAAGTTCTGTATCGCTGATGAGTTCTGATTGTATCTTGCTGATGATCTCATTCACTGCTATTTCTGCATCCTGCATTTTCACACCCTTTACCAGCTTTCCTTCGATAGTAAATAATCCTTTATCAACAGTTCCGAAATGGTAGCAATCGATATTGGAGAAAAGCTGTTTTTCTTTTACCAGGATTTGATAAAGCCTTGAAGAAGTTCCGCCACCCAATACTTCAGATATCAGATCAGCTACGTAATAACCTTTCTCTAACCTTGAATCAATATGCCAGGTTTTGTATAAAGCATCTAACGGAACATCAGCCGTAACCTCCAATAACCTTGGAGCAGTTTGTTTCGGTTCTGCTGGAAGATTACGTTCGTACTTCTCGCCACTTTCAATACTTCCAAACCATTTTTCGGCTAGCACTTTTATTTCATCAGTCTTTACTTTTCCTGCAACTACTAATATGGCATTGATTGGACGGTAATGCTTAAAAAAGAAACTCTTTACATCTTCGATTTTGGCATCCTCCACATGCTTCAGTTCTTTACCGATCGTCATCCATTTGTACGGATGTTGCTTGTAAGCAAGTTCTCTCATCTTATGCCAGGCATCGCCATACGGTTTGTTTATGTAATGCTCCTTAAACTCCTCACATACAACTTTCCTTTGCACTTCAAGGCTCTTCTCGCCAAAAGCAAGACTTAACAGTCTGTCACTCTCTAACCCGAAAGCTGTTTCTATGTTTTGTGCCGGAAGCTGGCAATAGTAATTGGTGAGGTCGTTTGTTGTGTAAGCATTATTCTCTCCACCTGCTCTTTGCAGAGGATCATCATAATCCGGAATATTAATGCTACCTCCGAACATCAGGTGCTCAAAAAGATGAGCAAAGCCTGTTTTGTTTGGGTCTTCATCTCTGGCACCCACATCGTACATTACGTTCACAACAGCCATGGGAGTTGAGTGATCTTCATGCACCAAAACCCGTAGGCCGTTATCCAACACAAACCTGTTGTAATGAATCATAAATCCATCCCTTGATTTAGAGGGAGAGCAAAGATAGCTTTGGAGCAATAGAATCAGCGTTCAGCCATAAAAAAGCCCTGACTTGCAGGGCTTGAATTGTTTATTTGAGGATCAACACTCTTTGGGAGTACTCTTCTTTATCCGTGATCAGCTTTACCACATAGCTGCCGGAGTTCAAACCTGCTGTTGGAATGATGATCAGTCCCTGATTGGTTATCACCTGCTTTTGAAGAACGATTTTGCCAGTTATCTCAGTTACAGTAACAGTAGCTTTTTCATTACCCGTTCTGTTCAACTGCATCCTGATTTCCGAAGATGCAGGGTTTGGATAAACCGAGAATTTAGTGTTCAACGGAATATGGATCGAGAATACAGCACTGTATTTAAAGGAACCGTCCTTATCTACATTCTTCAGCCTGTAGTAAATTCTTCTGCCGCCAAGATTTTCAATATTGTCGCTGTAGCCGTAAGAACTTTTGTTTTCGGCTTTCACGGTTCCGATCTTAGTGTAATCGGTGCCGTTAAAACTTCTTTCTATTTCATAGCGATCCAAATTGATCTCAGTTGCCACATCCCAGCTAAGATTGATCTTTCCGCCTTCCAGTTTTCCGGCAAAGAATATCAGATCAACCGGCAAAGCACTCAAGCCTGGGCAGGTAGAATTCCAAACTTGTCCAACATATTCCGGATGATCTACAAAAGGATTTCTGTTATTCTGAAAGCTGTAACCTGCATTGTTTCTATCGATCTCTTTCTGGCTCACCGGATCCTGGTTATGCCATTTGATCATCAATCTTAAAAAAGCAATATCAACACTAGGGAAGGTGTTTGGCTCAAAAGCCTGTACAGCCTCAGCATTTGAAGCCCAGGTTGACATATTATCCTGGTACATGGTAACGAAGTAGAGAAAAGCTCTTGCTACATCACCTTTATATTGATTGATGGGTTCAAAAACAGTTCCTGTGATACCGGCTACTGATGATGTTCCAAGTTTCCCACCATTTAAGCTTGTCCAGCTGGCAGTTGCCACTTCACCATAAGGAAAGTTTCCTCTTTCGGCATTCACTTTCTTGTCTGTTGGAAAAATATGATGATAATCTGTTGTAGGTCCGGGAGTTCCGGTATTTCCATTAAACCAGCTTTGCGGTACCGAATGTTCCCTGTTATAACGTTGGCTTTCACTTGTTCCTGAAGATCCATCATCTTGCTGTCCACCAGATCCAACTGTTCCTGGAGTTAAATTGTATGGGTCAGTTCCAGATGGATTGTCAGAATAAATATCCCAGATCACATTCGTTGATGTTTGCACTCCCATGGATGTTTGTGATGGAGTTACAGCAACTTCTCTTGGCTTAAGATCAGACGATAAGTACTGTGTCCAAAGAGAATTGTAGGTCTGTGGACTCACCCCACCATTAATAATATTCCTCAATGCTGTTTTTAAACCTGAGCAACTTTGTCCGGAAGCAGCGTTATAATAATTAGCCGGAGGCTGGGCAATCAAAATAGCCGGAGCGATGAGTAGAATGGCAAGCAAACCTTTTTTCATACAAAAAATTGGGAGACGAAGTTACACTAATGCAATTGGCAGCTTACCATTAAGAAGCCATTAATTATTTCTTTTCAAGGATGTTTCGCACCTTAAGATTGATCAAGGTTGCTACGCCATCACGCATAACCACCATTTTTATCCTGCTATCATAGTTCTGAAGCATTGTTCTGTAAACTTGAATATTATTGCTGAAGTTTCCATTCACGGCAATCACTTTATCACCTGGCTTCAAACCTGCTTTTTCACCTGGCGAATTAGGCATAACATCGTCAACTACAATATCACCCTCCTCCATATAAATACCAAAACCCGTGTAGGAGTAGTCAAAAGCATGATCGAATGCCTTATTTGGTTTGATGTAAATGCACTGATCAGGATAGTTGAGCACCACGTTAAACCGTCTGAGCAGATCGTTTCCTAAAAGTCCACCTGTTGAAGGATAAGCAGTTACGTTGTATTCATCATTAAAAACATAGGTCGGCACTTTTCTGAACTTGTACGGGCCAACCTTTACTGATTTTAGTACGGTAAGCTTCATTGGTCGTTTTCCGCCCAAACCCTCAGCCTGCGTTTCCAGCATCTTTTTATTCTTCTTCATCACGGCACTATCCCTTTCAAAATCCTGCGAAAGCAGAAAACAAAGTCCGGCACCGGAATCAAAGTAAAATTTATTTGTCACGGTCTTATGGTCAGACACGGTTACCGTTTGCATTGGAATGGAAGTGAAACTTGGTCTGAGCATGTGACCACCTTTCGGGTACTTAAAAACTCCCGGGCTATAAACTGACATCACAAAATCATCGTAATTCAGAGTTATGATGTACCGTTTTATAAAGCTGTAGCCAATAATGCCATCGATCTTCAAACCATACACACTGGTTAGCAGAGCGTAATCATTTATATGAAAATCAAGCCCCTTCACATCCAGCTTTGGCAATTTTAGGGTGTGATTAAGAGCATACTCCACCTGTTTTACTCCTCCAATTCCACGAATGGTTCTTTCTGAAGCTGTTCTGGGTAGCTTAAAATACTCACTCGTAAGCGAATCAAGTGAAATTCCACCACTGCCGGTATCAAGAATAAAGTTCAGGGTATCAGGATAGTCGTCAAGCTGGGCTCTTAAGATGATGATACCGCCACTCAGCATTTCGAATTTGAAAGTAGTGATCAGTTTGGCTTGAGGTGGGTCGATCACTTCCTGTGAACTGGATGTGAGACTCAGCAAAAAAGACAAGAAAACAATCAGGTAGCCGGCTTTTAGTATGCTATGTAGCTTTGGTTGTGTCATCTTGTTTCATCCCGCCCGATGCGAGACTCTTGTACGTTTGGTTCGCCGTTCGGCTTTTCAGCCCTTTAAATGTAAGTCAATCTACAGATCATCACCACCGTTCATGTATTTGACACTCAAATCAGAACTTTAGATGCAGGCTTTTTGTTTTAGTTACCAATGCTGGTCATGTTTATCCATGTAAGCATACTTAAATTTGCAAATTAATTCCAGATAATGCACTTACAGGATCTCTATAATAAAGCACTCAACTTCGAATTCCTGAGCATAGAAGAAGGTATGTTCCTTTTTGAGCAAGCTCCCCTGACAGACTTGATGTACGTTGCCGACGAGCTTCGCAAAAAACAGGTCCCTCACGGAAAAGTTACCTGGCAGATAGACAGGAATGTGAACACGACCAATGTTTGTATCGCCAATTGCAAATTCTGCAACTTCTACCGAATTCCCGGTCACTCAGAGGCATACATCACAGATATGCCAACCTACCGTAAGAAGATTGAGGAGACTTTAAAATTTGGAGGAGATCAACTCTTGCTGCAAGGTGGCCATCATCCTGAACTTGGATTGGATTTTTACACCAAAACCTTCCGACAGCTTAAACAGGAATATCCATTGCTGAAGCTGCATGCTCTCGGACCACCGGAAGTTGCTCATATATGTAAACTGGAAAAAGCATCTCACCATGAAGTGTTGAAAGCCTTAAAAGAAGCCGGCTTGGATTCTTTACCAGGTGCCGGAGCTGAGATTCTGGTGGATAGGGTTCGCCGTTTGATCTCTAAAGGAAAATGCGGAGCCGATGAGTGGTTAGAGATCATGCACCAGGCTCATAACCTGAACATCACCACCAGTGCTACGATGATGTTTGGTCATGTGGAAACGTTGGAAGAGCGTTTCATCCACTTTACCAAAATAAGAGAAGTACAAAGTCGCAAGCCGGAAGAAGCAAAAGGTTTCCTTGCATTTATTTCATGGACATTCCAGGACGTAGATACCTTGCTTACACGAATTCGTGGTGTACATAATCTTGTTACTGCGGAAGAATACATCAGGATGGTAGCGATCGGTCGTATCATGTTGCCGAACGTTAAGAATATTCAGGCTTCGTGGTTAACGGTGGGTAAGCAAACAGCACAGATCTGTTTACATTCTGGTGCCAATGATTTTGGTTCGATCATGATCGAAGAAAATGTGGTGAGTGCTGCCGGAGCACCTCACAGGTTTACATACAAGACCATGCAGGATGCTATTCGTGAAGCTGGCTTTGAACCACAACTGAGAAATCAGCAGTATGAATGGAGAGATGTTCCGGAAGCAATACAGGAGCAGGTGATAGATTATTAGATATGAATAAATGGAGATTCTTATACTGCTGGATTTTCTTTATTAGTTGTTATAATCCAACTAAAAGCGATATTCTTTCCTTTAAGGAGATTAAACGGATAAGCTCACCAGATTTAAGAGTTGAAGCTGTTTTAGTGGAGGCTAATGGTGGTGCAACAGTTAGCACTATCAATAAAATTTATTTGCTTGAAAAAGGAGCAAAAATTGATTTGAATACAGAGCCGGTTTTTTTATCTGATCATCAAATTGGAGTAGATATCGCCTGGAAAGAAAATAAAAACTTATTCATTAATTATGAGAAAGCCAGAATTTTCAAATTCACTAATTTTTGGAATCCTTCACTTGATAATTGGAATTATGTAGTTGAGATCTCTCTGCACTGTTTGTCATCAAAGGGGCAATTGAGGGAAGAGGATAAGCAGCCGATGAAACAATTCAGCTCCCCATAGATTTGCAGATGAAGTGATTAGCTCAGTATTATTTATTTGATTTTTTGATTCGCTGAATCTCCTTCGTCGATTTGCGATGCAACGAAGATTCCATGAAACGATGCAGCTGGTATCAAAATCGAATTAGCTCCACTCTTTTAATTCTTTCTCTTGCTTTTCTTTGTAAACCCTGCTGGAAACCAATACACCCAACTCATACAAAGAATAAAGCGGGAAGAAAACAATAGCCTGGCTAACCCAATCAGGACTTGGAGTGATAATAGCTGCAGCGATCAGAATTACAACAATGGCGTATTTCCTTGACTTTTTCAGAAGCCTTGGTGTAACAATACCTGCCTTTGTAAGTACATGAGCCAGAACCGGCATTTCAAAAGCGATACCACAGCCAAGAATGATGTTGGTGAGATTGTCTATATAATCTTTGATGGTAGGTAAAGTAGTTACCAGGTTCAATCCGCTGATCTGGAAACTCGCCAGGAAGTTAAAGGTGAAGGGACCTAGAATAAAGTATCCGAAAGATCCTCCAAGGAAAAAGAAAAACGATACCCAGAAGATTACGAAACGGGTATGCATCAACTCATTTTGGCGAAGAGCAGGTTTTATAAAACGCCAGAACTCCCAGAAGATGTAAGGAAAAGCACCGATCAAACCTCCAATAAAAGCAATACTGAAACTGCTGAAGAACTGACCGCCAAATTCGTTGCTGATCATTGTTACTTTAACAGGCTGCATGCAAAGCGTTTCGCCTAAATGCAGATAATGGCTTGCTTTGCACAGGTATTTGTAACTAACAAAGTTTGGATTGATGGGACCGGCAATAAGATTATCAAATACCCATTGGATCTTAATAAAGATGATGATTGCGATAACTGCAATAGCAATTAACGAACGGATGATGTGCCACCTGAGTTCTTCCAGGTGATCAATAAACGTCATCTCCGCTTTCTTCTCTTCCTGCCGTTTTTTAATAAAAGGTAATGCCATGCTTTTTTGCCGTAGGGCAGCAAAGGTACGAGTTGCACGTTCAAAAAGATTTTAATCAAATACCTTTGATCAATGACGCTACGACAAAGCATATTGAAGCTTTTTTATCCGTTTTGGATGGGATTTACAAACCTGCTTGGCAAGCGTAACAGCCTTATGAAAAATACAACTACAGCCAAACCTCTGGTGTCTTTTTACGAACTGTCAACTACTTTAAATGATGGCAAGCCGTGTCATTTCAGCGAATTGAAGGATAAGAAGGTGTTGATAGTTAACACTGCCAGCAATTGTGGTTATACTAATCAATATGAAGATTTGCAAAAGCTACAGGAACGTTTTAAAGATAAGCTGGTGGTGATCGGCTTTCCTGCAAACGATTTTAAAGAGCAGGAAAAAGGAACCGACGATGAGATCGCTACTTTTTGTAAACTGAACTACGGTATTTCTTTTCCACTAGCTAAGAAAACTTCTGTGATTGGAACAGATCAGAACGAAGTGTTTAAATGGCTGGCTGATAAAAACCTGAACGGCTGGAATGATCAGGAACCAACCTGGAATTTTTCAAAATACCTGGTGAGTGAAAATGGTGTACTGCTGAACTATTTTGACCCTGGCGTTTCTCCAATTAGCGAAGAAGTGATCGCTGCAATAGAAAATTGATTTACGATGAACTACGAAGTGCCTTTTGATTTCGTACTGAAAGAACTTTACCCTTTTCGCCCTAAGATCAGGAAGTTGCTTGGTTGTTATGCATTGATGAAAGAGCGGAAGATATTGATGTTGTTACGAGACAGGGATGTTCAGCCGGAATTCAACGGAGTGCTGGTTGCTACGAGTCCTGAATTTTTTGAGGAACTGCAGAAAGAAATTCATACTTCAAAAATGGAGTTCGATCTTGATGGAGCTGAGAATACCTGGATATTCATCAGTGAAGACTTAGACGACTTCGACCAGAAGGTGAAAAAGGCTTGTGAAATGATAAAGAATGGAGATGAACGTATAGGTAAGTATAGTTGAGCAACCAAACCTTCGCTAATAATGTAATCTCTCCTCATTTCAATTACACAGGGCACTTCTCGTGATAATTGATCAACTCAATCGGCGTTCTTTCCGGCTGAAAATCCCGATAATTCACCAATACTTCATCTAAAACAGCTTCCACTTCAGCCATTTCTTTTAGTGTAACCAGCCTGTTGCGATAGTCTTTAATACCCGGCAAACCTTTGAGGTAATTGGCGTAATGTCTTCTCATTTCATTGATGCCGACGATGGGTCCTTTCCACTCAACAGATCGCTGCAAATGCTTTTTGCAAACAGCAACCCTGTCTATGATTGTTGGTGAAGGAAGTAGTTCACCGGTTTCGAAGTAATGCTTTATCTCGTTGAATATCCAGGGATATCCGATAGCAGCACGACCGATCATAATCCCATCAACTCCATATCTGTTTTTGTATTCCAAAGCTTTTTGTGGTGAATCGATATCACCGTTACCAAAAATTGGGATCTTGATTCGTGGGTTGTTCTTCACTTTAGCGATCAAGGTCCAATCAGCCTCACCTTTGTACATCTGAGCTCTGGTTCTGCCATGGATGGCTAAAGCTTTGATGCCTACATCCTGCAAACGCTCAGCAACCTCTTCTATGTTTAAGCTTTTCTCATCCCAGCCAAGCCTTGTTTTAACAGTAACCGGAAGTGAAGTGCTTTTTACAACAGCATCTGTAAGCCGAACCATCAGGTCAATATCTTTCAAAACACCGGCTCCGGCTCCTCTGCAGGCAACTTTTTTTACGGGGCATCCGAAGTTGATGTCAAGCAGATCAGGTTGAACCGTCTCTACGATCTTGGCACTTAGAGCCAGTGCTTCCTCATCTCCACCGAATATCTGGATACCGATGGGACGTTCATAATCGAATATGTCCAGTTTCCGGCGACTTTTGATGGCATCTCGGATCAAACCTTCGCTGGAAATGAATTCGGTGTACATCAGGTCTGCACCGTTATCCTTACAAACTGCACGAAACGGAGGGTTACTTACATCCTCCATCGGAGCAAGTAATAACGGAAAATCAGGTAATGATATATTGCCAATGTTCACCATAACTAAATTTGCGTGTAGCCACCAGAATAATTTATTCGTTATTAATGGCTACAAATGCTGTATTTCGCGGCAAATTTACTGTCTTATCTATCATGCTATGAACTCAAGGCCAAGGATTCCATATATTTCACAGTTCATTATTCTTATCTGCCTGGTTGGATTTTTTTTACTTGTTGGCGGAACATTAATACTACTTGTTACTGCAAATATTCTTAACGTTCCTTTACTTGAAGTGCCGAAAGCTCTTTTGAAGCCAGAAAACGTTACGATAGGAAGATGGGTTCAATTCGCAACAGCGTTTACTTCTTTCTGCCTGCCTGCATTGGTATTTGCAGTAATTGTTGCTCGATACCCTTTAAAATATTTGGGCTTCAATAAAAACGTTAGCATTAAGCAAATTGGGATCACAGTTTTGATTCTAATTGCTGCACTTGTTTTAAGCAATTCTTTAGGTGAGTTGAGCCAGCATTTATATCTACCAAAAGGGCTGAAACAATTAGCTGACAATCTTGAGAAGCAATACATGGAACAAGTAAAGGCTTTAGCAGTAATGAATAGTTTCCCGGAGTATTTATTAAGCATCTTCATAATTGCTGTTTTGCCAGGTGTATTTGAAGAAGTGCTTTTTAGGGGATGTTTGCAAAACCAGTTAACAGCCTGGAGTAAAAGTCCTTTTTGGGCTATATTAATTACTAGTATTCTATTTAGTGCAATACACTTTTCGATCTATGGATTTTTAACCAGAGTAGCTCTGAGTATAGTACTTGGATATTTGTTTTATTTCAGCAAAAATCTTTGGTTAAATATCCTTTTCCATTTTTTAAATAATGGGTTAGCAATAACTATTGCATACATATATATAAGACAAGGTAAGCCTATTGAAGAATCAATCGAAACACCTATGCCAGTATGGTATGGAGTTATTGCCATTGCTTCATTGATTCTCCTCTTCAGATGGTTTATAACTGAAAGTAAATCTTTGAAGCCCACAGATACGAATGATTATCTTAAAAAAGACAATAATCCTTTTGCACTTCACCCACAACAAAATCTCGATATCTGAAAAAAGAAAGTCCAGCCTGAGCTGGACTTTCTTTTTAGCAAATTCTGTCTTTTACTTAGAAACAATATTTATTTTCTGATATCATCTTATCAGCAATTCTTCTTCTTGCTTCTTTGGTATTGAATGGTTCTACTTTGGTAAAACGCTTAATGCCGATATGCATCATTCTCAACTCATCACCTTCAGCAAAACTGTTTAAAGCATCTTTAGCAGATTTGTTGATACG
>JANPIB010000072.1:0-2304 GCA_031424775.1 Chitinophagales bacterium | reverse complement strand
GGATCCTGATTCACCCACAAAGTCCATAGCATCCAAAAACATCCCTTCCTGCTCTTTATGAAAAACTACTTTCCAGTTCTTACCACCATCTGTGGTTTTTAAAATGTCTGCTGGATTATCTACAGCCATAATAATTGCTGTTGAAGAATCAAAAGCTTCAATATCCCTGAAATCTCTTTTCTCAAATCCTGGAACTGTCATCCATTTCCAGGTTTTACCAGCGTCAATTGATCTGCCGACAGTTCCATTACTACCGCTAACCCAGATCACATCATCTGAAGGAACAGACAAACCTCTAAAACTCGAATTGATACTGTCCTGCAATATCTGAACTGAAGGACGTTTTTGTGAATAGCTTGAACATGTAATTAAACAGAGAAGAATGAGAAATAAGGACTTCATGCAAGAAAGTTACTGATTATGGAAATTCAGTTCTTCTTTCAACCGTTCAACCACGTTGAAAATGATCGGGCAACGATCGTAGTGCATAAAGGTGGTAAATAACCTTCTTTTGAACTGTGGCAAGTGCAAAGCTGGAAATTCTTTACAGCCTTCGAACCGGTAATCGTACACTGTACATTTATTATCTGATAGAAAATGGCAGGGAATAGAGTTCAGGATCATCATTCCACTACTGCCTTTTTCCAGGTATTTCTCATCGAAGGTTTCTCTGGATAGTTGCAAATGCCCCGAAAGATTATCAGCTTCTGTTTCGTTGATGTTCACCATCAGGCTTTTACAGCAATTTCCACAAGCTGTACATTCTACCTGAGGTGAAACTTCATTGTTCAACTCAGACACCAGTTCATCTATCTCTGAATCGGTGTGAGATGAAAGAAAAACACGAAAAGCATCATTCTCTGATTGTTTTTCTGCCGCAAGAGCCTCAATTTGAACAAGATCGGTATGGAGCTGAGCTGTTTTCAAGGGTTCAAAAGTAGCAGGTTATTATGGTTTGGGTAGATAAGATTTCCTAAAAGCGTTTTTATCCACACATTTGCAGCCCTTGTCAAAAACTCAAATCTTGCAGGGCTGGTGCAAGCTTTACATTTGTTGGTGTTGGAGTTTATTAGAGTGCTGATTTTCAATGATGCATAATGTTCGGAACGTACAAGTGAGTGATACAACGAACGATGAGGATAGTTATACAGTTGGTTAAATAAATAGAATTATGGCTGAGTCTAAGAATATGTTTGATTATACGGAAGATAGTATCAAGAGCCTTGACTGGCGTGAACACATTCGTTTACGTCCTGGGATGTACATTGGTAAACTTGGTGATGGCTCTGCACCTGACGATGGAATTTATGTGTTGATCAAAGAGGTATTGGATAATTGTATTGATGAACACACGATGGGGCATGGTAAACAAGTGAATATTACCATCGACGGTAAAAGCGTTACCATTAGAGATTATGGTCGTGGAATTCCTCTCGGAAAAGTGGTAGATGTGGTGAGTAAGATCAATACAGGTGCTAAGTATGATAGCAAGGCTTTTCAGAAAAGTGTAGGACTGAATGGTGTGGGTACAAAAGCTGTGAATGCCCTGAGTGATTATTTTAAAGTGGAAAGCTTTCGTGAAGGAAAGATGAAAGCTGCAGAGTTTGAAAGAGGTGTGTTATCGAAAGAGCATAAAGAGACAAAAAGCACAGAATCGAACGGAACGATGGTTACGTTCACTCCGGATAATTCTGTTTTCAAAAATTTCAATTTTCGGTTTGAATATATTGAAGAACAACTCTGGAACTATTGTTACCTGAATGCCGGATTGATCATTACGCTAAATGGTAAAAAGTTCGTTAGCAAAAATGGTTTGCTAGATCTTTTACAGCGGAAATCCAATGCTGATGAACTAAGATATCCGATCATCTATTTGAAAGGAGAAGATATTGAAGTGGCAATGAGCCATAATAATGATTACGGTGAGGATATATTCTCTTTTGTAAATGGTCAGTACACCACTCAAGGTGGAACACACCAGCAGGCTTTTCGTGAGTCTTACGTAAAGGTGATCAGGGATTTTTATAAGAAAGATTATGAAGCCTCTGACATCCGAACAAGTATTGTTGCCGCTGTTTCAGTAAGAGTACAGGAGCCGGTGTTTGAAAGTCAGACAAAGACCAAGCTTGGATCGCAAAATGTATATGAAGGTGGTCCTACGATGCGAAACTTTGTGTTGGAGTTCCTTGCTAAGGAGCTGGATAACTTCTTACATAGAAACCAGTCAGTTGCTGAAGCTCTTAAGAAAAGAATTGAGCAGAACGAAAGAGAACGAAAAGAATTAGCTGGAATTAAGAAGCTGGC
>JANPIB010000071.1:0-5747 GCA_031424775.1 Chitinophagales bacterium | reverse complement strand
GGTAAAACCTTTATCGGCTTGTGCAAAGCCTGAAGCTGGGATCAGAAGTGCAAGAAGAATTTTTTTCATACTACTATAAGAATGGTTTGCAATTTATTATGTTTAGCGTTAATCAAAAGTAAATTTAAGGTGAGACCGGCTGAGATTCTGCTATTAAGCCTCCGTTGCGTCGCACTCTTCAGGTTTCTTTTTGTCATTCAACACAGAAAAAGCCGAATTCATCTACACCCAAACAATAAAACAACTAAGCCATTAACCTTTTTACAACCACGAGCCATCATCTCCCAACCATTCAACCATTTAGGCATTTAACAGCTACCTTCAACTCATGACCCGTCATTACAATTCCTGGTTAGCTTTAGGAGATTCCTATACCATTGGTGAAGCCCTACCACTTCATGAAAACTTCCCTTACAAGGCACTGCAGTTATTAAGAAAATCCGGCTTGCACTTTCATGCTCCTGAGATTGTAGCAAAAACTGGCTGGACCACTTTCGAACTGGCAGATCACCTGCTCCACACCAATTTAAATGAACATTACGACTTTGTAACACTGTTGATTGGGGTTAACAATCAATACCGTGGGCTTGCTCTAGACGATTACCTGTCTGATCTCGATTTCCTGCTGAAAAAAGCCTTGCACTTCTCCGGCAACAAAACTGAACGAGTGATCGTAATTTCTATTCCCGATTGGGGTACCACGCCTTTTGCCAAAGACCGTGACAGGAAAAAGATCGCCACAGAAATTGATGCTTACAATGCTGCAAAAAAGCAGCTGTCAGAAAAATATGGTGTTCATTTTATTGATATAACCACTGATCAACGATTAACAGGAGATAATTCGGAGTTTATAGCTCAAGATAAATTGCATCCTTCAGGAAAAGAGTATGCGAAATGGGCAGCAAAAGTTGCTGAGAGAATAATGGAAGTGCTTAAAGGTTAAGTGTACAGGTGTCTGAAATTTTTCTTGTTTATTATTACTTTGTTAGATCATGATATAGACACTTTTTTAAAGTGTAACAGATAACCTCATTCTAATCATCAAAGGCAGACCGGGAGTAAAATGAATTTCGCTTATTGGATTTGATTCATTTTGTAACCTGCTTTCAGTATCGAATTGTGCTTCCTTCCATTTTGCATTAAATAGGTTTTCAACGTTTACACCAACCTTTATTTTTCCCAAGTCATATTCACTGGCTAAATCGGTAATTAAATAGCCCTTCGCAGTAATGGTATTGCTTTCGTTGGCAGGACGATCGCTCATGTATCGATATCGCAGTGAAGCAGAACATTTTTTCCTATAATAAGTCAATCCACCAGTAGATGTAACAACTGGAGCTAACGGAATAAAGTTGGCTTTAGATGGCAAGTCTGCAAAACGAGACCTTGTGGTATTTACATCTATGTCAGCATATAAATTCTTAGATGCATTATACCGTGCTGATACATCAATACCATATCGTACTGACCTTCCGCTTGGTTCTACTATTCCTTCATCACCAACATACACAAATTCCTGAAGCATATAAAGGAACCAAACTGATGAGGTGATACTTAGGTTTGCAAATGGTGTTGAAGTAAATCCAAGATCAATTCCATACGCTGCAGGAAGTGTCGGCTTTTCTTTATCTTCAAGCACTACACGAGTATCATTTGAATGAAATCCTTTACCGGCTTTTAGAAATAATTTATTTCTTTTACTTAATTCGTATTGAATATTAAGTTTAGGGGTAAATATTTTTTTTGTTAGTGGATCGAATGCAGCTCCTGGTAATTTATTGTTGTACTCAAAATGAAGCTGATCCAGCCTTGCACCAATATTAAAATGCCACTTTTTTATACTAATATTCTCATCCATAAATAGAGCGGCATTGCTCTCAGTAATATCACCCAGCTTTTCAGTTGAAAGTAGTTGCCTTTTTAGTGTATAACTTAACTCTGTATCGAATGTTTTGTCTAACCGGAAAGTTGCACCGATAGTTGTTTTAAAGTTTGCCTTGCCCTTTGAATGGCTTAGGATATACTTTGTATTTATACCCAGGATGTCTCTATCATCTTTTTGTTTAATCTGATCTCCGTTGATACTGTCTCTTGCGAAAAAAGTAAAATTTGAATAGAGGTTAAAATAATAGCGGGAATAATATCCCTGAAACTCAAAATTTTTTTTCTTTCCTGCAATGATCTTTCCCGAAACATTATACCTGCTGGTATAACCACCTTCAGAATCATCTATTGACCCAAATCTTCCTCCTTTCAATGACTCAACTGCCCTTTCCGGGATTTGTCCGGAAGCATTCCATTTACTACTGAAAGCGGATGATATAATAGTAAATTGATACTTAGCTTTTGAAAGTTGATACTTACCAAATAAATTAAACCTATTGAATTTCTGTGGCGACTCAAATGGACCATCGAAGTACTGATATTCAGAAGCGATAAATGCATTAGCACTTTTATTCTTTTTAGGCAAAAGATTATACATACCCAAAATTCTATAGTTATTAAAGGAGCCAGCTTCTACTTGTATTTTATCTTCAACTGAATTTACAGTTTGAAAGCTTACATATCCCGAAGTATTAAGATTCCCTTTTTCACTGTAGTATGGGCCTTTACCAAAATCTATATCTTTTACTAATTCTGGAATTACGAAATGCAGATCTGCATATCCTTGTCCATGTCCATGTGAAACCATGTTTACCGGCAATCCATCTACAGTAACTTGGATATCAGTACCATGATCTACATTAAAACCTCGGAGGAAAATTTGCTCTGCTTTACCACCTCCGGCGTGTTGGGCGATAAACAAGCCAGGTACTAAACGAAGAATATCCTGTGATGATCTCACCGGTCTGGCTGCAAGATCAAGTTTCGTGATATTTTTAACATAATTCTCATGCGAACTTGAATAAATAATAACTGAGCTAAGATCAAACTGTATTGGAGAAAGTTCTATCGTCTTTAATTCGCTGGAGTTCATTGATAGCTCAACTCGCTTATAGCCGATACATTTGATGATAATGGTTGCTAAGGTATCAATAGAGGGTATTGAAAAGAAGCCTAAAGGATCGGTAGTAGCAGAGAGATTGTTACTGCTTATAACACCACCTTCTACTGGTAATTTCGACTCTTTATCAATTAGCCTTCCCGCTATTGAATATTGACAAAAAGCATATATAGAATTCAATAATGCGGTTGTTACCAGCAGCATCATAAACAGAATCTTTCTCATAATCTTAAATCAAATACTTATTTATGATTTGAAGATTGTTTTGGCTCTTGATAAAAGTTGAGGATCTTTTGAACCTGTACGTGTGGCTACTTTAAGATATTTCTTCGATTCAGGAATGTTTTTTTCTTTGTAAGCAAGCCAGGCAAGTTCTTCGTTTATCTGTATGTTTTTAGGTCTGGCTTCATATTCTTTTGCAAGGTGTTGTTTTGCTTCTTCAAGTTCATTCATCTTAATCAAAAGCTTCGCCATCTCCAGGTGAACGAGATGACCACTTTTTTCATCTTCTTGCAACATTTTTTTTACGTTAGTAAAAGTGGATTGTGCTTTTTCGTTTTCACCTTTCATTTGGTAGATGTCAGCCATTTTTTCATAGAAAGAAAACTCAGGCATTATAGCAGTAGCTTGATTAAGTAGCGCAAGTGCTGTGTCTAAATTATTTTTCTTTTCTTCTACCTCAGCAAGTCCAGCTATCGCAAATGCATAACTCGGTCTGATGGCTAAAATATTTCTAAATATTTTTTCAGCTTTTTCGGTTTGTCCAGAATTAATGTATAACTGACCAAGTGTTTTCATGCTCCAGCATTGCGGCTCACTTCCAGGTAATCCTGCTTCCACTGCCAGTTCCATAGCTTTGATAGACCCATTATAATCGCCATATATTTCTCTTAGATATGAAGCCCGTGAGTAAGATTCAAGAGATGGTTTAAGAGCCTGCATTTTATCTGAACTTTCAATTGCTGCTTCATAATTGCCAAGTTCTACATTCGCATCCACCAATATTCCGTAAACATATGCTTCATTCTCATTTATAGTTTTGGCTTTAGTGGCAAGATCAAGTGCTTCTTTAAAACGATGCTGAGACATTAATACCGATGACTTCAGTACCAATCCATCAAAGTTATTTTGTTCAATACCCAATACTCCATCCAGCACTTTATGAATTGCAGGATAGTAGTAAGGGTGTTCTCCTGTTATCCTTGCTTCGGCTATGTAAATGGTTGCCAGTTGTAGTCTTGGCTTTACATTTACAGGCTCTGCCGCAATTTTTGTACGAAGTTCACTAACCTTTAGTTTCGTTTTTGGCCATTCAGCCGCTTTTGCTAATTCTCCTTTTCTTTCAAGTAGGTCAGGCATTTCATTTTTGGTGGAAGACGAGACAGATGAGCTTTCGTCTGCAGTGTTTGAATTACATGCTGCCAGGGAAATAACAATAAATAGAGAGAGTAAAAAAATTTTCATGATTGATTAGGTTTGGAATGATGATATCAGATACGTAAATAATGGAAGACTGGATCAGCATAATAAAAAAAACCGGCAATCCAATGGATTGCCGGTTGTAAATTTTAATTATTGCCTTATAATTTTTTCTGTAGCTATAACCACCCCTTCAACTTCAGCAACTGCTGTGTATATGCCATTAGCATAAGTTGACAGGTTAAAAGTAGCGAAGCCATTATTCATTCTGCTTGTTGCAAGCCTTCGACCCTGTTGATCATAAAGACTTATACGAGCCTTGGGATCAGTAATGTAAATTCTCACTTCAGATATGGCTGGATTCGGCGAAATCGTCATTTCTGCTTTTTTATCAAACCTTATTGTCCTAATATCTGAATATGTGAACCTTCCGTCTTTATCTACCTGTTTAATTCGATAGTAATTAACCTTATTTACTGACGGATCATTATGCGTAAAGGAGTACATGCTTTGAGATGCATTTGCCTGGGTTGAACCTACACGCTGATACTGTTGGCCATTTATACTGTGTTCGATCTCAAAATGATCATTATTAATTTGCGTAGCAACTTCCCAACGTAACAATGCTTTTGTTTCTACTTTTTGTGCAGTAAAACTAACCCAGGTTACAGGTAATACTGCACCAGAGTACTGGGCTCCCCTAAAACCTCTCCACGGTGCTTGCACGAATGGGAAAGTGGTTTTGAATGTTGTATCGTTTGATGTAACACCTGCATTAAAGCCAAGTACATTTTGCAATTGTGGTGTTACAGGACTGCCTGTACCGTTATAATCATCATACCATAAGCCAATAGCTGCCAGTACAACTCCAGACACTGCCTGTAATTCAATAGTTGTGACATCATCTTCAAGTCTTCTTCCATTTGGAAAGCCATCCATGTTTGGAATAAACTGTAAGGCTGCAGAACCATTGTAAGCAGGATCAGTTAATCCTAACACTGCAGCTTGTACTAAACCTAAAGAGCTGAACTTGGGATCGTTTCTTTGAGTAACAGGAACAGCCATATTCAACCTGAGCATATCGCCAAACGTTGGCAGAAAATTATTAATGAAAGGTTTTCCTGCAGCAAGTGGATTACCACCTTTACCTGTAGCCAGTTGGTAAGGTCTCAGGTTAGGAACACCGGTATGGAATATCGGAAGCAGATCAACAGCTCTCGGGCTAGTATTATTTGGTAAAAGATAGTTACCAAATGCTGCATCATCAAGTGCAGTACCAGCAACAGCAGGTGTACCTTTTAAAGGAAATAGCCCTGGCTTTCCA
>JANPIB010000070.1:0-13764 GCA_031424775.1 Chitinophagales bacterium | reverse complement strand
CTGATAAAGAATTGAAGGCTTATCGGGATAATGTAGTGAAGAAGAATCCTAAGTCTATGCTGGCTGCTTTCTTTAATACCATGAAAATTCCTGACTATCCTGAAATGCCTAAGAAAGCAAATGGAACATTGGATTCTTTGTATCCATTCCGTTATGTTCAGGAGCATTTTTGGGATGATGTGGAGTTTAACGACGATCGTTTGGTTCGAACACCTTTTTTTGATGATAAGCTTGACAACTATTTCAAGAACTTTGTACATCCTGATGCAGACAGCATTATTGCCAAAGTAAAATATATGCTCCTTTATGCTCGTGATGGAAAAGAGATGTACCGTTTTCTCCTAGCTAAGTTCACGAACAAATATATGGCTCCTGAGATCATGGGTCAGGATAAGGTTTTTGTTTACCTTTTTGAAAATCATTATTTGAAAGGGGATACAACCATCCTGAGTGAGAAAGACAGGAAAACAGTGATGGACAGAGGTTGGAGCCTGATCGCTAACCAACTTGGAGAGGCAGCTCCATTGCTAAACCTGGTAACGCTTGAAGGGAAAACCTCAAACCTTTACGATCTGCAATCAAAATATACGCTGGTGATCTTCTGGGATCCTAATTGTGGTCATTGCAAAGAAACCATTCCAAAAGTTGACTCTATCTGGGAGGCAAAATGGAACACTATGGGTTTGAAAGTGTATGCTGTAAACATTGATGAAAAAGCAAATAAGGCCTGGGGTGAGTTTATCAATACCCATAAACTGACTACCTGGACGAACGTTTACCAAACCAAAGAAGACAGGGATGCTGAGTCGAAAGCAGGCAGACCTAATTATCGCCAGTTATACGATGTTTACAAAACGCCTACTCTATATTTGTTAGACGATCAGAAGAAGATCATTGCCAAGAATCTTGATGTGGAAGGATTTGACAGGATCTTAGAAGAACGGTTAAAAAAGCAAGCAAAAAAATAAACTTCCCCTTATGCGAAAGCTGTTGACAACATTTGTTGTTCTGCTGATGATCTCTGCTATTGCCAAAAGCCAGACTACTTTGTTTACTTATGGCAAATACACCGTCACCAAAGAAGAATTTTTAAAAGCATTCAATAAGAATCCAAGTCTCGAGCCTGACAGAAAAAAAGCTTTAAGTGAATACCTGGAGCTTTACCAGAATTTTAAACTCAAGGTACAGGCTGCTAACGATGCGAAACTTCAGGAAGATCCAAACTACTTGCTGGAGACTGAGAACTTTAAAAAGCAGCTGGCAACGAACTTTATTAATGATGAGGCAAATATCAAATCCTTAATTGAGGAAGCTTTGCAGCGTAGCCAGAAAGATATTCATCTGCAACAAGTATTCATTCCCTTTCCTGAGAATAAAGACACCGTTGCAGCTTACCAGCAGTCACAACAAGCTTATTTTGATCTGAATACTGGTAAAGCTTTTAATGGAATCGCTTCAAGGTACAACAGCGATCCAAGTATGACCGATCTGGGTTACGTAACAGCTTTTACGCTGCCATATAGTTTTGAGTCAATCGTTTATAGCCTGAAACCTAACAAGCACTCGGCTCCAGTTCGTTCTGCTTATGGATATCACATTTTTTATAATTCAGGTGAGAGAGCTGCACTTGGCAGAAGAATAGCAGCACAGATACTTTTGACAATGCCGCCGGATGCTACTGAAGCTGATAAAGCTGTTGTTAAGCGTAAAGCAGATTCTATATATGCTGTGTTGGTAAAAACTCCGGAAGAGTGGGATGAGATGGTACATGAATTTTCAAATGATGTTACAACAGGTCACGATCATGGCTTGATGCAGGAGTTTGGAATCGGACAGTTTAGTCCCGCTTTTGAAACTGCAGCTTTTGCCTTGACGAAAACAGGCGAGATCAGCAAACCTGTAGAAACGAGTTTTGGATTTCACATTATTCAATTAAGAGAGATCATACCAGTGCCAAAAAACCTGGACGATCCAATTGTTGCAGCATCTTTTAAAGAAAGAGTGGAGAAAGATGATAGACTCTCAGAAGCAAGAAAGCTATTGGTAAATAAATGGATGAAACTCACCAACTATACTCCTGCTAAGTATGAGGAGAAAGAATTGTGGGCTTACGCCGATAGTTTTTATAACGGAGGAAATACAAAGGGGTTCAAAAAACTGAATGATTCAACCGTGATCTTCAGCTTCTCGAAGAAAAAGATCAAAGCTGTAGATTTCGCAACGTATGTAAGAGCCAGCAGGGCTTTCCCGATGTATCAAAGTATGTCGTATCCTGAGTTGATGAGGGAATATTTAAAGTCTGCAACCAGCGATTATTATCAAAGTCATTTAGATGATTATAATGCAGATTTCAAAAGCCAATTGAAAGAGTTCAATGATGCCAATCTTCTTTTTGCCATCATGGATAAAGAAGTCTGGACCAAAGCTGCTACTGATGATCAAGGATTAAGAACTACCTACGAACAGAACAAGGGTAAGTATCTATGGGCTGCAAGTGCTAATGCAACAATTTTTACGGTAACCTCTGATAAAATTCTCGCAGACCTACAAGCAAAACTGAAAGGTAATTTCGTTAATTGGAGAAGTATTACTGAAGGATTCGGCAGCACTGTAATGGCTGACAGTAATCGTTATGAACTTGGGCAAATTCCGGTAGTTGATAGAACGAATTTCACCGATGGACTTACAACAGCTCCGGTAAAAAACAACGATGGCAGCTATACGTTTGCTTATATCTTCAAAGTGTTTAATGAGCCGGGGCAAAGAGGTTTTGAAGAAGCGAAAGGGCTTGTGATCAACGATTATCAGAATGTGCTCGAAAAGCAATGGCTAGATGCTTTGAAAAAGAAGTACCCAATTAAGGTGAACCAGGCTGTGTTTAATAGTTTGAAATGATGATGGGAACTAGATAGGAACGTAGATGACGCAGATTATTATAAGTAAAACCTGCTATTGGTTTCCAAATAGATGAAGTGATTATTGGGATTGTATCATCCAAAAAGATATCAGCGAAAATCTGTTTAATCAGCGTTATCAGCGTTCCAATTACACCAACTCCTTCACCACATTCCAGATAACTTTAGGCTTTCCCAAAGTATAATAATGCAAAACAGGAGCACCTCTTTGTTTCAGTTCTTTTGATTGTTGAAGCAACCACTCGGTTCCAACCAACTCTACATCAGCATCAGTTTTACACTTAAGTATTTCTGTAGAAAGATCAGTAGGAATATCTACGTGGAATATTCTTGGAAGAACTGATAATTGCTTTTTAGTGGTGATCGGCTTCAAACCTGGAATGATAGGTACATTAATTCCGGCGGCACGGCAATCATCTACAAACTGGAAGAATTTGCTGTTGTCGAAGAACATCTGGGTCATGATGTAACATCCTCCGGCATCAACTTTATCTTTCAGATGCATCATATCAGAGTCTTTGTTAGGAGCCTCAAAATGCTTTTCAGGATAACCGGCAACACCTATGCAAAACTGAGTCTTCCCACCATCACGAATATCATCATCAATATAAATTCCATTATTCATATCCTGAACTTGTCTTAGAAGATCTAAAGCATATCGGTGACCACCTTGCTCAGGTTCAAAGAAGGTTTCGTTTTTGGCGGCATCTCCACGAAGCACCAACACGTTATCAATACCAAGAAAATTCAGATCAATTAAGGCATCTTCCGTTTCTCTTTTATTGAAACCTCCACAGATGAAATGCGGCACAGCATCAATTTCGTAATGGTTCATGATCGCTGCACAAATTCCAACCGTTCCGGGACGTTTTCTTACCTCCACTTTCTCAAAACTGCCATCTGCTCTTTTTTTGAACATGGTTTCGCTTCGATGGTAGGTAACGTTGATCCATGATGGTTTAAATTCCATCAAAGGATCTAAATGATCGTATAAAGAGTTGATGGTCTTACCCTTCAAAGGAGGTAAGACTTCAAAAGATATCAATGTGTCTTTAGACTGGGAAATATGATCGGTAACCTTCATTGCTTTGCCAAAAATTGGTGCAATATACAGCCAAACTGTTTGTTAAGAAGCCGTATTACACCAACTGGTAAGCAAGCGAACCCTATTTTTGCTAAAACCGTTGAGTTGAACTTAACTATACATACAAAGAACCTGATCAAAACCTATAGCAACAGAACCGTTGTGAACGATGTTTCGATTGAGGTAAAGCAAGGTGAGATCGTTGGTTTACTTGGTCCCAACGGAGCTGGAAAAACCACGACTTTCTATATGGTTGTCGGATTGATAAAGCCCGACGAAGGAAAAGTATATCTCGACAAAACTGACATCACCAGGCTGCCGATGTACAAAAGAGCTCAGATGGGTATCGGCTATTTACCACAGGAGGCAAGTGTATTTAGAAAGTTGACCGTTGAAGACAATATCCTGGCAGTGCTGGAGATGACGAAACTCACTAAGAAGGAACGGCAGCTGAAACTAGAAGCTTTGTTGGATGAGTTTAACCTACATCATGTTAGAAAAAATAATGGCGATAGTCTGAGTGGTGGTGAAAGAAGACGAACCGAGATCGCAAGAGCTTTAGCTGTTGATCCGAAATTTATTTTGTTAGATGAACCTTTTGCTGGGGTTGACCCAATAGCGGTTGAAGATATTCAAGCTGTTGTTGCAAAGCTGAAGTATAGAAACATCGGAATCCTGATCACTGACCATAACGTAAACGAAACACTTTCCATTTGCGATAGAGCTTACCTGCTGATCGGTGGACAAATATTCATTCACGGAACTGCAGAACAGCTTGCTGAGAATGATCAGGTTAGACGTTTGTACCTGGGAACCAATTTTGAGTTGAAGCGGAAAGATTGGATCTTGGAGATGGGTAAAACTCAGCAGTAGTTCTCTACTTACTCTGAACTTGTCAGCTTTATTTTCTATTTTGCCGCCCTTGGCAAATGAAATTCCTCAGTCCCGCAATATCAAGATTAGCAAGGTGGAGGCACAGTGCAATTGAGCACTGGCAAAATGATCCTATTCAAACACAACGAGAGGTGCTGCAAGACCTCATCACCCACGGGCAATATTCTGAGTTTGGTCGTAAATACGGATTAAAAGATGTTTTTCGTGTCCGTGATTTTAAGAAAGCCGTTCCCATTCATGAATACGAGCATCTGCAACCATACATTGAAAGGATGATGAATGGAGAGGAGAATCTTCTTTGGAACACACCTGTTTACTGGTTTGCAAAAAGCAGTGGAACCACCAGCAGTAAGGCAAAATTCATCCCCATCACAGATGAAAGTTTGCAGGATTGCCATTACCAGGCTTCCAAAGATGTGCTAACCATGTATTACAACCACAATCCTGACAGCGATCTGTTAACAGGAAAGGGATTGGTGATCGGTGGAAGTCACCAGATACATAAAGTGAATGAAGAGATCCAATATGGTGATCTAAGTGCTGTGCTGCTACAGAATTCTCCGTTCTGGGCAGAATGGATCCGAACTCCTGAACTTTCTATTGCTTTATTGGATGATTGGGAAGTGAAGATTGAAAAGCTGGCTCAGTCAACAATCAACGAAATTGTTACTTCAATAAGTGGTGTTCCTACATGGACTTTAGTGCTCATCAAACGAATTCTCGAGATCACAGGTAAATCGACTTTGAAAGAAGTTTGGCCAACACTTGAATTATATCTTCACGGGGGTGTGTCCTTCACTCCATATAGAGAGCAGTTTAAGAAATTGCTGGGTGAAGAAGTAAATTACCTGGAGATGTATAATGCCAGTGAAGGTTTTTTTGCTGCTCAGCAACATCCTGGAGATGATGGAATGTTGTTGTTCTTGCAACACGGCATCTTCTACGAATTCATGCCGACTGAAGAATATGGAAAAGATGATCCACGAACTATCGGACTAAAAGATGTGGAAGTTGGAAAGAACTATGCTGTAGTGATCAGCACCAATGGAGGGTTGTGGCGATACCTGGTTGGTGATACAATTCAGTTCACTTCTATTAGTCCTTTTAAAGTTAAGGTGAGTGGAAGATTAAAACATTTCATCAACGCATTTGGTGAAGAAGTGATCGTAGATAATACGGATAGAGCAATTTCAATCGCTTCTGAAAAAACCGGTGCCGTAGTGAATGATTATTCTGCTGCTCCTGTTTACTTCAGCGAAAACAGCAATGGAGCACATGAGTGGCTGATCGAATTTGAAAAAACTCCGGAAGATATTGATCACTTTACATTTGAACTAGACGATGCCTTAAAGTCAGTCAATGGCGATTACGAAGCAAAAAGAGCAAAAGACATTGCACTGCGAATGCCGGTTGTACACTCATTGCAAAAAGGAATGTTCAATGCCTGGCTAAAGAGCAAAGGAAAACTAGGGGGTCAACATAAAGTACCGAGGCTTTGTAATGAAAGAACTTATGTTGATGAAATACTTGCTTTTCTAAAGTAGCAATGAAGTCATCATTGCTCAATTGCCTTCCTTCAGTAAAAGAGTGCGACGCAACGAAAGTTCAATAGTATTACTTTTGCTCAGTTCCAAGGACTATCACGTTTAAAAGTTAAGAGATGAAATTACTCGAAGGAAAAGTTTGCATTGTTACAGGAGCTGCAAGAGGAATTGGTGAAGCCATTGCCATTAAATTTGCTGAGCATGGAGCAAATATTGCATTCACTTATGTAAGTGAGGGTAGTGCAGATAAAGCAAAAGCTGTTGAAGAAAAGATCGCAGCCCTTGGAGTAAAAGGTAAAGCTTACCGTAGCAATGCAGGTAAGTTTGATGAGTGTGAGTCTTTTGTAAATGATGTGATCAAAGAATTTGGATCAGTTGATGTTTGTGTGAACAATGCCGGCATCAGTAAAGACAATCTTTTACTTCGAATGACAGCCGAACAGTGGGATGATGTGATGGAAACGAACCTGAAGAGTGTTTTCAATATGACCAAGCAGGTGATTAAACCAATGATGAAAGCTCGTAAGGGAAGCATCATCAACATGAGTTCGATTGTTGGCGTAAGAGGTAATGCAGGTCAAAGTAGTTATGCAGCATCAAAAGCTGGTATTATAGGGTTTACCAAATCTGTTGCTCTTGAATTGGGTAGCAGAAATGTTCGTTGCAATGCCATTGCTCCGGGTTTTGTTGAAACGGATATGACCCATTACCTAAAAGAAGGTGCTGGTGCAGATGCATTTCTTGCAAAGATCCCACTTGGCAGATTTGGCAAAGGAGATGAGATAGCTAACACAACTTTATACCTTGCATCTGAAATGAGTGCTTATGTTACAGGTCAGGTAATCAGCGTTTGTGGTGGCTTGAATATTTAATTTCCTAAGCATAGACGTAAGATTAGCAGTGTAAATTGCCGCTTATGGGGCTAACAAGATTATTCCGCGATTTTACTGAAAGTGAAAAAGCCGGTGGACTAATGCTCATTGGCTGCACTATATTGTCGTTAGTGCTTGCCAATACATCTTTCGGAGAAAATTACCAGCACTTCTGGCATGCACGATTATTCGGTGAGTCTGTTGAGTATTGGATCAACGATGGACTTATGGCAATTTTCTTTCTCCTTATTGGTCTGGAGTTGGAACGTGAAGTGTACATAGGTGAACTGTCGAAGCTAAAAGATGCCATGCTCCCTATTTTCGGAGCCATTGGCGGAATGGTTGTTCCAGCAGGAATATATTTTATTTTCAATTATGGTACTGCCACACAAGGTGGAGCTGGAATTCCGATGGCAACAGATATCGCTTTTGCATTGGGTATTCTGTCTTTGCTTGGAAACAGAGTACCAACATCCTTAAAAGTATTTCTAACTGCTTTAGCCGTTATTGATGACCTTGGAGCAATTCTCATTATCGCATTCTTTTATACAGGTGATCTTTCGGTTACAAATTTATTGATCGCTTTTGCAATATGGGGTGTACTGCTTGCAATGAATCGTGTTAAGGTACGTAACCTTATTCCTTACCTCGTTGGTGGAGTTGCTATGTGGTATTTCATGCTGCATTCAGGTGTACATGCAACAATCACAGGGGTTCTGGTTGCTTTTGCCATTCCATTTGGAAACGGTGATGAAAAATCAACCTCTTATATTTTACAACATGCCTTACATAAGCCCATAGCATTTATTATTCTGCCTTTATTTGCGTTGGCAAATACCGCAATAATAATTGACTCCGGTTCTATTTCTACACTAACTGAACACTACAGTCTAGGAGTGGCAATTGGACTTATCGTTGGTAAGCCTGTAGGAATTTTCCTGGTCAGCTTTCTTGCAGTAAGTATTGGACTTTGTAAGCTTCCGGCTGACATTAATTGGAAAAGCATTTTTGGTGCAGCATGTTTAGGCGGCATCGGTTTTACCATGTCTATCTTCATCACCTTGCTTGCATTTCAGGATCAGTTCATTATCACAAATATTAAATTCGTTATCCTTCTTTCTTCTTTAATAGCAGGGCTAATAGGTTTTGTTTTCCTCAAAGCTGTGTTGAAGAAGACAGTTGCTATCTAATAACTGTACATTAAGCTTGCTGACTATATTTGTTGTATGAATCCTTACGAGAAACTCCTGGAACATAATAAGCAATGGGCAGAGTCAGTTAAGCAGGAAGATCCTGGTTTCTTTGACAGGCTTTCTCATATTCAAACACCAGATTTTCTTTGGATCGGCTGTAGCGATAGCCGTGTACCGGCAGATCGAATAACCGGAACGCAGCCTGGTGAGATTTTCGTTCACCGTAATGTGGCTAACATGGTCATTCATACTGATGTGAACATGTTGAGTGTTTTGGATTATGCGGTTTCCCACCTGAAAGTAAAACATGTGATCGTTTGTGGACATTATGGATGTGGTGGTGTAAAAGCTGCAATGTCTAACCACGACCTCAAGTATGTATTAAATATGTGGCTCAGAAATATTAAAGATGTATATCGTTTGCACCTTGACGAACTGGAAGCAATCCCTGATGAAGAGCAGAAATTCGACAGGTTAGTTGAATTAAATGTGATAGAGCAGGTACAGCATCTGGCGAAAACTTCTGTGATACAACGAGCCTGGAAACATGAGCAACGTCCACACTTACATGGATGGGTTTATGGATTGAAAGATGGATTGATAAAACCCGTATTCGAAATGGAAGCAGGAACACAGATTGATCCTTTGTACCAGTATGATGATCTTTAATTTTATGTAGCCGGCTGTGGTACTACTATGATGCTTTCGTTGCGTCGCACTCTTGTACTGAAGGTACTTCAGCAAGCTACAAGTCTTTTGCCTTGATCTTTATAGTTCTCGCCACATTTGGAGCAGGATATGTATCTGTTGACTCAGTCACTTCATTCAACTCATAGTTTTTGTATTGCTCCGGATTTTTCAACTTTCCCTTCAACCAAACAATTAGTTCTTTCGCTTTACTATTGTTATTAAGAATTAAACTGGAAAAGCTTGAAGGTTTAATAAGATCAATACGTAATACAGCATCTTCAACATTTTCATTGCTAGACTTAGTAATTACTGCGTATAAAAAAGTTGAAGTCGCATTTGTTTTTGTAGTTATATAATCAGTTACGGTTCTATCATCTTCCAATAATTCAGGAGAGCTGTTTGTTGTACTCTTAAAACAACTACTCAACATAACGATTGTTAAAAGGAGCAGGGCTAAAAGCTGTTTATTTTTCATAATGAAAGTTTAAGGACTAGGCTAAAAATAAAATTTTTATCTCTTCATCTTCGCTTTAAACTTTTCAATAAAACTCTTGCTATAATCACTTAAGATCAACCTTCCGCTAATTGCAGCTCTTTCTTTTAAAAGTTCATCCCAATGTTCTGTTCCTTTCCAGAAAACCTTTTTCAGCTCAGCCATTGAAGCAGGAGAAGAATGGCACAATGTATTTGCTAGTTTATTAATTGAGTCGTCCATTGTTTCAGCATCAGCATGTAATTCTGCATACAATCCTTTTCGTTTTGCCCAGTCAGCTGATCTCCAGGTTGCAGCATCAATTGATAAATGACTAAATGCAGCTAAACCTATCTTTCTTTCTACAGCCGGACCAACTACAAAAGGTCCAATGCCCACTGCAAGCTCACTCAACTTAACCTCTGCACCTTCAACCGCAATAGCATAATCAGCAGCTGAAGCAAGTCCAACACCACCACCAACACACTTACCTTGTATTCTCGCAATTACAAACTGTGGTGCCTTTCTCATTTCATTGATCACATTGGCAAAGCCACTAAAGAACTTCAATCCTGCAGCTTCACTTTGTATGGAAGCCAGTTCATCAAAAGAAGCTCCTGAGCAGAAAACTTTCTCCCCGGCAGACTTCAATATGATCACTTTCGTTTCACCATCATGACTAATACGGTGAATCGTTTGTGCAAGATTCTCCAATATTGCACCCGGCAATGAATTGCTTTGCGGATGATGAAACTCAACATGAGTGATTCCATGTCTATGATCAACTTTTACATAACCTTCCATGAAAATTCGATTTTGTTTTAAAGTTACTTCGGTTTTCTTGCAACCATTGTCAGTATCGTTGCCAATCCGGTCAACTCATCTGTTTCGTCAAACATTTCTACCAACCACTTTACAATTCCTTTATCAATATCGGTTTCTTCTTTTTTCTCCTGCGGCAATTTCTCTTTGCAAGTAAATCTGATATAAAGCTCTGAACCAGCATAAACAGGTTTGGTGAATCTCAGTTCATCAATTCCGTAATTCAGCAGAACAGGATTCTTTTCATAGCTATCTACAAATAATCCGGCAGCTGCACTCATGATGAAATATCCATGAGCAACTTGTCTTTTAAACATAGTTCCGCTAAAGTCAGTGTTGACCATGTGTGCATAGAAATGATCTCCACTTAAGTCAGCAAACTTGTCAATATCTTCTGAAGTGATGAGTCTTTTTTCTGTTACGATCTGGTCTCCGATCTCCAGTTCTTCGAAATACTTAGTGAATGGATGTTTGCCAGGATCTTTTCCTTTTGCATTTTGCTGGTACACATTGCTGATCTCCGTTATCGAAGTTGGTGATCCTTGTATTGCCACTCTTTGCATATAGTGTTTCACACCTCTTAATCCACCCATTTCTTCTCCATTGCCGGCTCTTCCTGGTCCACCATGAACCAAAAGCGGCAAAGGAGATCCGTGTCCGGTACTTTCTTTAGCACAATCCGCATTAAGTATTAGAATACGTCCATGATAAGCACCTGCACCTAAAACATATTGCTTCGCAAGTTTATTGTCTGCAGTAACGATAGAAGAAACCAGCGAACCTTTTCCAAGCCTTGCTAAAGCCACAGCTTCCTCCATAGAAGAATATGGCATCAAAGTAGAAACCGGACCGAAAGCTTCTACATCGTGTGGCTCGGTTGAACTCATTGGTTTCTCATTCAGCAGCAACAACGGACTAATAAAAGCCCCTTTTTGTGCATCAGCATCAATTACCTCAACGCTATCTAAACTTCCATAGATGATCTGTGATGATGCCAGCAGCTTCTGAACCTGTCTTTGAACCTCTTCTCTTTGGCTCAATCCTGCCAAACTTCCCATCCTCACTTTTTCGTTTGTAGGATTCCCGATCGTTGTTTGAGCAAGTGCTTTTCCCAGAGCGATATGTACATCTTCCAATTTATTCTGAGGAACAAAGATTCTACGAATAGCTGTACATTTTTGCCCGGCTTTCACCGTCATCTCTTTTCGAACTTCTTTGATGAAGATGTCCCACTCTGCACTTCCGGGATTTACATCTTCACCCAACACAATACAGTTGAGTGAATCTGCTTCCATATTAAATGTGATGTTTTGTTCAATAATGTTTCGCTGGCTTTTTAGCATGATGCCTGTTGTTGCAGATCCGGTGAATGTGATTACATCCTGCGACAGCACATGGTCTAACATATCACCTGCTGATCCACATACTAATTGCAATGCACCTTTGGGCAGAATTCCAGATGCATCGATCTCTTTCACGACAGCTTCGGTAAGGAATGATGTAATCGTTGCAGGCTTCACCACAGCAGGAACTCCTGCAAGTAAATTCACAGCGATCTTTTCCAACATCCCCCAAACAGGAAAATTGAAGGCATTAATATGTATCGCCACTCCCTCTTTTGGGATTAATAAGTGATGACCCATAAAAGTTCCGGCTTTACCAAGTTGATGTGGTTCACCATCAAGGCAAAAAGACTCGTCAGGAAATTTGCGACGGAGGGAAGCGTAAGAAAAAAGATTTCCAATTCCACCTTCAATATCTATCCAGCTATCCACTTTCGTTGCTCCTGTTAAATAGCTGATACTGTAAAATTTGTCTAAATGATTCCTCAGATGTACGGCTACGGCTTTTAACATCAAACCCCTTTCATGAAAGGTCATTTTGCGTAATGCCGGACCACCAACTACCCTGGCATAGTCCAGAATATCGGCATAGTCCAAACCTTTGGTTGAGGCATGTCCGATCAATTCTCCACTTACAGCATTGTATAAAGATTGTCCTTCACCATCTCCTGTAACCCATCTTCCTAAAATATAATTACCTAGTTTCTGCATAGCAATCGATTGTATGCGGCAAATCTAAGGATTGAGGTTTAGAAACCTGATTCAGTAACGGCAGTTGTAGCATACAATTTGTAACTTGAAACAGGGAAAGTTCCCGAATTGAAAAACTATTATGGCAAAAAGTAAAAGTGGGGTAAACAGCTTCTTCGATAAGTTCTCAACCAAAGCCACAAAAATAACCGGAAGTCCCTGGGCGTTTCTTATTGCGTTTTTAGCAATCGTAATATGGGCCCTTACTGGTCCGCTGTTCGGATTTTCTGATACCTGGCAGCTCATCATCAATACCAGCACAACCATTATTACTTTCTTAATGGTGTTCATCATCCAGCAAACCCAAAATAAGGATACTACAGCCATTCACCTGAAGTTGAATGAGCTGATTGCTTCTAATAAATACGCCAGCAATCGTTTGGTAGATGCTGAAGACCTTACTGAAGAAGAACTACAAACACTGAAGAAGTTTTATGTGAAGATTAGTTCCCTTGCAGAAAGTGAAGACGATATTCATGCAACACATAGTATTGATGAAGCGAACGATAATCATGCTCATAAAGCTGCTTCAACTACTTCCACCGGCAGAAAGCGAACTGCTTCAACGGCTAAAAAATAGCCATTGCCTATGTTAACAGAAGTTTGTTTGGATTTGATTCTGCTGTTTCAAACATTTGCACTCTTTAATCAAACAGCCCTTCGTATTCATCCATTTGCCCATTTGTAAATCGGTGGTAAACAAATCTGGTTATCTTTAGGGCTATCATTTAATGAGAGATTAATGCACAAGTTTTTGAGTTTTTTTCTACTAATAAGTGTTTTAACATCATGCGGTAGCAGTGATAAGAAAAAGGAAGGTGCTGCAAGCCAGTCTGGTCAACAACCTCCTGTGTTGGTAGATGTGATTCTTGCATCGTATCAACCACTCACCAATACGATCGAATCCAACGGAACTGTTGTAGCAAACGAAACAACAGAACTTCGTCCAGAAGTAAGTGGACGACTTACATACCTGAATATTCCTGAAGGCAGAGCAGGATCCAAAGGAACTGTTTTAGCCAGGGTCAACGATGCTGACCTCCAGGCTCAGCTTACGAAACTTAGGGCACAACTATCGCTTGCACAAAAAACTGAAGAACGTTTTAGAAAACTGTTGGAAGTAGAAGGGATTAACCGTGCTGATTATGATGTTGCTGTAAACCAGGTGAGTACTTTAAGGGCTGA
>JANPIB010000069.1:0-24057 GCA_031424775.1 Chitinophagales bacterium | reverse complement strand
GTGAGCAGCACTTAATTGCACCCTTATTCTTGCTTTTCCTTTTGCAACCACCGGATAGAAAAATCCGATTACATAAATACCTTCTTCTAATAATTTGGCTGCAAACTCCTGAGCAACTGTTGCTTCATACAACATGATCGGAACGATCGGATGTACGCCAGGTTTTATATCAAACCCAGCTTCCGTCATCTTTGTTCTGAAGTATTTGGTGTTGTACTCAAGCTTATCTCTCAGTTCCGTTGTTTCAGTAAGCATATCAAGCACCGCTATTGAAGCTCCAACAATTGAAGGAGCCAAAGTGTTTGAAAACAAATACGGACGACTTCTCTGCCTCAGCATTTCAATGATCTCTTTTTTACCGCTGGTAAATCCACCACTGGCTCCACCCAAAGCTTTACCAAGTGTTCCGGTAATGATATCAATTCTTCCCATCACACCTTTGTGTTCATGTGAACCTCTTCCTGTTTTACCTAAAAAGCCTGATGAATGTGAATCATCCACCATTACAATACCATCATATTTATCTGCTAAGTCACAAATTTTATCGAGCTGTGCAATCGTTCCATCCATACTGAATGATCCATCTGTTACAATGATCCTGCTTCTTAAGTGAGCACTTTCTTTCAGCTTCTCTTCCAGATCATTCATGTCGTTGTTCAGGTAGCGATAACGCTGAGCCTTACATAAACGAACACCGTCAATTATAGAAGCATGGTTTAGTTCATCACTAATAATTGCATCTTGTTCATTGAACAGCGGTTCAAAAACACCACCGTTAGCATCAAAAGCCGCTACATATAAAATCGTGTCTTCCGTTCCCAGGAAAGTAGCGATCTTTTGCTCCAGTTCTTTATGAATATCCTGCGTTCCGCAGATGAAACGAACGGAACTCATTCCATATCCATGACTGTCAATTGCTTTATGTGCAGCCTCGATCACTTTTGGATGAGATGATAATCCGAGATAGTTATTTGCACAGAAATTCAGGACTGTTTTTCCATTTACTGTGATCTCCGGACCTTGCTCACTGGTAATTATTCTCTCTTTCTTAAATAAGCCTGCTCCCTCAATTTCTTTCAACTCTGCCGCTATTCTTTCCGCAAATTTTTGGTTCATAACAATCGTTTAAGCGGGGCAAAGATAAGTTCAGCAGCCAAAGCCGAAAGAAGATTTGATAACCAGCTAAAGCTTTTCATGGCATCGTCTGTTGTGTCGCACTCTTGTACAAGTTGAACAGTGCTCAGCAGGTAGATAGCTGAATGTTCCTCATCCATCAAAAAGCTGTTCCTTTCTTAAAACTTCCATCATCAACAGCCTTGATAAACTTGATCAAACCATCGAAATATACTTTTTGATCATCATAAAATGACATGTGGCTGCCATTAGGACAATACAGAGAACCACCATTCTGTACCTGTGTACTCATCCACTTCATGTGTTCAGGATCCATTGTATCGTATTTGCCGCCAACCATTAAAGCTGGAACCTTTATATTTCTTAGATCTCCTGACCTATTCCAGTTTCTAAGTCTCCCACCAACAGTCAGCTCAGAAGGTCCTTGCATCATAATATATACCTCTGGATTCATGTGCTTGAAAGAACGTTGTACGGGCTCTGGCAATTCGGCTACCCGGCAAATGTGTTGATTGTAATAATTAGCCTGTAGCAACTCCATGTAACGAGGATTTTGGTAATCTTTCTTTGCTTCAATAGCTCTCAGTTCAGCCAATACTTTAGGATCCATCTGGCTTGCCAATTTATCAGAATACTTTGCATAGGCATCAATGTCAGACATCATATTAGAGACAATCAAACCCTTCAGGTTATCCTCGTATTTTAGTGCATACTCAATCGCCAACAATCCACCCCAGGAATTTCCGTACAGGTAGAAGTTGTCTTTGTTCAGCCCCAAGGCTTTTCTAACCTGCTCAACCTCATCTACAAAACGTTCTGTCGTCCACAGGCTGCTATCTTTTGGCTGATCTGAATAATAAGATCCCAGTTGATCATATTCATAGAACTCAAAACCCTCTTTAGGGAAGAAACTCTCGAAAACTTCGAGGTATTCATGTGTAAACGCCGGCCCACCATGCAACAGCAAAACCTTGATCCTGGGATTGTTCCCAATCCTTTTCGTCCAAACTTTAAAATTGCCAACCGGTGTTTGGATGGGAATCATTTTAATGCCGGCAGTTTGCACTCCAGTGTCTTTAGAGTCATAATAACTTGTTGCAGAAGCGTTTAATTTCTCTGGCTTTTGATTACAAGCCCAGATAATAGTTATGAAAAGTGCAAACAGAATTCTCATAAGGCAAGTTTTAAGGTTTTAGAAAGATAGAATTTCCCTGCTGAACTGTTAAGGGTTTGTAAACAAAGTTTTTTGTCATAGTACTGTAACCTTTAGATTCTACCTTCGTTATACCACCTCAAGCTACTGTTTATGAAACGCTTACTTCTTGCCGGCTTCCTTATTATAAGTTCTATTAGCATACTGGCGATAACTCATAAGAACCCAAAAAAATCAGATTGCAAGCAAAAGGTTTGCTGCACTAAAAAGAGCAATAAAACGGACCAAGCAACTCCCAAAACAGATTATATATTCTGGGAACCGATGCAAAGACTTTTGCTCGTTACTTTTTAAACAATTTCTCCTGCCGAACGGCGGGATTTTTTTCTTTTGTACTGTAACATTTGATTCTCAGGCTCGTTACACCAATAGCAAACACACTGACACCCCACCAGCTTATGACAGAAAAGGAATATAACGAATGCGTTAACCTTTACTCCGATGGCGTTTTTCGCTTTATTGTGAAAAACCTGCGGCACGAGGAAGATGCACGAGATATTGTTCAAACTGCTTTTGAAAAACTTTGGCGTCACAGAGAACAAGTAGAACATGCAAAAAGCAAATCCTACTTGTTTACGGTAGCCTACAACCAAATGATCGACCACCTGAGGAAAAGCAAGAGAGTGCAGTTGAAGGATGAATTTAGTGCAGAAGCAAAAATTCAGCAATCCAACTTCAACAGCAATGCAAAGAAGATATTGATGGAAGCATTGAACAGGTTGAACGAAACCCAGAAAAGCCTGGTGATGCTGAAAGATTATGAAGGATATAATTATGAAGAGATCGGACAAATAATGGGATTGACAGAAAGCCAGGTAAAAGTTTACCTGCACAGAGCAAGATTGGCGTTGAAAAACTATTTGGTGAGTCCTGAAAACGTAATGTAAAAATGATCAACCGCAATAATTACGAAGAATACCTGTTGCTTTACATTGATGGTGAACTTTCACCGTCAGAGAAACAAGCAGTAGAGGCTTTCTTGCAGGTAAATCCTGATCTGAAAGAAGAACTGGAGCTGTTACAGCAAACTGTTCTTCAGCCAGAAGAAAGTATTTCCTTCAGCGAAAAAGATCTTTTATACAGAAAGGAAGAGGGTATCAACTTAAGCAATTTCCGGGAATACTTTCTTTTATATGTTGATGAAGAATTGAAAACAAAAGAAAAAGAAGCAGTTGAGACTTTCGTTCTGCAAAATCCCGAACTACAGAATGAGTTTACACTTTTAAAGCAAACAGTTTTACCTAAAGAGAATATCATTTTCGCCAACAAAGAAGTTCTTTATAGAAAAGAGGAAAAGAGAAGACCAGTTGTGATCAGCTTCCGTTGGGCTTCTTTAGCTGCAGCAGTAATGATCGGGATTGTGGCTTTGGTTTGGGTGATGAATTCAGGAAATAAAACAAGTGGGGTTAATCCTGATAATCTTGCTAACAAAGGAGAACAGAATAAGAATATCGTTTTACCAGAAACAACTCCTTCAACTCAGCCTGAACAGGAATTACCTGTGTCTCAGAATAACGCAACTTATTTAGCAGTAAAAGATCAAACAGAAACTACTCAAGAGAATACTCAACAAGTGCAGCCACAGCAAACACCGGATAAACAAATAGCTGTTGTACCACAAAAGAAAAACGAACAAAAAGGTATTGAGCCGAAAGTTCCTTATACCGAGCCTGCTCCAATTGCTTATAACCCAACTCCAGTAACAAGTAATGGTTCAGAAGATAACACCAAGATCACAAGTGTGAGCAGCACTCCTGAAGTTGCAACAAATAATTACGTTCATCCTGCAGTGTACAAAGAAGAGTTGAATACAGATGGTGACAATAGCAAAAACCTCTACGTAGGTTCTCTCGAAATAAATACTGATAAGGTTCGTGGCTTTTTTAGAAAAGCAGGAAGGTTCTTATCAAGTAAAGTAAAAAAGGAAGATGGTGAAAAAATACAAGTTGCCAACATTGAAGTAAATAAACTAAAGTAAATACCCTTAAATCTACACTCAAAATGAAAAAGGTTGTAATCGCTATCGCAGCTTTGCTAGCTGCCGGAAATCTTCTTGCCCAAACTGACAGCACTAACTCAACAGCTGATACAATAAAAGTGGGCAATTTCATCATTATCAAAAAAGACAAAAGAGGTTCATCATCTGATCGTAATGATTCTGATACTTCGAACGTGAAAGTTGCTAAGCGCAAGAAAAGCAATGTATCAACCAACTGGAGTATTCTCGATATCGGCTTTGCCAATGTAAGAGATGAAACTGCCTATGGCTCTGCAGAGGCCAATAGTTACCTGAGAGGTGGAACTACACCGTTCACTAAAGATGATATGAAGCTTCGCACTAACAAAACATCAAATGTTAACTACTGGCTGTTCATGCAGAAAGTAAACGTGAGCAAACATGTACTGAACCTTAAATATGGTCTAGGCTTGGAGATGTACAACTTCCGTTATAGCAAGAACATCAGCTACCGTGAAAATTTACCTGGAGGTGTGACTGGAATTTTCAGAGACACCGTTCAGTTCAGCAAGAATAAGTTGTATGCAGGTTATATCACTGTACCATTTATGATCAACATAAACACTACACCTGATAGAAAAAAAGGTTTCAGTTTCAGTGCAGGTGTAAGTGCAGGTTATTTGGTAAGCAGCAGGAACAAACAGATAAGCAACGAAAGAGGTAAGCAGAAGGTCAAGGGTGATTTTGAATTGGAGAAATGGAGAGTGGCTTACATAGCTGAACTTGGTTTAGGACCCATTCGTCTTTACGGTAGTTACAGCATGAACCCTTTACACGAAAAAGGATTGAAGCAATATCCTTATGCTGTTGGATTAAGGTTGAGTAACTGGTAATATTTTAATGATATAGTTTTTTCTCATGTGCATTAGAATCGGCTCCCAGTTCCCTGGGAGCTTTTTTATTTGAAAATCAGCCTGGTATTACGTGTTGATGTTATGCTATGTAGTACAAGTGAGTGACAGAACCAGCTGAATTGTTTGCCACAGATTACACGAATTTCCACAGATTAATCCGTGAGCATCTATGCAATCAATCCGTGGCTATCTTCCGATGTAGCAAATGCGATAAAGACACAAATTTAATTCTGCTTTCATCGGCTTAAGAAATGCTCAAGATTAATAATGTGCACAGTTCTTGCTTTTAGCAGAAGCTAGAGATGAGTACTGGCATGTGAGTTCGATAATCTTTTGTGAAAGCGACAATGCACAATAATCTTCTAGCTATTTTACCGTTCCAATTTTTAAATCGTCAACATCCTATGCGTTTCACCTTCAGCACTGCTTTACTATTGCTGCTTCTTATCACCAACTCTTCATTTTATGTGAAAACCACTTATACGATCATAGTTGATAAAAGTGACTATGAATTAATTGTGTTTGATGAAGATGGAAAATGGGTGGTAACATATCCTGTGGTTTTTGGTAATAAAGACCAGGGCGATAAAATGATGGAAGGGGATCGTAAAACCCCCGAAGGAACTTTTTACATCAATGGAAAACGTGTTCATGAGAAGTGGTGCCGTTTTATGATGCTGGATTATCCTAACCAGGACAGTTATTCAAGATTCAACGATCGAAAAGCAAAAGGACTTATTCCAAAGACTGCTAAAATTGGCGGCTCTATCGGTATTCACGGAACCTGGCCAAGAGAAGATTTTGCCGTTGACAGATATCAGAACTGGACACAAGGTTGCATCAGTACGAAGAATGAATACATGATCGAGCTGTATGATATGATACCGAATGGAACGAAGGTGACGGTGAGGAAGTGATGGAGCTAATTGTGAATGGTTAGTCGTGAGTTACAGTATTATCTTGAAGGAATTGGCTAACTGAGTTCAACCATTTTGTAGATTCATTTTTAGATAAACTTTGATGACCTGAATTTGAATAAGTAAGCAGCTGTTTATTCTTCGACTTTAAATTGCTGAAGATTGTTTCGGTTTCATTTTTTGTTACTCGTATATCTTTCTCACCCCATTGTAACAAAACAGGACAGCTTATTGATTTCGCATAATCTTCAGGATTATGATCAAAAGCCCAAAAGCCTTGTTCAACACCACCCCAGAATGTTAGGAGAGTTGAAGTTGGTTGAGTAGGAACTCCAAGTATTTTACATCTTCCTTTAACTGCTTCTACTAAACTTCCGAAAGGCATCTCAAGGATCATCTTGGATGGTTTAAGGTTGTAGTCTTTCACGGCTTTCATTTCAGCTGCAGCACCTAAAGAAATTCCGTAGAGAATGATGTTCTTTTCTCCTGTGCCTTCAACATAGTCGTAGGCAGCTTTTACATCTTTAGCTTCATCAAAGCCAATTGTGCAAATATTACCTAAGCTGTTGCCATGAGCCCTGAAATCAACTAAAAGAACTTTTGTAACCTAGTCCAATCAAAGCCTCTGCCTCAGTTATTACTCCAGCCTTGTTACCACCATGACCATGAAAAAGAATTACAGTGCCATTTGTGCCTCTGGAGTCTAACCATGCCTCTGTTGATTGCCATGCTTCAAGTTTGATACTATCAATAGTTGTGAGGTATAAACTTCTAAACTGCCAAGGCATACTGTCCAGCGGTTTTTTGTAAGACTTCACCCCAAACATCAAAGCATTAGCCTTACTCCAAAAGCCTGCCTCTTCAGCTTTGAAAAGTGGTTTTACTTCTTTACCATCGTAAAAGTGGGTGAATTTATATGCATGAAAAGCTGCCATTACATTCAGCAACACGAATAAAATAAGTAACGTGTAACCAATCCGTTTCAGCAGCTTTCTCCAGCCCATATTAGTTAATTAAGTTCCCTCCAAAATATTTCTGCAATACTGCCGGAATCTTAATCCCTTCTGCCGTCTGATGATTCTCCAGCAATGCAGCAACAATTCTCGGCAAAGCCAAACTACTTCCGTTCAAAGTATGCACCAGCTGCGTTTTGCCTGCAGCATCTTTATAGCGGCATTTCATCCTGTTAGCCTGGAAGTTTTCGAAATTGCTCACACTGCTTACTTCTAACCACCTTCCCTGTGCTGCACTATACACTTCAAAGTCGTAAGTAATGGCACTTGCAAAACCCATATCACCACCACACAAACGCAAAATGCGGTAAGGCAGTTCTAAAGACTGAACAAGCCTTTCAACATGGTTCACCATTTCATCCAGGGTTTCATAACTTTTATTAGGATCAACGATCTGGATGATCTCAACTTTTTCAAATTGATGCAACCTATTCAAACCACGAACATCTTTTCCGTAGCTACCAGCCTCTCTTCTAAAGCACGGAGAGTAAGCCGTCATCTTGATTGGCAGATCTTCTGTTTTTACGATCGTATCACGATAAATATTTGTAACAGGAACTTCAGCAGTTGGTATTAAATAAAATTTGTCTTCAGTAACATAGTACATCTGTCCTTCTTTGTCCGGTAGCTGACCAGTTCCATAAGCTGAATCTTCATTCACAACAAATGGCGGAATAAATTCCATGTACCCGGCTTCAGTATTGTAGTCAAGAAAATACTGAATCAATGAACGCTGAAGCTTTGCTCCCTTATTCATATAGACAGGAAATCCACTTCCGGTGATCTTATTGCCAAGTTCAAAATCTATCAGGTTGTATTTTTTAGTCAGCTCCCAATGCGGTAAAGGTTCAGCAGTAAATTCCGGGTGAATGCCACCCTCTCTCACTACCACATTATCTTCAGGTGTTTTACCAACTGGTACTTGTTCACTTGGCAGGTTAGGAAGTTGTATTAAAGTATCAGTTAGTTTTTTTTCCACCTCAGCCATTTGTTGCTTTAGTGGTTCTAAACTCTTTTTTAAGAGAGTAGCCTCTTCAGTTAACCTCTTGAATTCTTCTTTATCCCGTAAAGCCACAATAGGAACACGTTTAGAAATCCCATTCACCTTAGCCTGGGTATTATCAAACTCAGCCTGCAATTTTTTACGTTCATCATCCAAAACAATCACCTCATCCACCAATTGCAGTTGCTTAAAGTTTTTGATCTCCAGCCTTCTCAGCACTTCATCCTTATTCTGCCTTAAAAAATTTACCTGTAACATCGGTTGCTCTATTTGCGGCAAAGATAAGAGCTGGGTGCTGGGTTTCCTGGTGCTTGATTCTTGTTTTGCCAGCATCAGTGCTACTATTAAACTTCGTTGTGTCACTCACTTGTACGTTCTGTTCGCTACCTCAACAAGCTACCATCAGCATTCAATTCTGAAAAATCAACAGACCAGCATCCAGCATCTAGCATCCGACTTACATTTGCAACCATGAACGACGATTTAATGCAACGTTGGTGGGCACTTGAAGCCAAACTGATGGAACGATTTGGCAAAAAACCCGACATGGAAGCTATTCTCTTCCTTGTTGGGATCAATGAAACGGGCTTTACACCAGCCAAAATCACCAAAGAACAAAAGCAAGACCTGATGCATGTGGCTACTTGTCGTCTTTTGGCTCCCAGTGGCTACTATATTTTTGAAGGAAGAGACGAAGAAGGCTGGCCACACTACAAACAGGTAAAAGAATTGCCAAATCTCAGCATGCCCGAGCAGGAAAATTTCCTGAGAGACCATATTTTACTTTATTTCGAGCAACAAGAATTCTAGAACCGTTTCTTGTTCCTTGTTTCTAGTTACTGCTAGTCATTTACGAGAAACAAACGAGAAACTACAAACGAGAAACAGAGATTTTATGAAACAAGTTGTACTCACACTCTTATTAATAGGAAGTTTAGTGGCTAACGCACAAACTAAAAAGCCTACAACTCCGGCTAAAAAACCTGTAGCAACCAAGCCTGCTCCAAAACCGGCAAAAGCTCCTGCTAGTAAAGAAAGACTGGTTGAAATTACTACCGACTTCGGCAAAATGGTTTTAAAGCTGTACGACTCAACTCCATTGCACAGAGACAACTTCATCAAGCTGGTACAATCCGGTTTTTATGATAGCCTGTTGTTTCACAGGGTTATCCAGGGATTCATGATTCAGGGTGGAGACCCAACCAGTAAATATGCTGACAGTACAGCAATGCTTGGTGCAGGTTCAGCACCTGGAGAACGTATTCCGGCAGAGTTTAAGTCAAAGTTTTTCCATAAAAAAGGTGCTTTGTCTGCTGCAAGAGACGGAAATCCGGCAAAAGCCAGTAGCAACTGCCAGTTCTATATAGTACAGGGCAATAAAGTTCCTGCAGATCAGTTGGCACAACAGGAACAAAGTGTAAAAGCAAACTCAGGTAATCCCAACTTCAAATACACTGCAGCACAGAAAGAGATCTATGAAAGAATCGGTGGAACGCCATTCTTAGATCAGAATTACACCGTATTTGGAGAAGTGATCAGCGGATTAGACGTTATTGATAAGATCGCTGGCGTTGAAAAGAACCCAGGAGACCGTCCGAAGAAAGATGTGAGAATGAAGATGAGAATGTTGAACTGAGCTGGGTTCTAGTTTTCTGGATGCTAGATACTGGTCTGTTGATACCTTAGGTAGGTCAATGATCAGGTAGCATCTTGGAATTTTAAAAGACCAGCATCTAGCATCAAGTTTCTGCTCCCTAAAGTTCAGAACGTACAAGTGAGTGACACAACAGCTGATGCCATGAAAATCAGGAGCCGGTATCTATAAAATCCTAATATTTGCAGACAAATAACTAAATATGAGTTATCCTAACAACCTGAAATACACAAAAGACCACGAGTGGATCAAACTGGAAGGAAATATTGCAACGATCGGCATTACCGAATTTGCTCAGAGAGAATTGGGCGACATCGTTTATGTAGATATTAATACAGTTGGTCGAACATTAAACGCTGAAGAGGTGTTTGGAACAGTAGAAGCTGTAAAAACGGTTAGTGATTTGTTTTTGCCAATTGCCGGAACAATTAAAGAGGTAAACCCTGAACTTGAAAAAGAGCCTGAGCTGGTAAATAATGATCCTTACAATAAAGGTTGGATGGTGAAGATAGAAGTGACGAACCCATCTGACGTGGAGCAGTTAATGACAGCCGAAGCTTACCAACAACTCGTTGGCTAAACCATACTAACTAGAATAGAACTAACTAATGCCTGCACTGCAGACTAAATATTCGGAATCTGAACTGGTGATGTTGCTAAAGCAGCGTCAGCAATCGGCTTTCAATTACTTGTATGATAATTATTCAGGTGCACTCTTCACAGTAATCTTAAACGTAGTATCTGATCGTGAGCTTGCCAGCGATGTTTTGCAGGAAGTATTTGTTAAAATCTGGCGACAAATTGAAACTTACGACGAAACAAAGGGCAGATTATTCACCTGGATGATGAATATTTCCAGAAATGCATCTATAGATACGTTAAGGAGTAAGGATTTTAAAAACTCACAACAAAACCGAGAACTAAACGAAAGCGTATATGAATCGGCTGGTACAACAGAATTGAAAACAGACCAGATTGGTTTGAGAAAAGTGGTGAGGGAATTAAAAGAGGATTATAAGGTTCTGGTTGAGTTATCTTATTTTGAAGGATATACGCAGGATGAGATCAGCAAAATGCTGAGCATTCCACTTGGAACGGTTAAAACCCGTTTGCGAACAGCATTAACACAATTGAGACAACATATAAAGATAAGTGGATACTAAAGAATACATAGAGAGTGGAGTGATAGAAGCCTACGTACTGGGTATGGCTACAGCAGAAGAATCTGCTGAGCTGGAGACGTTACGTAAGCAATATCCTGAGGTAAGCCAGGCTGTTCTTGAATTTGAAGAACACCTGGAAAGAGTTGCTATGAGTAATCCTGAAGCTGCTCCTGCTGCTGTAAAAAGAAATCTGGATCAACTGCTTGCAGGTGAATTTAAATCAAACGAGAATGGCAAAGTGGTTACGATGCCGGCAACCAGTTACACAAAGCCATTGTGGAAATATGTTGCCGCAGCTTCTGTCGTTTTATTGGTTGGTAGCTCTATTTTAAATTTTTATTTATACGATCAGTATCAATCTTCTGATAAAAAGTATTCAAATCTATTGGCTCAGCAAACAACTATGCAAGCAAGGATTGATGTAATGAATACGAAGTTGAATGGAATGGATGAATCTATGAGGATCATCTCAGACCCAACAATGAAACTGGTGAGTATGCCAAGTGCAAAGACCGGTGAAAATTTTCTTGCCACAGTGTTCTGGGATACGAAAACGAAAGATGTTTACTTGTTGAATAATAGTTTACCTCAGGCTCCAAAAGGTAAACAATACCAACTCTGGGCTTTAGTAAATGGTCAACCTGTTGATGCAGGTACAATGGACCTTTGTGCCGGAGTTTGCCACATGAAGAATATTCCAAACGCACAAGCTTTTGCTATTACACTAGAAAAGCAAGGTGGAAGTGCAACTCCTGATCTTTCTCAGCTCTACGTTTTAGGTAAAATATAATGCAGCTGTTATGCTCTGATTGTAATTGCAATACCAAATTTTTGGAGACCAGCTGCAGGAATACTATTTAGCTTTTGTTGCGTCGCACTCTTGTACTGAGGGAAATAATTGAAATTGAAAACTCAAGGATTGCTCCCCCTAATAAATCGTTTTGCAATTCTTGTGTAATAATAATTTGTCTCCAGAACGTTTATTAATTACAGAAATAGAATCTGCAGTAAGCGATATAATTCTGAATTCGAAACCTCGAATATTTAAAAGAGTATCATCTGTGGAAGTCCAAATATTAGGAAAGAGTACATCTGTTGTTTCATAACGATATACTGAATCGGTTCGTTTTCGCCTTGAAAACTTGTAATAATAGAAAAAGCAATTGCCGTTCGATAAAAACCGATACCCTGAATTAACACCAACTCTTACTTGATTATCATCTACTATATCCCAAAAACATTGATCTGCTAAAATGCTTTTTAGACTCGGAGACTTTTGGACCTGGCAAGAAAGCAATAAGATCAGGATAATTCCAATATAAATTCTGCTCATGGTTGTGGATATCGAAAAGGAAGGATTTTATAACTATATTATAGAATTCATCACAATCTCTCTAACCTTACTCATTGGCACTCGTTCCTGTTGCATGGTATCTCTGTAACGAATAGTAACTGTTTCGTCTTCCTTGGTTTGGTGGTCTATGGTAACACAGAAAGGTGTTCCGATAGCATCCATTCTACGATAACGTTTACCAATCGTGTCTTTCTCTTCATAAAAACAACGGAAACCTGATTTGCAATCATCCATCAGCTTTCTTCCGATCTCCGGTAAGCCATCTTTCTTGGTCAATGGTAATACAGCCAACTTAACTGGAGCAATCTTAGCCGGAATACGCAACACTGTTCTGCTGTCGTTGGTTCCATCTTCTTTTGGAATGACTTCTTCCTGGTAGGCAGTACTCAAAACCAAAAGGAACATTCTGTCCAAACCAATAGAAGTTTCTACCACGAAAGGAATATAGTTACCGAAAGCTTTTCCATTCTCATCCAGGTCAGCATCGAAGTATTGTTGTTTCTTTCTGCTGAACTCCTGGTGTTGCTTTAAATCAAAATCACTTCTTGAGTGAATACCTTCTACTTCTTTAAAGCCAAAAGGAAATTCATATTCAATATCAACCGCAGCTTTTGCGTAGTGTGCCAGCTTCACATGATCGTGATAGCGATATTTTGTAGGATCAATACCCAAACTCAAATGCCAGTTCAATCTTTCTGCTTTCCAGTACTCATACCAATGATCTTCAGTACCTGGACGGCAGAAGAACTGCATTTCCATCTGTTCAAATTCCCTCATTCTAAAGATGAACTGCCTTGCAACGATCTCGTTACGAAAAGCTTTACCTGTTTGTGCAATACCAAAAGGAATTTTCATCCTTGCCGTCTTTTGAACATTGAGAAAGTTCACGAAAATGCCCTGTGCAGTTTCAGGACGTAAGTACACCACATCAGCATCATCAGCCACAGAACCCATTTGAGTAGAGAACATGAGGTTGAACTGACGAATATCTGTCCAATTGCCTGTTCCACTTACAGCACAAACGATCTTATTGGTTTCGATCAAAGATTTTAAACCTGCATAATCATCAGCACCAAGCAAACGTTCCATTTCTGCTAATAAGGCATCAGCTTCTTCTTTCTTTCCAGCTTCCTGTAGTTTCTCAGCATGAGCTTCAACAAGGTGATCAACACGGTAACGTTTCTTGCTGTCTTTATTATCAATCATCGGATCGCTGAAATTGTCAACGTGACCGCTGGCTTTCCAGGTTGTGGGATGCATAAAAATCGCAGCATCAATACCAACAATGTTTTCATGCATTTGCGTCATGCTTTTCCACCAATAGTCACGGATGTTCTTTTTTAACTCTGAACCCCAGGGACCGTAATCGTAAACGGCACCTAAGCCATCATAGATCTCACTGCTGGGAAACACAAAGCCATACTCTTTTGCATGGGAAATAATTGACTGGAATTTATTGTCTTGAACACTGCTCATAAGGCGGCAAACTTACGAAAAGAAGTACGAGGTAAGAAGTAGGAAGTAAAGAGAAAGTGAGTAGGTTAAAAGAAAAGATGCTGGATACTGGTCTGTTGAGATTTAGAAAGGCTGATTTTATTGAAGCTGTTTTTAACATTAAGAGACCAGCATCTAGTATCAGGCATCCAATAACTGTATTCAAAGATTGAGATTAATTAACCGTTTTAGAAATTCAACAGACCAGCATCTTGCATCCAGCATCGAGAACTGTTGCACATATATCGGAACGTACAAGTGAGTGACACAACGGACGATGAGCAAAATTCCAAAAGCTTGTTTCCTAAAACCCTACTCTTTTTGTTTTTTCTTCCTCTTTCTCTTCCTCTGTTTCTTCTTCGTTTTCTTCCAGTTTTTTCTGGAATTCCTTTGCTATTGGTTGATCATGAAGTGGAGCCTTGTTTTCGATCTGTACTTCACGTACAAAAAATGCATACTTGTTTGGACGTATTGTTTCGCCTGAACATTGAAGGTAAATTCTTGTAAGTAGGGCACCGAAATAAAGAATGATCGCAGAATAATACACCCAAACTAATATTACGATGATGGAACCTGCTGCACCGTAAGTTGAACCAATATTGCTTTTAGTAACATAGAGTGTGATACCAAATTTACCGATCATAAACAGAATCGCTGTTGCTACTGCACCTGGTAAAACCTGTTTTATTTTTATAACAGCATCGGGCAATACTTTGAAGATTACACTAAAAAGTCCGGTGATGAGGACGAATGTTAGAATTAGGTTTACTCCATAAGCAACATACACCGTACCATTGGTAAATAATCGTTCCAGTTTATCCATAATCGTTTCTACTAACGAGTTAACTACGAGTGCCACAAGTAAAACAAAACCCAAACTTACTATCATAGAAAAACTGATGAGTCTGGATAAAAGCAATTTGATCATTCCACCTTTTGGTTTCGCTCTTAAATGCCAGATGGTATTGATGGAATCCTGGATCTCTGCAAATACTCCGGTAGCAGTAAGCAGTAAAACAACAATACTTAGAATGGTTGATACGGTGCCACTTGAAGAGATGGTGGCATTCTTGATCATTTCCTGAATTTGTAATCCAGCTTCAGGACCAACAAAGCCAACGATTTGGGGATATAAATTCCCTTGTACCGCTTCGGCTCCTTTAAAAAACTGAACAATGCTTATAATAATAATTAGCATCGGGGCAAGTGCAAACACTGTGTAATAAGCCAGTGCTGCCGCCATTTTCATAATATTGATGTCGGCAAATTCTGAGAAACCCTGCCTTAGCATTGCCCAGATATTCTTAGGAGTAAGTTTCATGCAATTATTTTATAACTAACTGTATGCCAAAGGTTAGTTGACAGATGTGAGTTGAAAGTTGGTAGTCACTTCAGTTTCTCGTTGTTCTGGTGACGATCGGCATCACGGTTCGACTTTTTTTCGAAGTTCTTCTCCAATGCTTCGGTTAAATTTACACCGGTTTGATTGGCTAAGCAAATGAGTACCCAAAGCACATCAGCCATTTCATCAGCCAGATCTTTTTGCTTGTCAGATTCTTTGAAGGATTGATCGCCATATTTACGAGCCATGATCCTTGCAAGTTCACCAACCTCTTCTGTGAGAATTGCCATATTGGTGAGCTCGGAAAAGTAGCGAACGCCGATTGTTTTGATCCAGGTGTCAACACTTTCTTGTGCTTGTTGGATGGTCATAACTAGAAGTCTTTGTTTTTTGTATCAATGATGATGGTCACAGGCCCGTCGTTGATTAGCTTGATTTTCATATCAGCCCCGAAGATGCCAGTTTGAATTTTCTTGGCAAGATCTGTTTCGAGTTGTTTGATCATCTTCTCATACATCGGAATAGCAACATCCGGTTTAGAAGCTTTGATATAAGATGGTCGGTTTCCTTTTTTTGTTGCTGCATGTAAAGTGAATTGGCTGATGAGTAGGATATCACCCCCAATATCTAACAAACTTTTATTCATCACTTCGGATTCATCATTGAAGATTCGAAGGTTAATGATCTTGTTACTTAGCCAGGTAATATCTTCATCTGTATCGGCATCTTCTATTCCGATCAACACCAGCAAACCCATTCCCATCTCACCCGTAATTTTTTCATCTACTGTACATGAAGCTTCAGTAACTCGCTGAATGACAACTCTCATTTCCTAAACAGTTTAACTTTTATCTTTAGGCTGATGAAGGTAGATATTACAAAAGAGATCGAGTTCAGAACTGCGAGAAGTGGTGGCAAAGGTGGCCAGAATGTGAACAAGGTGGAAACTATGGTTGAGGGCAGATGGAATATTGATGCTTCACAACTTTTTTCTGATGAACAAAAACATCTGATAAAGGAAAAACTGCAAAACCGTTTAACGTCTGAAGGTGTTTTGTTAGTGAAGTCGCAGGTTGATAGAAGTCAGCTAAGCAACAAGCAACGAGTGATACAAAAAATGAGTCTGTTAATTGAACGGGCTTTGGAAAAGAAGAAAGCGAGAATTGCAACCAAGATGCCAGCAGCTGTAAAAAGAAAAAGGTTGGAAAACAAAAAGATCAGAAGCGAAGTAAAGCAGGGCAGGCAAAGGTTCAAAGCAAACGATTATTAATGAAGCAAGCAATCATTATCATTTTCGTATTCATAATTGGGGGAAGTATTTTGCTGAATGCTTGCCGAAGAGATACGTATGTTCCACCACCCACTCCAGTCATTATTCAAAATCCTACAGGTTGGCCGTCCATGCAATACAACTTTGCTGCGAATCCGATAACTGAACAAGGTGTTTTGCTTGGAAGATATTTATTTCATGAGGGACGGCTGAGTAAAGATGGAAATTATCCCTGCTCAAGTTGTCATGAACAAGCTGCTGGCTTTACACATGAAGATCATCCATTGGCTCACGGCTATGGAGGAAATCATACAAACAGAAATCCCCCGGGTATTTATAACATGGCCTGGTATCCTGAATATTTCCAGGATGGAAGTATGAAGAAGTTAGAAGAGGTTTACATATCTCACATTACTGCACCAAATGAAATGGCGGAAACAGTGGAGAACGTTTTAGCAAAGCTGAGGCAGGATGCAACTTACAGAACATTGTTTCGTTCAGCATTTGGCAGTGAAGATATCACCGCTGATCGTATGACAAAAGCTTTATCCCAGTTTGTACTTACGATGGTGAGTAATAACAGTAAGTATGATAAAGTAAAAAGAGGAGAAGCAACATTTACCTTGCCGGAACAATTGGGTTATGATATTTTCAAGAACAAATGTGCAAGCTGTCACCAGGAACCTTTGTTCACTGACTTTACTTATCGCAACATAGGAATGCCGCTGGATAATAGTTTAATGGATTATGGCAGGATGAAAGTCACCAATAATAAATCAGACTCGCTAAAGTTTAGGGTTCTATCGTTAAGGAACAGCCAGGTGACCAGACCTTTCGGACACGATGGGAGATTTTTTAGTTACACCAATATGTACATGCACTATAATAGCCAGGTGGTGAATGGACCTACTACTGATCCTTCGGTTGTTCCTTCAATTCCCTTGTCCAATTTTGAACAAGGACAGCTAACGGCTTTCCTTAATACACTTACCGATTCTGTGCTGTTAAAGAATCCCAAGTTTGCTAAACCGTAAAGAAAGAAACTTTGTTTTTTAGAGTATCAATCCATTCAAATCACCCTAATCTGCTCAACGATCTTAAGGGTTATTGAGTAGATTAATGGAAAAGCTTTTTTCTTTTGTTGATGAGGTTTTTTTCTTTTCTTTTAGTCGAATAATGGCAAAGTAGTCTTTTTGTTCCCCTTCTTTGTTTTCCCAATCCTCATCAATCAATAACCATGTGGCGGATTTGTTTACCAGCCCTTTTTCATTAAGCCAAACCAAACGTTTGGCTACCGTATTGTTTAAATTTCCACCTATGGTGTAAACTGCTTTGGCTAAAGTATCAACCTCCACTACAATATCGCAGTGAGAAATGCAGCCTGAACTTATTGAGTAAAGATCATAGTTTTTTCCATCCCTGTTTTTACATAGAATATCGCCGGGTTGTGGCCATGCTGCGAGAGAATCTGAAATATCATAGATTTCGAACAAACAATCTGCTTTAGTAGAGGTATTGTTCCTTGCCCAAACAATATAATTCGAATGCGTTTCAGAATATTTGAATTGATCTGCAGCACCGGCTTGCTTCATAATGTATGAGATAAAAACTGCACTCCAGGGATGATCTTCCTGCCATTCAGGGGAATTATAATTTTTCTGGTGGAATGATTTGCCAACCGAATTCCAATATTTTTCTAGTAAAGAGGCTGCAGCAGAATCCTGCTCTCTTAAAGTTGTTCCGTTGCGCCAGTTGTGATGTTCTTGTAAGGCTTGTTGTACAATTGTCTCTCTTAATTTAAATTCCACTGTATTTGATTTTTGCGAAACAGATCTGATGGAATCATAATTTCTCACAGTTGATCCTGCAAAGACTCTTTGCAGATTAAAGCAAGTAATCAATACGAAGATGATTGTGATGATTGATCTTGAATCAAAAACAACCCTTTTTGTTGACTGGGTAGTACGGATACATAACAGCATTAACGTGCTGAATACAAGTTTCATAGCAGTATTTCGGAGCAGGAAAATACTAAAGAAATGCTTAATGGAAAGATGTGGATTATAAGGATTTACTCACAGGCTACACTCCAAACAGTTTTTCGGTGTTTGTAGTAGTTACTGCAGCAACTTCTTCTACCGTTATACCTTTCACTTCGGCGATCTTTTCTGCTACGTAAGTAAGATAGCTGCTCTCGTTACGTTTGCCTCTAAACGGTACAGGAGTTAAATAAGGAGCATCAGTTTCCAACACCAGATGATCCAGGGAGATATGTTGCAAAACTTCAGCTAGGCCGCTTTTCTTGTACGTAACAACTCCACCAATTCCAAGATAAAACCCCATTGAGATGATCTCTTTGGCTGCATCGATACTATCACCAAAGCAATGAAAAACACCTTTCAATCCTTTTGCTGCATACGGTTTTACTTCGTTGATGCATTCTTCCATGGCCTCTCTCGAATGAATTACGATGGGCATACTGTGTTTTAAAGCTAATTCCATCTGAATATTGAATGCATCATATTGTTGCTTAGCAAAGATTTTATCCCAATAAAAATCCAACCCTATCTCACCAACAGCTACAAACTTCCTTTTGTTGAGCCATTGCTCAACCAACTCAAGTTCCTGTTGATAGTTCTCTTTTACCGAACAGGGATGAAGTCCCATCATGGGAAAGCATTGTTCAGGCAAATCGGATTCCATCTGCAACATTGATTCAACAACATTGCTATCAATACCTGGCAGGTAGAACTTGGTCACTCCTTTGTCCCTTGCACGTTGCAACATAGAGTTGCGATCTGCATCAAACTCGGGCAAATACAAATGGCAATGAGTATCAATGAGTATCATAGAATGTGTTGAAATGACACGTCAAAATAAGATCAACTAACCAGAAATAAAAAGTTTAGAGTTAGCGTTTATCGAGGAGGGTCATTGTGCTATAAGCTTTACGGAACTAGGAAAATGTAAGATTTAATATTAGATATATTACAAGAAATCTCCATAGCTGTTATCTTTGAAAAGTTTTCATAGGGTACGGATTAAAATTCGGGCTGGAGTTTTTACTCCGGCCCTTTTATTTTAAAACTCCTAATCACTTTTTTATCGCTGTTTCGATAACTGCAATCTGCTCATCAATAGCTACAGAGTTTGTTGCAGTTTTTCTTCTCAACTTTCTTGCTTTCAATGTTTCAAATTCCTTGTTCACAGCTTCTTTAAAGCCAGGTGCAAAAGGAGCAAGTCTGTCTCTGAACTGCACCAAAGCACTTAATCCCTTTTTGAAGTTGACAGTATTCTCAACTTTTGATAAGTACATGATGAATACGTTGAACTTATTGAGTTTTTCTAACATCGCCGCCTCATCGAAATCGTTATACATCGAATCGAAGTCTGCATCTGTTTTCGCAAAGATTTCTGCTACACTAATGGCTTGTTCCAGGTTACCTTTTGCATCTTTTCTCAATTCCGGTAATAAAGAAACTGCTGCGAGTTCATCAATCTCCAGCAAAGACATTAAACCGGCCGCAGCAACAGAGTAAGATGAGTCTTTGATGGATTGTAGGAAAAGGGTTCTGTATTTCGAATCTTTCAAACTTCCAAGCAAATCAATTGCATCAGCTCTTACCAACCTGTTCGGGTCTTTTGCTGCAAGAGTTTCAATCTTGCTTCTTGTTGTTGCATCAAGAACGGAATCATACAGGCTTCCAATAGCTTTTCTTCTCAATAAAAAATATGGATCATTCAATGCATCTTTAAGTAGTTGTAAGGATGCCGGTTCGTGAATATTAGAAGCTGCATATTCAAGTGCTTCGTTTCTGTCTAAAAAGGTTCGTGCATACTTGTATTGATGGATGTATTCAGGAAGTGCTTTGCTATCTTTTTTTATAGCAAGCAGCATTTTATCTGCATCAACATTTACAAGTTCAGGCTTAACTTTTACTGGGAAACGCAAAGTGTCAGAAGCTTTACTCACCTCAACATTATATCTAACCTTCTTGCCTGCACTATATATATCAACTGCAAAAGGCAAACGAAATATCTTTCCGGTATTTTGAACCTGGTTAATGTAAACCAAAGCTTGTTTGTTAGCTGCATCATAACCATAGCTGATCTCTAATTCAGGATGACCACTGCCGAAATACCATTGGTTAAAGAACCAGTTCAGATCTTTACCAGTAACTTCTTCAAAAGCTAATCTCAACTTATCGGCATTGCCTGTTCCGAATTTATTTCGAGTGAGATATACATTCAATGACTTGAAAAAAGCACTATCGCCTACGTAGTTTCTCAGCATGTGCAAGATCCTTCCGCCTTTATTATAACTCACTGCATCAAACATATCCTCCTTATCACGATAATAATACCGTACAAGATCACGATTTGGGTTATCACCTCTCATGTAGCCTGCAACCTCATTCAGCCCACTTTCATCTGCTGCATCTTTTCCATACTTATATTCTCTCCACAGGTACTCACTATAATTAGCGAAACTTTCATTTACAGTAAGGTTGCTCCAGCTTTCTGCAGTAACCAAATCACCAAACCAGTGATGGAATAATTCATGAGCTACAACATCTTCCCATTTATTGCCATCTACCAGTTCCCTTGCATTTTGTTGTGCACTTTCCTGGTGTAAGGTTGCTGTAGTATTTTCCATAGCACCACTTACGTAGTCTCTACCTACTATCTGTGAATACTTAGACCATACATAATCCACTCCTGTTATTTTTGAGAAGAAAGACATCATTTCAGGAGTGAGTCCGAAGATCTTTCTTGCCTCTTTTTCAAAAGCTTTCTCTACATAATAACTTACTTCTTTACCCTTATAGCTGTCTCTGATTATTGCGTAGTCTCCAACACCCATAAAGAAGAGGTATGGGGCATGTGGCAGTTCCATCTTCCAGATATCTGTTCGTGTGCCATCATTATTTTTCTTTTGGGTGATGAGTTTTCCATTACTAAGCGTAACATATTTTGCAGGAACAGTCATACTGATCTCCTGCGTGGTTTTTTGATTTGGCTTATCTATGGTAGGAAACCAAACTGAGCTTGCTTCCGTTTCACCTTGTGTCCATATTTGGGTGGGTTTATCTTCTTCTCCTTTGGGATTGATGAAATACAACCCTTTAGCATCGTTTATTGCAGCACTTCCTACAGCTCCGGTGAACTCATCTGGTTTTGCCACATAATCTACGTAAATGGTATAATTCTCTGTGTTTTTGTAGGTTTTATCCAGTTTTATCTTTAAAAATAGGCTATCAAGGTATCTGTATTGTAAAGGAGTGCTTTTTCCGTTCTTTATTAATGATACAGAATTGATATTCATTCCTTTAGCATCAATTTCAAGGCTATCAGTAGGGTAGAAGTGTGGTTTCAGCGTTATCCAGGCTTTTCCCAGAAGATAAGAGCGGTTAAAATCAAACTTTACATCCAGTTTGGTATGAACCAAGTCATTAACCTTAGTTGCAAATTCCCTGTAAACCGTTTTCCATGAACTGTCGACTGATTTTTGTTGATGAACCTGTGCTTGCGAATCAATTACCATCAGGCAGAGTACTGCCAAGGCTAAGTTTCTCATGTAGAATAAGTTATTATAAGTGCAAAATAATCCTGAGTCTCAAACGATATACCCGAAATTTTATGGAAGGCAATTTCTTAGCTTTGATACATGCCCCGGTATTTTTTAGAGGTCAGCTATGAAGGAACAAATTACAGCGGTTTTCAAGTGCAGGAAAATGCTAAAACCATTCAGTCTTCGGTGGAGGCAGCTTTACAAACCCTGTTTAAAGAGCAAATTCATCTAACAGGCTCTTCAAGAACAGATTCAGGAGTACATGCACTTCAGAACTTCTTTCATTTTGATACTCAGCTTGTTCTAACTCAGAAAGCGATCTATAACTTAAATTCGATTCTGCCTCCAGATATAGCAGCTATTGCTGTATATATTGTATCACACGATGCTCATTGTCGTTTCGATGGAGTTAGACGAGAGTACAAGTACTTCATTTACAGTAAGAAAAGTCCATTTCTTCAGGACCGAGCCTGGTATTATCCTTATAAAATAGATCAGGATATTCTTTCAAAAGCTGCAAAAATCATTGAAAGCCACCAAGATTTCATTCCATTTTCGAAACGAAACACCCAGGTAAATAACTTCAACTGCCAAATGCATACCTCTTTTTGGTCTGCCGAAGGAGATTGTCTTATATATAATGTAAGTGCCAATCGATTTCTGCGAGGTATGGTAAGAGCATTGGTAGCCACAATGTTAAAGACTGCCAGGGGTAATTATACACTTGACCAGTTCAAATCCATAATAACTAGTGGTAAACAAGCTTCTGCAGATTTTTCGGCACCTGCACATGGTCTATTCCTTACTCAGGTAGTATATCCAGAAGGATGTTTAAAGAGAATTGATTGAGTGAGCATTAGAATATACGGCATCGACTGTTGCTACGCTCAGTTCAAAGTTCCTTTTTCATAGCATCCCAGCCTTCAAACCTTATAATCCTTCCCTTTCACTAGGAAATTCCTATGTGAAAACATTAGTCAGGAGAAAACTTGTCGCATGAAACCTATACCAGACAAGGGATCTGGCTCCTTTAACAAACTATCTTTCAAAAAAGATTTGGTAGCATAAAAAGCCATCCTATATTTGCACCCCGCAACTAAAAAAAGCGGGTAGTTCTTAAAAAACAAAATGCTAAAAGCTGAGAAATTTTCAAAAGAAAATTTGCCACATCAACTCAGCATAGTATGTTTGCAGTCCCAGTGAAAAAACGGGATAGTTCTAAAAAGAAATGTAAAAAGCGAAGGAAATTTTTGAAAGAAAATTTGGTTGATAACTTCACCTCCTTATCTTTGCACTCCCGTTAAAAAAACGAGGTTGTTTTTCAAAAAACAAATGCAAAAGTTGAAGAAATTTTCTTAAGAAAATTTGCCAGTTAACTTCAACCTCTTATCTTTGCAGCCCGCTATAAAAAGCGGAAGGTTCTACAAGAAATTTTGAAATAAAACTCCAAAAGTTATCGAAGTAATTCGAAAATAAATTTGGTGAAAATAAAAAACCGGTTACTTTTGCAACCCCAATGAAAAACGGGATGGTAAACTTGCCGAAAGATCTTTGAAAGTTTGGAAGCAACAGTACACAAAAACTAGTTTTTTGTGGTAAGGTTAAAAACGTAACAAAAAATAAAACACTCCGACGTTAATTTCAATTTTATTGAGACTAATAGTCAGATCAAACAACATTTACAATGGAGAGTTTGATCCTGGCTCAGGATGAACGCTAGCGGCAGGCTTAATACATGCAAGTCGAGGGGTAACATGGTAGCAATACTGATGACGACCGGCAAACGGGTGCGGAACACGTACAGAACCTTCCTTTAAGCGGGGGATAGCCCAGAGAAATTTGGATTAATACCCCATAGTATTGTTTGGTGGCATCATTAGACAATTAAAGATTTATCACTTAAAGATGGCTGTGCGGCTGATTAGGTAGTTGGTGTGGGTAACGGCCCACCAAGCCTTCGATCAGTAACTGGTGTGAGAGCACGACCAGTCACACGGGCACTGAGACACGGGCCCGACTCCTACGGGAGGCAGCAGTAAGGAATATTGGTCAATGGA
>JANPIB010000068.1:0-4050 GCA_031424775.1 Chitinophagales bacterium | reverse complement strand
AAGATCAAGTGTTGCAAAACGCATCACTGCAGAATCTTCAAAATCTGTCATGTACATTCTCATAAAACGGATAGACTTAAAGTCAGGAATACTACCCTGCTTTCTTGTATAACCTTTGATCGGCACACGGAATTGATACCAAATCTCAGAGCCACTTGTTCCGTTTGCATAGTTCACTGATACATTACGCTTGTCAACGATGAAATTGCTGATAGGCATGTTCTTCGTAAACGGAATTTCGTACTCATAATATTCCTCGTTCTCATTCAGTGTGTTGTCCCTGTTCAGATCTTCATTATCGGGATACTAGGTTGCTGCAGATGAGAACTGGGAACTAGTAGTTGCCACAGGTGAATTGCCTTGTGGGTTATTGAAGTTCTTATATCTGCCAAGAATTCCTGTTCCGGCATTATTGAAAAGTTCATCTCTGTACCATTGATAATTATCGTTTGATGGATCTGCAGCAGCCTGGCGATAAACGGCAGAACCAGTTCCAAAATTTGCAGCCAGTTGAGAAAGATAGTTGTTGTGTCTTCTTAACTCAGCAGCATCGATCAAGCCATCAAATCCAACATCCTGAAACGGACGATCATCAGGATCATTACTGAAAGCCTGTGTGATCTGAATCGGATTTATAGGCTGATAACCCCAGGTTGAACTATCTATCTGAGCAGGAATTTGTGGAGTAGGTAACCCATTCTCATAAAAGCGACGACCATCTTTCAAAACATCTTCACTTATGTTTCCTAAGTTGATCATCAGCTTACCACTTGCTAACGGATTAACTGTTTTAATAAATGGATCCTGCACCCAGAATTCCATAAATTCAATATTACCTGTTTCAAAGTCTGTTTGATCGAGGCTTCTCATGATACCGCCCCAATTCTTTCTTCTTTGGTTTGGCAGGAACTTACCATCAGCACCAATTACGGTTGAGCGAGTCTCAAAATTATATGGACCTCTCTCAGCAGGATAGTAAGCCACATCAAATGTTACCGCCTGGCTTTGGCCAAGGTTAGGTGTTCTGTTTTTGAAAAGTTCTGTTGTATTCACCAAACGAACACGAGGATCACTCAACTCAGTTGTATTTCTTCTAAGCGGATTATCGTTACTTGTTCTGTCTTGCAAAATTGGTTCGATATTATACCAGGCAAGTTTTGCACGATTGATACCATAAGTAGTATCATTAAAACGTGAAGCCTCAGGAAAAGCTGCAGGTGTTGAAGCCAACGTCCATGCTACCCAGGGAAAACGAAGATCAATACTGTTACGGCTTCCTTCAAAGTCGTCAAGATAGATCAACCCTTCATCACCTTTGCCGATCTGTGCAGGGTGTCCAGGTTTAAGATATGCTGCTTCACCATAAGCAGTAACACTTGATGCTGCTGTGGTGTTATAGAAAGGAAGTTTGTCCAGCATTCTCGTCAAACCAGGCCATGGAGATCGATAAGAGAAATCAACGCCATACATTGTATTGCGGATCGGATCTTCTCCGTAATTCATTTTGGTAAAAAATGGTCTTTCGCTAAGCCTTACCAAAGAACCACCGATTGAGAGTTTTTTACTGGCGAGATAATCCAATCGTAAACCGAGGAAGTTTCTTTGCTGGATACCGAAGCCGGCATTGTTTTCAAACTGAACACTCACCGGAACACCGGAATTAAGGATTGCCTGGTTGATGATCTTAACCGAGCCAAGATTATAATCAACGGTAAAATCAACATTCTCAGTCAGTATCTGTCCACCAGCCGTTACACTTACTGAACCCTGCGGCACATTAAAAGCACCTAAGTATATTTCAGAACCACCACTGCCTTTTACCTGTCCCTGGAAAAGAAACCTGTTCTTATTGGCAAATGTTTGAGCGATGGCTTTGATTGTATCATACAACTCGGGATAAGTGAAGCTGTCCCGAATATTTTGTGGGAGCGATTGCATGGCGATTCGCTGAATATCTCTACCCAAAGGTTCTAACACAGGAAAGATGATCTTGCCTTGCTGAGAAAGTACAGTGAAACCTTCAACGTAATCAAATACACCATCCGGTTGAGGGTCTAGCCTGTTGTTTAAACGATCAAGGTTAACAACACGCAACAAAGGCACACCTTCGTAAGCTGGATCACTTTGAGGTAAGTAACGCTTCAGGCCTTTACTTGGCTCTTCATACATCAGGTTAAGCTTGAAATCTGTTGGCTGTATAGAAGCAACGTCTAAAGAATACACGTTCTTCATCATCAGATCCCAAAGCAGTGAAGGAATTCTCTGAGAAGTGGCTTTAAGTAACTTCAAGTAAAGCACTTTCTGAACACCATTGCTGCTGTCGAGTCCAAGATCTTGCGAAAACTCTCCTACCTGGAAAACCTTTCCGTTATATGTATATTGGTAGGCAACAGCCAAAACCTCGTCTGGTTGTAATTGCTGGTTAAGTGATATCCAACCAACTTGAGGATTGAAATAGTATTCGTTTGGATTGAGCTTCCTTGCGAAAGTCTTTTCAAAATCTGTTACCTGTCTCAAACCCAATCCGAGTAGTAGAGAAGTGGCTTGAGATGGTTGTCTGAAAGATGGATTATTCCTGATGTTGTTATTATAAACAGGTGTATTTGCATTTTGCGGCAAATCTCTGCTACCTACTGTTCCAGATTCACCTAGTTGAGCAAGACCAACAATATCTCTTGCATCTGTGGTAGCACCTGTTCTGTTGGTAATCCAAACCTCCATTCTCATGATCTGAACCTGGCTGTTCACTCTTGGCAGCTGGCTCATAGCCTTGTTGTAGTTGTCACGAAAATGACCAGCTAATAAGAAGTGCCTGTTCTCTTCATAATCATCCAATCTCTTTTGAAACTGAGTTGTGGCAGCTCCACCCTGTAATGCAAGGGACTGTCGGGTTGATTTTTGATTTGCCAAAGCTGTGGTAACGAAGAGCTTTCCAAACTGCAACTGGGTTTTCAAACCAAACAAACCTTGTGTACTTGGTATCAAGGTTCCTTTAGACTGCCAGTTCACGTTTCCGGCTTCGATTGATTTGATGATCTCATCATCCAGACCTTTATAATCCAGCTTTAGCTGATTTTCAAAATCGAAATTGGCAAGTGTATTATAATTAATGGGAAGTTTCAGCTTCTCACCTATGTTAGCGATCACATTCAGGTTGGCATTCATGTCAAAATCAAAACCGCCATTTCTTCTTGCTCTTTCAGGAAGTGTTGGGTTCTTAATATTCTGACCTTGATATCCAGCCATAATGTCCACATTACCTTGTGGACGAATATCAATCTTCACCTTTCCTGTAGAATCGGCACCCATTATCCGGTTGAAAAGGTTATTGAAGAGTTTAAACTTTGGTCTTTCCACCTTCCGGTTCAATACAGCTAATGCATTTGCCCTTTTACGGAAATACTCAGCTTCCTGCTGTTGAGCCCTGATCTTATAGAATTCCTCGAAAGTGAGGTAAGTAGGACGACGATAAACCTGGTTACCGATCTTCTCAACAATAAAATATTGCCTCGTCACCGGATCATATTCAATTGTTTGTTGAATAAAAGCCGAGTCCCTCAGGTCAAAAGGATTTCGATTTTGCCAGGTAAAACGGTCACCACGTCTGTCCTTGATTGGATAACGCAATGTGGTGTCTTTTTTGGGTTGAGGCTTCTGGGCAAAAACAGAAGTAGCCGTAAGCAATAAAGCTAGCAGCCAGAAAATTCTATTACGCATGGGTGTCCTGGTCAAAAGAGTTAAAACCTTGATTAAGTAGAGATCTCTTCGATAGTTAAATGTTTTTGAGTGCTTGTTTTATCAGCTCCTCAACATGTAGCGTTTCTGCATTAGAGGCTGTAACTTTTCTAATTGCCTGTTCTGCAGTATTACGGGCAATACCAAGGGAAATTAATGCATTTAACGCATCGCTTTCATTGGTATTGTGACCAGCGGTTAAATTTATGATGTCCTCACTTTGCTTACTCACCTTTTCCCGAAGCTCTAAAATAAGCCTTTCTGCCGTTTTTCTTCCTATTCCTTTGATGCTTTCGAGCTGCTTTGCGTTGCCTT
>JANPIB010000067.1:0-14693 GCA_031424775.1 Chitinophagales bacterium | reverse complement strand
ATATCCTGATGCTTTAGCATACGATATGTACGATCCATATCATTATTACAGAACTCAGGAACTTAATGGAGAGAAGTATCTGGTAGTTGGTGGTGAAGATCATAAAACCGGACACAATGAGAATACCGATTTCTGTTTTTCTAAGTTAGACAGCTACATTAGTAAGTATTATGATATTGATGAAGTAAGCTTTAAATGGTCTTCAGAGTTTTTTGAGCCTGCAGATGGCTTGCCTTACATCGGTCATTTACCTGGCTTTACAGATAATGTTTATGTGGCAACAGGCTTCAGTGGTAATGGAATGACGTACTCTCACGTTGCTGCAAGGCTGATTACAGATCTGATAACAAAAGAAGAGAGTGAATATAAAGATGTGTATAGTCCAAACAGGATAAAACCCGTAGCTGGCTTTAGCAACTTCGTAAAAGAGAATCTTGATGTGGTGAAAGAATTCATCGGCAAACGATTGACCAAAGAAAAGATCGAAAGCCTTGTTGAAATTGCTAAAGGTGAAGGGAAAGTTGTTAAGTACGAAGGTGAGTCGATTGCTTTATATCGTGATGAGAGAGGATCGCTGCATGCTGTAAACCCGGTTTGTACTCATGCAAAGTGTATAGTACAGTGGAATAACAGTGAGAAAAGTTGGGATTGTCCTTGTCATGGAGCAAGATATACGGCAGATGGAAGAGTATTAACCGGACCTGCAAGTAAAGACCTTGAGATTGTTGAGTTGAAAGATCTTGTGAAAGTGGAATGATCATGTCATCAGTATAAACAAGGCATATCTTGGCTGAACAGGGGTAAAAACCTAACTTAGAAGCATTATTTTATGCTTCTTCCTCTGTTAAAAAAGTTGTTTATAGTAATTGCTGTTTTGATGGCTTTGCCGGCTTCGGCACAATTGAATATTACAACGGTAAAAGATCCACTTATTTTAGCCCAGAAGATTTTGGGTAAGGGCGTAACGATAATGAATCTACAGTACAAAGGTGGAGATAGTTCCGCTGGTATTTTCAAAGCAGTTCCTGGTAGTTTTCTTTTAGATTCAGGGATTGTATTATCAACAGGAGCAGCAAGAAGCAAAACTGGTGTTGTAGGAGTTAATTCACCGGCAAACAGCCAGGCGGCTGTAGCCGCAACTCCTAATTTTTCTGATGCCGATCTTTTTGCATATGCTGGAGGTGGACAAAATCCTGCTATAACATCAACAAATAATTCGTGTGTATTGGAGTTTGATTTTATACCCCAAGGTGACAGCATTTACATAAGGTATATTTTCGGATCTGAAGAATATCCTGAATATGCCTGTACTAATTTTAATGATGTTTTTGCTTTCTTCATTAGCGGCCCGGGGATTTTAGGGAAAAAGAATATAGCTACAGTACCTGGTGCTCCTACTTCAACTCCGGTTACAATAAATACGGTGAATAGTGGTACTCCAGGTTCTTCGGGTGGGGTAATATCAAAGTGTACCGAATGGCCTGGCTCTCCCTTCCCACAATATTATGTTGATAATGCAACCTCCCAATTTGTTGTATATGATGGTCATACAGTCGTTCTGGAAGCAAAAGCTAAAGTAACTCCGTGTCAGGTTTATCATATCAAAATAGGAGTTTCAGACATTAATGATCAATCACATGATAGCGGCGTTTTCATCGAAGCCAACAGTTTCAGTTCTCCAAAAGTGGCAAGTTCAACTACTTCTGGTCCTTACACAGATCCATCTAATAGCAATGCTGTTACCTTAATTGAATCTTGCAAGGATGCAACCATCACTTTAACCCGTGCTCCGGATTATGTAGGAGCTTTTACATTAGTGCCAACCTATTCTGGTACAGCTACAGTAGGTGTAGATTACACTGCACTTCCTGCTGCCATCAATTTTGCTGCGAACGAGAATGTGAAGACCTACACCATCTCTGCCTTAGCTGATGTAATTAATGAAGGAACCGAGAAAGCCCTTATCCGTTTTTCTAAAAACACTTGCACAACTCAATTTACGGATAGCGTTACCCTGTTTATAAAAGACTCGCTGATATATCGCTCAAGACAAGACACCAGCTTTTGTACAGTATCGCCATTAACGGTCACAGGGCATAATCCAGAAGCGAATGTTACAAACACCTATCAATGGAGTAATGGAAGTACCAACCAATCTACCAATATAACACAACCCGGTACCTATAGTGTAGTACATACTTATGCTCTGCGTTGTTTGAATGTAGATACGTTCGTAGTCGTGAGTAATGATCCATCATTTACAAATACCAGTTCTGGTTTTCAGTTTTGTGTAGGAGATTCTGTCAACCTTTCTGTTACCACTAACGCCGATACACTTTTATGGAATACCGGTGCTATCGGCAACAGCATTGTTGCAAATACAGCTGGAAAATATTGGATCAGGGTTGCCAATAAAAAAGGTTGTGTGTTGAGTGATACGATGAATGTAAGTGTGAAGCCTCAACCATATAAATATCTTGGTGCCGATACAGCATTGTGTCAGGGTAATACGACAGCATTGGATGCTACTTATCCAAATGCAACTTATGTCTGGAGTACAGGAGCAACAAGTCCTACCATATCAGTAGGAAGCACAGGAAGTTATTCCGTAATAAATTCTTTGAACGGATGTATAGCAAAAGATACCATCAACGTTACCGTTAATCCACCTCCTGCTGTTAATCTTGGGAATGATACAACTATATGTCAGGGCAATAGTGTTCAGCTGAATGCTGCAAGCCAGAATGCAAGTTATTTATGGAATACAGGTGCTACTTCAGCAACGCTTTCAGTAAACACAACAGGTAAATATTGGGTCACCAGTACAGTAGGAACTTGCAGTGCAGCAGATACGATCAACGTTACAGTTAATCAAAATCCTGTTCTGGAGCTTGGAAATGATACAACTATCTGCCAGGGTAATTCGGTTCAACTGAATGCAACTTATCCCAACGCAACTTATTTATGGAGTGATGGATCTACAGCCTCATCAATTACGGCAAGCACTACCGGGAAATATAAAGTCACTAGCACATTGAATGGATGCAGTCTAAAAGACTCTTTGAATGTAACAGTGAATCCGTTACCAGTAGTGTATCTCGGAAACGATACTACAATCTGCCAGGGTAACTCTGTTCCATTAAATGCAGCTTATACTGGAGCAACTCATGTATGGAATACCGGAGCAACTTCTGCTACCCTTAGCGTGATCACTTCAGGGAACTACTCAGTAACCAATACGTTAAATGGATGTACTGCAACAGATGCAATCAATGTTACTGTTAATCCTTTGCCAGTAGTCTATCTTGGAAATGACACTTCATTTTGCCAGGGCAACTCAGTTATGTTAGATGCAACATTTGCAGGAGCAACTTATGTCTGGAGTACAGGAGCAACTTCAGCAAAGCTTAATGTGAATACCTCTGGTAATTATTCTGTAATAAGCAAACTGAATAATTGCACTGCAACAGACATTATCAGCGTAACAGTTAAACCACTGCCTTTAGTAAATCTTGGTAAGGATACAGCCATCTGTCAAACGAATTCATTAACGCTAAATGCTTCTTATACTGGGTCAACTTATGTTTGGAATACCGGAGCTACTTCTCCGTCTATTAATGTAAATACAGCTGGAAATTATTCCGTAGTAAGTACATTAAACGGATGTACTGCAACAGATGATATCAATGTAGCTGTAACACCTGCTCCGATGATTAGTTTGGGTGCTAACCAGTTTATCTGTGAGTATGATTCAGTACAGCTTACAGCGTTTTATCCTGGTGCTTCTTATTTATGGAGTAATGGCTCAACTTTATCTGCCATTGTTGTTTCTAAACCGAATCAATATCGTGCAACAGCCAGCCTTAATGGATGTTCTGTAAGCGATACCGTTGACGTGTTCTATAAAAAAATGCCTGTTGCTAACGCAGGAAATAATATCATCCTACCTCAGAATACAACTACACAGCTTAGTGCAACACAGCATAGTAACAACGCTGCTTATTTGTGGAGTCCAGGTACAGGGTTGAATAATCCATTAATCTATAATCCAATAGCATCGCCATCTGTAGCAACACAATATTTCTTAACTGTCACTTCTATTGATGGATGTGTGCTGAAGGATACAATGAAGATTGATATTCAATATCCACTTAATATTCCAAATGCTTTCTCACCTAATGGCGATAATATCAATGATAAATGGCTGATCGGCAATGCAGAATTTTATCCCGGATTGAAAGTGTATATTTTCAACCGTTACGGTCAGCAGATATTTAATGCAATAGGGTATAACAAGCCTTGGGATGGAACTAACAAAGGCAATCCTGTAGAACCTGCAACTTATTACTACCTGATAGAAACAGGTGACGGTCATAGATTAAGTGGGTGGGTGTTGCTTTTAAAATAATACATCTTAGCGTTTCTCCTTTCGTATTTAGTCTTAACTGCTTCAACTAATTTCGCTTTATGAGCGATCAATCAGCAGAAATACTAAACAAGATCATACAAGAAAGAAGATCAATTAAAACCGGACTATTTAAGCCTGGAGAAAAAATTCCGAATGCTGTGATTGAACAGGCATTGACGAATGCGACATGGGCACCTAATCATGGTAAGACAGAACCCTGGCATTTTATTGTTTACTCTGGAGATGGTATCAAAAAGCTAAGTGAGTTTCAGTCTGAGTTGTATAAACAAGAAAGCGGAGACAAATTTTCTGAAGCGAAATATCAAAAGCTAAAAGAAGATTATCTCAAAGCTTCTCATGTAATTGCTATCTGCATGAAGCGAGAAGGTTTCTCGAAAATTCCAGAGGCTGAAGATATGTGTGCTGTTGCCTGTGCTGTTCAGAACCTGGCTTTAACCTTACATGCTTATGGATATGGTGGCTACTGGACAACTGGAGGTGTTACCTATTATAACTCAGCAAAACCCTTTTTTGATTTAGAGAATCAGGATAAGTTACTTGGATTCTACCTGTGTGGTGTTCCACTGAGTATTCCTATTGCTTCACCAAGACAACCAATTGAAAAGAAAACAATATGGATCAATAATAGGTTATGACCTACTTTGATTCAGGTAATCTTTAATTTTTAACTCCGCAATTTTCACTAACTCAATATGATGAATTGATATCCTGTTAAAATGTTCCAGACTACCATCATCTAATTGCTTAAAAGCAATACAATCATCCCCAATTAATTCAGTTAAAGAGGTGTCGGCTAAGAATAACCAGTGAAAATAGGGTTCTTTAATAGTACTACTTGCAATATAGCCAGTGTACTCTTTATCCTGGTATGTAAAGTTCAAAATGTGCATTGGGGATTGCAAGAGTAACCAAATTTTTTAAGGGAAGCAAAGCTTTTAAGACAACAGGGCCTGCTATTTTTTGCAGGAAAGTCTTTTTATATGTTTCGACTGATCCGATCGGCTTTTTCGATGCCACATTCGGACGGATGATCTCTGACATAAAATTGTTTGAATGCAATAAGCACAACTTTAGCACATGAAAAAGCGTTGTTATTCGGTATTAACGCTGATGGTGTAACTTAACAGTGTCAGACATAATCTAAAACATCTTTATGGAAAATCCAACTATCAGAGCTGAGCAGTGGTTGTTTTATCTTGTAACCTTGCTCCTGTTTTCCGTGATTTTACTGCGGTAAGTATTTGAGAATTTAATTCAGGTAGAGGAATAATAGCTTACTCAACCGTGATCTTACTTCTACCATCAATATTTGTTCTTTTGTCGAATACGAAATCTATATATCGGGCTTCACCCTTTTTACCCGTGATCTGCTGAACTGCCCTGCCATATTCCTGTCCGGATTCTGAAAATATCTTTACCGTAACGAGTTGATTGATGTTGCCATCAAAAATAAAATAAGGGGTGAGAATGTTATCGGTAGTGCTGTCTGTACTTCTGATCAAGACTTTTCCGGGCTTTAGTCCACTTTCTGATAAGGCAGTAGAAACCTGCATTTTGTTGTCGAATGTTTTCTCCACTCCTTTTGATACACCATTCACGAACTCAGATCCCGCTTTGCCAACAACTTCACCGGTCTTGTTTACAGTTTCTTTGGATTTTTGCTTCGCCCAATTGCATGATATAAATGCAAAGGCTAAAAGAATAAAAATGTATCTCATAAAAAAGGTTAGAACAATACTGGGTGAATCATAAATGTATAGAAATGATGTACAACTGCCATCTTCTATTGTCTTTATTGTATAAATTCTAATCTTATTTTTAACCCTTGTTCGATTGCTGTTACTGATCTTTTTAAAATAGGTTTTTTTCTTATTTTGCTCAAGACAATTGCCACGTTCCCGATTTGGCTGCTTTTGTGTTGGTGGAGTAATTGGGTAACCAGCTTTTAGTTTTTCTGCTCAACTTAGTTGTGTCATTTCAATCCCGACAATTTCGGGACTCACTTGTACTTTTGAAAATTAAGTGGCTTTCCCCAATTTAAAGAATGGAACAGTTTTAGATTTATATACTATCTAACCAGCATTAGAAATCCTATTCTGTAACTGTAAATCAATAATTTATGCCTAAGACTACAGCTGTAACCAAAGAACCAAAAAGAGTTTTGATTGTTGAGGACGAAGGAGACATGTGTTTATTGTTGAATATTATCCTCAGTGGTAAGAACCTGGAACTTGACCATGTAAAAAATTTAAAACAAGCTGCTGATTACCTGGAAAAGGAACAGCCCTCAGTAGTAATTCTAGATAACAAATTGCCAGACGGTTTTGGTATTGATTATATACCTACGTTAAAAAAGAACTATCCAAATTTAAAGGTGATTATGATCTCTGGTTTCGACGGTGCAGCTAAAGATGTTGCCTTAGAAAATGGAGCCGATGCTTACCTGGGAAAGCCTTTTAAAAAGGAGGAACTTTTCAACGCCATCATGGATCAGATCAATGATCAGGTTCCTGCATAACTGAAATTCACGAATTTTAAAACTGACTATTATCATTGTTAGCTATTAAACAATTGCCCACCTTGGTGGGCAAAAGCAGTGTTATGACACAGCATCATCCCCCAAAAAAAGAGAAAACCTGGAACCCTAAAGCAAGTGGCTCACCCGGTAGCTTTGTTTGGTTCACCGGCTTCCTTGGTGCTTTTATCTTTTATGTTCAGCAGGTAGATAATTTCGGTGCCGGGGTAGTAGCTTTTCTAAAAGCGATTGTTTGGCCAGCGTTCCTGGTGTATAAGCTTTTAGATTAATTATTTTTTTCTCCTTAGAATAATAGCAGCATTTCTTTGAAGATCACCCGAGAAAGCAATTTTGTACTGCTTCTTACCATCATAGATCACTGCCATACCTGAGTTTGGAGCAATGGTTCCAAGGTTTTCAGCAAAGAGGATCAGCTTAAGTGAATCACCCATATCAGGTGTGATGTAAATGGTTTTACGAACTGCTGCAGACGTGAGCTTGACATGTGACATAAATTCTTTTCCGTTAATAATCACACTTACAGAATCTCCATCTACATAACCATTGTCGTACACTTCAAGTACCAAGCTGTCTGAACTAAAGTAAACCGTTTCAATGGTTTCAACTTTCCTTTTCTCCACTTCTTTTGTAATGTCAGGAGCTGGTTTCGGTGCTGCAACTGCTACAGGTTTAGGCTCTACAGGCTTCGGTTTCTGTACAACCTTTTTGGTCTCTTCTGTTTTCTCTGCAACTGGCTGAGGTTTTGGTGCATTGGCTTTTGCAATATCTTCTTTGTGTTCAATAAATGAAAGGGTTGCCAGCAGATCCATTCTTTTTAGTACAGGATAAATCTTTGCTGCTTCAAAATCCCTAACCCGCTGTAAATAGATCGTTCCTGTAACTTGTTTTCCATATTGTTTGGTTCTCGAAGTCATAAATTTTCCTTCCAAAACATCATCAGCTTTCTGCTCATAAACACTTAATTGCTTTACGCCTTTCGGTGGAGCAAAAGGATAATCATTAAAGATCAGATCAGCATCTTCTATGTACACTTTCTCACCCTGTTTTGTTACATCAATTGTTTTCACTCCGGTAAGCTCTCGTCCCTCGATAACAAAGTTGGTGTAGGAGTATCCTTTCAGCTTTCCTTTTGCCTGGCTGATCACCACCTCATAATACAAGTTCATGTTGGTGGTATCGTTATGAATATATCCCACCCAAACACCTGTAAGGTCCTGGGAGAAGGACAATAAAGGAGCAAACAACAACAAAAGCAGGGAGAACTTCTTCATCATGGCAATAATAACGAAACTCACAGCCTTTTTATGAGAGAATTGAATACAAATCAGGAAATTCGCAACCATTAGCGAACATTCGCTTTCATAGTAAATTCAGCCGATATGAAATTCAGGAACTTCAAGATGGTAGATTATGTCGTGTATGGAAGAGGCAGTTTCAACCAGTTAGATGAGATATTAGCTCCACATAGAAAAGGTGAAGCACCGATGATCTTTTTGGTGGATCATTATTTTGAAGATAAGCCGCTGTTAGGAAGAATTCCTGTAAGAGGTAAAGACAAAGTATTTGCAGCTGATGTTACCTACGAACCAAAAACAACTTACGTAGATGCACTTGCAAATATGTTGAAGGAAGAGTTTGGAACAGTGAGTGGAATCATTGGTATTGGTGGAGGCTCAACAATGGATCTTGCAAAAGCCGTTTCCTTGATGATGACCAACTCAGGCTCTTCTGCAGATTACCAGGGTTGGGATTTGGTAAAGAATCCAGGTGTTTATAAAGCTGGTATTCCAACACTTAGTGGAACAGGTGCTGAAGTTTCAAGAACAACAGTGCTAACTGGACCAACAAAAAAACTTGGAATGAATAGCGACTTCACTCCGTTCGATCAAATTGTTCTTGATCCCGAACTCACTGCTGGTGCACCACACAATCAAAGATTTTACACCGGCATGGATTGTTATATCCATTGCATAGAAAGTTTAGAAGGCACTTACCTGAATGAGTTCAGCAAAAGTTATGGCGAGAAAGCTTTGGAGCTTTGCCAAAATGTTTTTCTTGAAAAACAAGGTTGGGATGAAGAGTGTGATGATAAACTGATGATGGCTTCTTATGCTGGCGGAATGAGCATTGCTTATTCACAAGTAGGTGTTGCTCATGCTGTGAGTTATGGGTTGAGTTATTTACTCGGAACAAAACACGGCATTGGTAATTGTATTGTGATGAACCACCTGGAAGAATATTATCCAAAAGGTGTTGCCGAGTTTAAAGAGATGGTTAAGAGAAACAACATCGATATCCCAGCCGGCATTTGTGCAGGATTAACAGATGAGCAGTTTGATACGATGATCAATGTATCACTTGGAATGAAGCCGCTTTGGGAAAATGCACTTGGTAAAGATTGGGAACAGATCATGACGAGGGAAAAACTCAGAGCACTCTTTGAGAGATTGTGATGAACGACCTGTGGATATTCCTCATGAATTCCACACTATTGAATGAGCTTCTTTTGTTAAGTAATACCAAAAGAGCAGGCTTAATTTCTGATATACAGTTATATAATGCTACTGACTGAAAGGTAGAACTGGCTTTAATTTCCGCTGGCACAGTAGTTGAACTTATATAATTGAAACGCACCAGTGAAACGAATTAAGCCGTTGCTAACCGGCGAAAATTACAGCAGCATAGGGTAGGATAAAAAGGGGTTGGAATTTTTTCCAGCTCCTTTTTTGTTTTTATAACAGGTCGTCAATTGCTTTAGCCAGCTGCTCGTCTTTCTCTGTTACAATATCACCTGCATCATGTGTAGAAAGCCATATATCAACTGTATTCCAAACATTCTTCCATTCAGGATGATGATTCATCTTCTCAGCTTCAAAAGCAACTCTCGTCATAAAAGCGAAAGCTGCTGAAAAGTCTTTGAACTGGAATTTGCGATAAAGCTTACTGTTTGTTTTCTGCCACATGCCAAAGGAGATTTAGTTCAAGATTCAAAATTTCTTGTTCGTTGTTCTTTATTCAAAAGATCATATTCCCTTTATTCTTGATCTTTTCGTTGGTGAGTTCAGCCACCATCTGCACACCATTGATCTGCCTGATGGTTTGTGACAGCCAACCACATTTTTCTTCATCGTAGATATTGCCTTTCATCAGCCATAAAAAATCCATGTGGCGAAACTCTGGTAACAGGTATTCACCATCAAAATGATTGTGATAGATATAATGCGTTAACGAACTAACCGGTTCAGCGTATTCATAAATCGAAAAGAAATAGTTTCTTTCTTTTTTCTTGAGTTGGATCTCTACTTCAGGATTGAGGCGAAATTCATAGCCAGTCACATTATTCAAATGCCAGCAAAACTGGTAATTACGTATGGGTGCAATTATGCCAAACAACCTCGTATCATCGAAGAAGTCATCTGTAAGTTCATCCGTATTTAACCGGTATTTGATCATTGAAATTCTATGTCGAATGTTTTCTCTTCAATTCCTCTTTGGATGATGAGTTTTGTTTTTTCTCCTTTTTTAAACTTGCTTAAGGTAGTCATGTAACTCATCACATCTACAAATTTAAAGTCTCCAAGCTGCAATAAAATATCGCCAGCTTGCAACCCGATCTTCTCTGCAAGTTTTCCCGGGCTTACACCATCAATCCTCACACCTGTTCCTGTGTAACCATAATCAGGAATTACTCCTAAGCTAACAGTGAACCTTGTTGATTTTCCCATATCCTGTTCACGGGTTTTCAGGAAAGGAAGTTTGCCTTTATCGTCAGCTGCTTTAATAATATTGTACACGTAATTTACAATGTCTTTTTGTCCTTCGAAATTTATCTTGTGTGCATCGTCACTGGCTTTGTGATAATCACTATGACTTCCGGTAAAAAAGAAAAGCACCGGAATATCTTTCCTGTAAAAAGATGCATGATCACTTGGACCGCTTCCGCTGCTATCGTATTTAGTTACTAAGCCTGGATTCGCTGTGTTGAGAATCTTACTCCATACAGGTGATGTTCCAAAACCGCCGACTGTAAGCTTGTGAGTTGTATCATATCTACCCACCATATCCATATTGATCATATAGTTAGGTTGTATATTGAATGTAGGATGATCAAGCCAATACTTACTTCCAAATAACCCCAACTCTTCACCAGAGAAAGAGATGAAGAGGTAGTTGTTGTTAGTGGGTGCACTTTTTTTAATAAGTCTTGCCAATTCAATCAATGCTGCTGTTCCACTTGCATTATCATCAGCACCATTATGAACAGCATTGAATGTGTCTAATGCATTCTTATCACTTCCATATCCCAGGTGATCATAGTGTGCACCAAGTATCACAGTGTTTTCAGCTCGATTATCCAGGAAAGCAACAACATTTCTTGCCGTTCTTTTTCTTTCTGTCATCTGGATAGACACTTCGATATCTAACTCGGCAGATTTGTCAGAAAGATATTTCTTAACGCCTGTTGCTGTGATGTACACAACCGGAATTGTTGTCACAGCAGTTTTATCATTTTTATTGAATTGGATATTGTCAACTTCTTTACCACTATTGTACAATATCAACGCAGTTGCTTTTTTCGATGCTGCTCTTGCAGCTTCTTTCGAGATAGCATCATTAATATCAAAGTGTGGATTGGTTTTATTTTCCTCTATCCAGCTTTTCACATCAACAAACCATGGCTCATTGGCTTCTCTTAACGATACAGCCTGCTTACCTGAAACAGAAGTTTGAGCTGAAAATGCAAGCGGAAAATACTCAGTGTTCAATTCAGCTGACTTCCCATTTATTCTTAAGTAAGAATTTGGTGTGATCTGTTTCCCTTCATTGATCTCGAAAGTTTGAATAAACTCTTCTGTACCCCTTGGCGACAATCCTAGTTTCCAGAAATTATTTGCGATGTATTCACTTGCAATGATTTCACCAGCACTTCCTGCTTGTCTTCCTTCTAGTTTATCATCAGCCAAAAAGAACACATGATCTTTCAAGTTCATTAACAATTCTGAATCTGCTCTGTCTTCTGAGCTTTTGTTGCCTTTTGGTGTTGAACACGCTGTTAGAATAAGTGCCAGGACGAATAACCGGTTCATGTTAACTGAATTATTCTTACAAATGTAGGTGCAGAACATTGAAGGAATGACGAGAATCATCTACCCAAACCTTAGTTAATCTCCCAATCTCGTAATACCTACCCAAGGTTACAGGTTACTTTTGCCCCTTAATGTCTTCCCCCGATTTACATATTGCTTTAGTTGGTAACCCCAACAGCGGGAAAACTTCGCTGTTCAATGCTTTAACCGGCTTGAACCAGAAGGTGGGAAATTTCCCAGGCGTTACGGTTGATAAAAAAACCGGAAACATCTTTTTAGACGAAAGCATTGAAGCTGAGATCATTGATCTTCCCGGAACGTATAGCCTATACCCAAGAAGAGCAGATGAGTGGGTGTCGTATAAGGTGTTGATGGGAATGGATGGTGATGTTAAACCTGACATTGTAGTGCTGGTTGCAGATGCCAGTAACCTGAAACGTAACCTGTTGTTCTGTAGCCAGATCATTGATCTGAAAGTTCCTGTGGTGGTAGCACTCACCATGAATGATATTGCTGCAAAAAAAGGAATCAAGATAGATGTGGAAGGCTTGGAAACCGAATTAGGTGTTCCAATCGTTTCTGTGAATCCTCGTAAGAATAAAGGGCTAACCCAGTTTAAGAAAACGCTGGCTCAACTGGTAAAGCTGAACCTGAAAGTTCCTGCAAGAAGTTTTATTGAGAATAAAGAATTGGCTCCAAAGCCGATTGAAAGTATTCAACAGATATTTCCTGAGTTGAGTGATTATGCTGCTATCCATTACCTCATCAATCATGAAAATTTTCCGTTTGATGAGAAGATGCAAGCCACGATTGAGCGGATTGAGATCGACAACAAGTTCAATCCAACCAAAACTCAGGCTGAAGAGATCATGCAGCGGTACACACACATCAGGCAGATCATGCAGCAACATGTGATTGAACCTGATCCGTTGCAGAAGAAAATGTTCACGGAGAAATTAGATAATGTGTTGCTGCACAGGGTTTGGGGTTATGTGATCTTACTTTCAGTATTGTTTCTCCTTTTCCAAAGTATTTTCTGGCTGGCTCAATATCCAATGGATGCCATTGACTGGAGCTTTTCTAAGATCACCGGATTTCTGAACAATAACTTGCCGGAAGTCTGGTGGAGCAATTTATTGGTGAATGGATTGGTAGCAGGGCTGAGTGGGATATTCGTTTTTGTTCCGCAGATCATGATCCTGTTTGGATTGATCACCATACTTGAAGATTCAGGTTACATGGCAAGAATCAGCTTTTTGACTGATCGGCTGATGCGAAAAGTTGGACTGAACGGCAAAAGTGTTATGCCGATGATCAGTGGTTTTGCCTGTGCTGTTCCTGCAATCATGAGTGCAAGAAATATTGAGAACAGGAAAGAACGGCTACTCACCATTATGGTTACACCACTAATGAGTTGCAGTGCAAGATTACCTGTGTACACCATTTTAATTGCTTTGGTTATTCCAGATACGCATTACTTTGGTTTCCTGAGTTTGCAAGGTTTGGTGATGATGGCTTTGTACCTGCTCGGAACGGTAATGGCTTTGATCGTTAGCTATGTGATGAAGTGGTTCATCAACCTGAAAGAAAAAAGCTTCTTTATTCTTGAGCTGCCTGTTTATCGTGAACCACGTTGGAAGAATGTTGGTGTAACAATGGTGGAGAAAGCCAGGATATTTATTTATGATGCCGGTAGGGTGATCATGCTTATCAGCTTGTTGTTGTGGTTTTTAAGTTCGTACGGTCCATCCGGAAAAATGGATGTGGTGGAAAGTAAGTATGCAGTCATGCGACAGTCAGCAACAACTACCGAACAGAAAGCTGCGATAAATAAACAATACAAGTCAGAGAAACTGCAAAACTCTTATGCAGGAATTCTTGGCAGCTCAATTGAACCTGCAATTGCTCCTTTGGGTTATGACTGGAAGATCGGTATTGCATTGATCACTTCGTTTGCAGCAAGAGAAGTTTTTGTTGGAACGATGGCTACGTTGTACAGTGTGGAGGAAGATGATGATACTTCTCTCAGGCAGAAAATGCAATCGGCCGTTAGACCAGATGGAAGAAAAGTGTACACCTTACCTACAGCACTTTCGCTAATGGTGTTCTATGTTCTTGCCATGCAGTGCATGAGCACACTTGCTATTGTAAAAAGAGAAACCCGTAGCTGGAAATGGCCTTTGATACAGTTGGCTTATATGACCTTTCTGGCTTATGTAGTGAGTTGGATGGTTTATCAGGTGTTTTAGAGGGCTGCACTAAAATTTCAATAGATATTACTCTTTCTCTCTTTTTCTATAATTGAATCAATAAAATCATTCACATTTAATCCTTTCAATTCAGCATATCGTTTTTTATCCTGATTGGCTTTCTCAGCCAATTCGTATTTCATTTGTTGATACTGTAATCTTGCCCAATCATTTTTTCTTAAAAAATTCCGAGATAAGATATGTCTCTCCAGGGCTTTACTGTGAATGGGACAAACATATAGATGATGCTTTACGGTATCTAAAATATCACTTGACTGTTTCCCATTTTTTTTAAATACATCCCGGTCTTTGATTCCCTGATTCCCATTATGGTAGTACCCGATTTTTTCCAATCCCGATTTTATTTTCTCGAAATCGGCTTCATTGGAATA
>JANPIB010000066.1:0-17474 GCA_031424775.1 Chitinophagales bacterium | reverse complement strand
GATGGTGCCAGAGATCATTGATATGGATATGCCGGTTGAAGGTGTAGCTCATAATCTTGTAATTGCCCAGATAAAAAAAGATTATGCAGGTCAGGGACAAAAAGTGATGAATGCCATGTGGGGTGCCGGTCAGATGATGTTCAATAAAATATTGGTGGTGGCTGATGAGCATGTGAAGATACAGGATTATGAAGCTTTGGCTAAGTATGCTTTTCATAATATGGATGTGGTGAATGATATAAGCGTTAGTACAGGTCCGATGGATGTGTTGGATCACAGCTGCAGCAAACTTGGATTTGGAGGAAAGATTGCAATAGATGCAACAACCAAATACACTGAAGAAGTTGAAGACGCCAACCATTTGCAGGTTCAGCCTGTAATGCTACCTCCAAATTTTGCAGAACGGTTTAGTAGTGTAGTGAAGATCAACGAAAGCTTGTTAAAGAGGAGTATTCCGTGTTTGATTGTTTCAGTAAAAAAAGAAAAGCTCGGTCATATTCGTGAGTTGCATGAACAGATATCTGCATCTCCTGAAATTGAAGGGATTAAAATGATTCTGTATGTAGAGCATACGGTTGATACGGATGACCTACCTGTAGCCCTCTGGCGTTTTTGCAATAACCTTGATCCTAAAAGAGATTCAATTCTTATTCAAAGAGCTTCGTTTAAAGAGCCAGGAAAAACATTTGCCTGTCTGGGATTGGATGGAACGATCAAAACGAAAGAGCTGGACAACTTTCAAAGAGATTGGCCAAATATTATTGTTGCAGATGATGATACGATCAAGTCTGTTGATGAAAAATGGTCAAAACTTGGATTGGGGAATTTGATCTCCTCTCCATCACTCAAGTTCAAAAGTCAGATGTATGGTGAAGAAGCAGTAGCATTAGTATAAGTAGCTATTATGTACTCCAGGCAAGAAGCATCACAATTGCGAGAAGAGTTTTGGACGGCTTTTGGAAAATATATGCAGCCGATCTTATCTGCCGAAGGCGAAAGGATCAACTGGATCAATTATAAAACAAGAGTTAAGCATATTTCCTTCAAGATAAATGCTGCAAAAGGGGCATCAATTGCAATTGAGATTTCTCATCCAGATCTGGATGAACAAAAGAATCATTACCAGAAGTTTGAGCAATTGAGATTACTCTTAAACAATGCTTTGGAAGAAGATTGGAACTGGATTGCAGCCGTGAAAGATGAAAACGACAAGCTTGTAAGTAGGATATATCTTGAGATTACTGATGTACATATCCTAAACAAAGCTGATTGGCCTACATTGATTTCATTTTTCAAACCCCGAATTATTCGACTTGATCAATTCTGGTCAAATGTGAAACCCCTTTTTGAGATGTGATACATTTCCTCTACACAATTATTATATTTTGCTGCTAAGCCAAGCTTTCTTAATGGAAAGTGAAAGTTGCATAATATTTGTTGTATTATAACATCTTCTAATTTTAAATTCAAGCATGAAAAAAATCTTCACCCGTTTGCTGGTTGCATTTTTTGCATTCAGTATGGTATGCTCTCCTGTATTCGCAATTAATGTTACAGAAACCTCTAAGGAAGGAACACCAGACTCTAAAACCGTTAATGAAGCATTGTCCAGTTTTAAATCTCTTTCAAAAAGAGAAAAGAGAGAGAAACTAAGAGACGTAAAAAAGGTGGTTCGAGATTTTAAGGAATCTAAAGCAGCAGGAGCAGAGCCAAGTACCAACACATTATTGCTGGTTATACTAGCGATCCTGTTACCACCTTTAGCTGTTTATTTACATGAGGGTGCGATCAATAATAAATTTTGGATATCATTGATCCTTACTTTATTATTCTGGTTACCTGGTGTAATCTATGCATTGATAGTAGTACTTAGTTAATCAAAATAACTAGTCACTTTATTTGCTTAACTGAAACTCATTAAATATCTTGTCCGTTTTGTCGGACGAAGCCATCGATACGTCGATGGTTTTTTGTTTTAATGGTTTCCCACACCTGTTGTTAAAAAAATCAGGTAGTCGAGATTATCCACATTGAAGGAACGTTTATTGCTTTGCCTGTGAACGACAGTAACTTAGTAAAATCTTTTACGTTTCATTAAGAGACAACTGCAAATATTTGAATGATCACATACGTTAGCCAAATATGATACAACGCTGTAAAACTTTCAGCTTAGTTATTTTAATGGTTGTTGCATCTCTAACTGCACAATCCCAGGGTTCAAAATTTCACAACGATCCTGACGAGAACTTTAAACTTGCGAAGGAACTGTATCAAAAAAATCAGTTCAGTCTGGCTTATCCACTATTTAAGAATTTGTCGGCTGAAGATGTTCAATACAGCAATATCTCAACCTCTATTAAACTTGAGTCAAAGTACTATTCTCTTGTTTGTGGCTTACAGTTAAATGATGCTTCGGCTGAGAATGCTGCAGTAGAGTTTATTGCGTTGGAATACAACACGCCAAGAGTTCAGATAATGAGTTATCAGCTTGCGGAATTTTATTACCGTAAACAAGATTATTCGCAATCACTTCAATATTACGAGAAGACCAATGTTGCTAATCTTAGCAATCGTCAGATAGCTGAAATGAAATTCCATCAGGGATACAGCTATTTTACGTTGCAACAGTTTACTCAGGCTAAACCCTTATTCAACAGCATCAGGCAGATTAAAACTGATCCTAATTATTTGGATGCAAATTATTATTACGGCTTCATCCTCTTCAAAGAGAAAAATTACAAGCAAGCTTTAGAAAGTTTTCAATTGGTGGAAAAAGAGCCTACCTATGAAAAGGTGGTACCTTATTACATTACCCAGATATACTATTTCAACGGACAACGTGATAAAGCAATTGAATACGGTGAAGCTGCTTTAAAAAGAGGTGGTCAGTATTACGATGTTCAAATGAAGCAATTACTGGGTCATGCTTATTTTGAAAATAAGGATTTCACTAAGGCACTTCCGTATTTGCAGGAATATGTAAGTAAGACATCAAAGGTGAAACGTGAGGATCTTTATGAACTTTCCTATTCTTATTACGCAGCACAGAACTGGAATAAAGCCATCGATGGTTTTAAGCAGTTAGGTGGAAAAGAAGATTCACTTGCTCAGAACAGTATGTATTTACTGGCTGATGCATACTTAAAAACCAATCAGAAAGCAAATGCAAGAAGTGCATTTCTCTTTTGTGCAACGAATAGTAGTAATGCTTTTCAGAAAGAAGTTTCCCGTTTCAATTATGCAAAGCTTTCTTACGAGCTAGGTTTTAATGATATTGCTTTAACTGAGTTAGAGTCTTTCATTTCCTCTTATCCGAAGTCAACTTATTTGCAGGAAGCAAAAGAATTGCTTGTTGCAGGTATGGCGAATAGTAACAACTATGCTGATGCACTGTCTTTGTTTGAAAGTTTGAGTGCAAGAAGCGAAAATGTAAACAAAGTTTATCCAAGAATTTTATATGGAAGAGCAGTAGAGTTGATCAATGATCAACAGCTTACACAAGCTGAAGAGTTGATTGACAGGTTGATGAACATTCCTTACAACACTAATTGGTTGCCGCTTGCTAATTTCTGGAAAGGCGAGATCGGTTATAGATCAAATAAGAATGACCAGGCTATAATGTTCCTGAATAAATACCTGGCAACTCCACAAACGAATGGAGAAGTGAATGCTAGCAATGCAAGATATACTCTTGGCTACGCTTTGATGAATACAGATCAATATCGACAGGCACTTGGAAATTTTGAGCAGATCACAAAGACTATTTCTGCCGGATCATCAAACGTTCAGCAGGATGCTTACCTAAGAAGTGCTGATGCATATTTCATGACGAAGAACTTTAGCCAGGCTTTGCAGATGTATGATAATGTAATGAGAATTGGTGCTGCAGGTTCTGACTATGCCCTATATCAGAAGGCCATAATCTCAGGTGCTTCTAACAAGAATACAGAAAAGATTGGTTTGCTTAATAGTCTTGAACAGCGTTATCCTAACTCTAACTTAATTCCTGATGCTCAACTCGAGATCGCTAATACTTATTTGGGTGATGAGAAGTTCCGGGAAGCAATTGATCCATTGAACAGGTTAATCAAAAACAAAAAAGGAGCGGGACTCTATCCACAAGCTTACCTGAAACTTGGCGTATCTTATTATAATCTTGATGATAACAATAAGGCTTTGGATAACTTCAAACATTTAGTATCAACTTATCCTAACTCTGCTGAGAGTGATGATGCCATAGAATATATCCGTAGTATTTTCGTTGAGAATGGACAGCCTGGTGAGTTCGTAACCTTCATGAGAACCAGTGGTAAAGACATCAGCTTTAATGAAGAAGATTCTCTTACTTATGCCTCAGCTCAGATTCAGTATAATAATAAAGCTATAGACGCTGCATTAACAGGATTCAAAAATTACATCAGCAAATTCCCTGATGGTAAATACGCTGTAGATGCTAATTTCTATGCTGCCGAGATTCTGAACAATAAAAAAGACTACACCAATGCTGTTACTTATTACGGCAATGTAGCTGCAAAAGCTCCAAACAAGTTTGCTGAAAGAGGAACCTTACAAGCAGCAAGGATTAGCTATTTTGAGTTGAAGGATTACGCTAAAGCGGAGCTGTATTTCTCACAGTTAAAAAATGTGGCTACCCAGGCTGATATAAAGCTGGAAGCGATGCGAGGTTTACTCCGTTGTCAATATAAGTTGAGTAAGTGGACAGAAGCTGTTCCTAATGCCCAGGAACTATTGCAGCAAAAAGGTGTGGCTACAGATGATAAGATGATTGCAAATATGGTTCTGGCAAAAAGCAGTCAATTGAATAACGACCTTACTGTTGCCACGAGTTATTACAAAACGGTGCTGGGGCTTGGCAAGAGTGAGTATGGAGCAGAAGCAAGATTTAGAATTGCAGAAATGCTATTGCAACAGAATAAACTACCTGAGGCTGAGAAAGCCGCTTTTGAAGTGATCAACAAAGCTGGATCGTATGACTATTGGATCACTAAAGCCTATATTCTTTTGGGTGAAGTTTACTATCAACAAAAAGATTATTTTAATGCAGAAGCTACATTAAAAAGCGTTGTTGATAATTCAACTATACCTGAATTGAAAGCGGAAGCTCAGCAAAAGTTGGATAAGATAATTGCAGAGAAGAATCAGAATAGTAAGGTGGAGTAAAGATGAACAATGTTCTTTCTGTACAAGAGTGCGACACTTCGACAAGCTCAGTGCAGGCTCCACAGACGATGCATGAAAAACAAAAGCTGGTATCATAATAAAGAAAACATGAAGCAACTTAGTATAACATTTTCCGTTGTTTTATTGGGTTTGAGCTCTTTCGCTCAAAAGAAAGTTACGTTAGATACCACAAAGCCTACGACGGTAGTGGTAACATCTTCATTTAAACCAACACTGAAGCCTGCTGCTAAGATCAATTTTAGTGCGGCATCTCCTGTTGCAGATAGCACAAGACCAAACCTGTTTTATACGATACCATCTCAGAACTTATTCTTTGCTTACCAGCCAACACCTTTGCAACCACTTGCTTTGGATACTGACACTGGTTTCAACTGGCAGAACCATAACTATGTAAAAGCTGGTTATGGAAATTTTACTTCTCCTTATGTACGTGTAGGATTGAGTTTTGGTGATGGACAGAAGTCAGTTGTGAATGTGCATGGAAAATATGTTGCATCGAAAGGTCAATTACCGTTTCAGCAATTTAGCAGAACCAACCTGGAGGGATTAGGTGTATTCGCTTCAAAGAATAATAAGAGTGAGTGGAATGCGAAAGCTCATGTTGATCTTTCTAATCAATATTTGTATGGTTTTGCAGATAGCATGAAGTACAAGAACAAGGACTCGCTAAAACAAAATTTTAGTTCGTTCGGTGTAAGAATAGGTTTGAGAAATAAAGTAGCGGATGCTCCAATTGATTATAGCCCATCTGTTGGAATGGAGTTCTTCAATGATAACCGGAGTGGAAATGAATCTACCTTATCATTTGCTCTACCTGTTACAAAAAATTTTGGAAGAGTGTTTGGGTTGACTGTGGGTTTGTTTGGAGATATTACATCTTTAAAAACTCCTAAGAACACTTACGATAATAACCTGTTTTATCTCACACCGGCTTTTCAGTTCAAAACCCCGAACATAAAAGTGAATGCAGGGTTTACACCTTCATGGGATAATTCTGTTTTCAACCTGCTTCCGAATTTTACAGCTGATGTTAAGGTAAAGGATCAACCATTTTCACTTCAGTTAGGTTGGGTAGGATATTATCACAGGAACACTTACCAAAATCTTGCAACGTATAATCCATTTATTGCTCAGCCAACATTTTCCAACAACACACGGATCAAAGAACAGTATGCAGGGTTAAAAGGATCTGCGGGAGATCATTTCACTTACAACGCAAAAGTTTCGATGCTTAACTATAGTAATGTTGCTCTTTTTGTAAACGATACTTTAGATGGTAAAACATTCAAAGTGTTGATGGAACCTTCAATGAAGAGTTTCAGAATTCATGGAGAGGTTGGCTACACTGTTCAGGAGAAATTTTCATTTCTTGCCGGAGCAACATTTAACAGTTTCTCAAACCAGCAAACGTATGATAAGGCTTATGGATTATTGCCACTTGAGGTTACAGGTAGCCTTCGTTGGCATTTGCTGAAAGATCTTTCTATTACTTCTGATGTTTTCTTTTGGGATGGACCACAATACAGAGCAAGAAACCTGGCAAGCCTGAAACAAAAACCAGCCATTGACATGAATCTTGGACTTGAACTGGGTATCACCAATAAGTTCAGTGGATGGCTACAATTCAATAATGTATTCAACAATGATTATCAGCGTTGGAACCACTATAGGGTATTAGGTTTTAATGTTTTGGCCGGAGTTGTATATTCGTTCGGTCAAACTGCTAAAAAATAATGCTGGATTCTCTGTATAAATTCCTTGTGCTAAATGATAATGTTGGAATTCCCGGTGTTGGAATATTCTCTGTTGCAAACACTCCTGCAAAATTCGATGGATCGTCTTTCACTTCTCCATCTCAACAAATCCAGTTCGAAAAAGGAGCGGCCCTTACTGATAAAAGCCTATATCAATTCCTTGCTGCGGAACAAGGAATTACCGAAGTAGATGCAGTAAGAAGATTCCAGGATTTCGCCTATCAGCTCAGAAAAGACATTCAATCCAATTCTTTTGTTGAACTAAGTAGTATTGGGTTGCTCAGAAAAAACAACCTCGGTGAACTTGACTTTGAGCCATCATCAGCCATAACAAATTATCTTCCGAATCTTGTTCCTGTTGAGGTAGAGCAAACTGCAACACACTTGATTCAATCAGAAAGTGAAGTTGTAAGTGAAGAATATCTTACCGAGAATACCTCTTCCGAAGATCGTTGGTGGATATGGCCTACCGTTCTTGCTTTACTTGCCCTAGCTGCAATCGGTTATTTCTACATGACTGAAGTTTAGCTTCGGATTTCTTCCTCAAAACTTTGTTTCTTTGCCCCTCGTTATGAGTGAGGTGATCACATACCAACAATGCCCTGTTTGCAAAAGCCCAAAAATTGGGTTTGCACTTTCAGCAATAGATCAAACTGTTTCAAAAGAAAGCTTTGAAGTTTGGGAATGTTCAGATTGCACTGTAAGATTCACTCAGAGAGTTCCTGTTGCTTCGGAGATCGGCAGATACTACATGTCTCAAGATTATGTTTCTCATTCCGACACAAAAAAGGGCATCATCAATCGTTTGTATCATTGGGTTAGGAGTTACACCTTAGTTTCTAAGAAAAAAATCATTCGAAAACTTACTACGTTAAATACAGGAACCTTGCTTGATGTTGGTGCCGGAACTGGTGCCTTTGCAGCAACTATGAAAAAAGCAGGCTGGACTGTAACAGGTTTAGAGCCTGATGAGACGGCTCGTCAAAATGCAAAGCAGAACTACCAGTTAGATCTCAACTCACCGGAAGAACTGTACAAACTGCCTTCAGTAACTTTCGATGCTATCACGATGTGGCATGTGTTGGAACATGTACATGATTTGCATGGATACTTGGATACTTTCCAACGAATTTTAAAACACAACGGCACATTGTTCATTGCTGTTCCCAATTACACCAGCTTCGATGCTGAGGCTTATAATGAGTTCTGGGCAGCTTATGATGTGCCAAGACATCTCTATCATTTTTCACCGCATAGCATGGATATTCTGGTTGAACAACACGGAATGCAGGTCATTGCTCACAAGCCAATGTGGTTCGACAGCTTCTATGTTTCTATGCTGAGTGAGCAATACAAAAACGGCTACAACAACATCATCAGTGCATTCTGGAAAGGTTGGCTTTCTAACTGGGAAGTTTTTAACGATACTTCAAAATGTAGTTCGGTGATCTATGTGATAAGAAAGAAGTAGTTAGCCAGCTGAAGTACATCTTTTAAGCTTTGCTGGAGCCTGTCCTGAGCTTGTCGAAGGATCACTCATTTGTACGTTCTATTCAACATTCAACAGAGACAGGTTGCTGTTTCAAACCTTTTCCCGAATTTCAGTTAGTAAATGCCAAACCTCCACACCATATCTAAACGACTACAGAATCTGAACGACGTCTATCTACCAACACGTTTGTTTCATGCACCAAATTGGATCGTTCTTGGTGTAAACAACATCTGTAACCTGCATTGCAAAATGTGTGATGTTGGTCTTGGCTACCAGCAAAGCAATTTCTACCACAACCTGATGGGAGCAAAACCTTTGCACATGCCCATTGAGCTGTTCAGGCAAGTGGTAGATCAGTCATCTAAGTATTTTCCCAAAGCCAAACTTGGCTACGCTTTCACCGAGCCATTGATGTATACTCATTTAGAGGAGAGTCTTTTATACGCCAGATCAAAACAACGATATGTTACCATTACAACTAATGGCTTCAACCTGGAAAGCCAGGCTCAGAAACTGGTGAACGGAGGTGTAAATGAATTATTTGTTTCATTAGACGGACCTGCAGCCATTCATGATTTCATTCGTGGCAGGGAAGGAGCTTTCGATAAAGCCATTAAAGGCATTGAGAAGCTACTCAGCTTGACCAATGCTGTGCAGGTGAGTCTGTTTTGTGTGATCACAGAATGGAACACTAGCAAACTACTGGAATTTCTTGAAGCAGTTCAACACTTGCCATTGAAGGAAGTCGGTTTCATGCACACGAATTATACCCAGCAGCAAACAGCTGATGAGCACAACATTCACTTTGGAAGTAATTATCCTGCAACAATTTCTAATGTAGAAGAAACACAGCCTCAAAATGTAAATCTGGAAGAACTGCAGCATGAGATCGCTAAGATCAAAAGCAGGCAATGGAATTTCAAGGTGAGCTTTTCACCTGATCTGACTACGCTGCAACAACTTCAAACATTCTACCTGCATCCTGAGTTGTTCATTGGTAAACGTTGCCATGATGCATTCACAGCTATCATGATCAAATCTAATGGAGATGCCATTCCAGCTCATGGAAGATGCTATAACCTTACCGTTGGAAATCTGCACCAGCAAAATCTGCAACATGTCTGGAACTCATCCGTCTTTGCTCAGTTCAGAAAAACATTGGTGAAGAATGGAGGATTTCTGCCAGCATGTTCTAGATGCTGCAGTGCATTTGCTCAGTAAAGTACCGAACGTACAAGTGAGTGACACAACGAAGCTAAATAGCAGCACTATTGCTGGCTACCTCAGCAAAACTTTTCTTCATCTGTTCGCAAACATCAGTTTCAATCATTCTTTCTGCTAAGCGTATCATGTTCCAGAAAGCTGTGGCATTTGAAATTCCATGGCCAATGATCACGGGCTTTGCAACACCTAAAACCGGTGTGCCGCCATAATTTTCGTAGTGAAAACGTTGAATGTACTCGTCAGTATGGAAGTTCCTGTGATGAGCAATTTCGTAAAAGCTTTCAGCCATTTTCAGGATTACATTTCCGGTAAAACCATCACAAACCATCACATCAGCTTTATCGCTGAAAATGTCTCTGCCTTCGATATTGCCAATGAAGTTGATCTGTGCATTTCGCTTTAGTAGGGGATAAGTGGCTTGAGCCAATGCATTGCCTTTACCTTCTTCCTCACCAACATTCATCAGGCCTACATTTGGTTCGTCAATACCGAGAATGTTCTTTGCATAAAGCGTTCCGAGGGTGGCAAACTGATCAAGGTGTTCAGGTTTGCAATCAGCATTTAATCCAACATCAGCCAGTAAACCTGTTCTGCCATTCAGCTTAGGAATAACGGTAGCAATGGTAGGTCTTTGTACACCTTCAATTGCTTTGATGCTGAACATAGCTCCAACCAACATAGCTCCTGTGTTTCCAGCACTAATGAAAGCTTCTGCTTTTCCTGTAACCAACAAATGAAAACCAATTGCGATAGATGACTTCTGTTTCTCTTTAAGTGCCTTGGTAGGATGTTCGTTATAACCGATCACCTCAGGTGCATGAACAACAAGAATATTAGGAGAGATCAACTGATGTTCGTTGAGCAGTTTATGAAGTAGCACTTCATCACCAACACAAAGAATTGTTGCCGGTTCGGCATTGCCACTCATGTACTGCTGTAAACCTTTCACGGCTTCAAGCGGTGCGAAATCACCACCCATCATATCAATGGCAATAGTCATATCCTCGGCAGTTTAGTTAAGAAGAAAGACCAGGCAGGTTACAAGAACTTGCCTGGTCAGTCAAATATTGTGAAGCAAAAGATTAAGCTTTTAAAGGAGCTTTTTCAGCAACTAACTTTCCTTTGTAGTACAATTTACCTTCACTAACATGTGCACGGTGACGTGGGTGAATATCACCTGTCGTTGTGTCTTTGCTCAGCGTAACTTCCTCAGCTTTGTAGTGAGTTCTTCTCTTTGCACTTCTCTGCTGGGAATGTCTCCGTTTAGGATTTGGCATAACCTGTTGTTTTATCCTTTATTTAAAAAATCTTTATTCTTTTTGTTGGGTCAGCGACATAACTACTATTAAACTTCGTTGTGTCACTCACTTGTACGTTCTGTTCTTTACTCAACCCGTTTGTTGTTTCTTGTTTCTCGTTCTTTTGTTTCTCGTTGGGTGTCTGCTATACTGACAGCAATTACAAAATTCAACAGCTTAACAAGAAACGGATAACCAGAAACGACAAACCAGATACGGTCTTCTAATTCTTCTTCTCGTCAATATCCTTGAACTGCTCTAAACCTTTCCAGATAGGGTTGGTGGTTTTTCCAGCCTCATCTTCCATTCTCTTCAACTTCTCAAGCACCTCAGGATTGCAGCCAGATTCTCCATTTTCCTTTTCAGGGCAAAGCTTCTGCATCGGTAAGCTCAGGTTGATGAACTCATAGATCCAGTCAGCTACGTACAAATGGCTTTCGTTGTGACTGATGTAATAAACATCCGGATCTTCTTCCTGGTTGTTCATCATCTCAGGCTCTTCCACCATTTTTACAATGATATTGAACTCATCCCAAAGCTGAACCTGGAGTGGATTCCCACATCTATCACAATGAGTATCAACCTTTCCGCCAAGATCAAACTTCAACATCATGAAGCCCGAATTCTTGTCTAAAGTCAGCTTCACATCTGCCTCTACATGTTCAAAATCCTGTTCGCCGTACTGTGTAAAGAACTTATCGTTAACCTTGTAAGCAAATTCATGAATACCCGGTTTTAACCCAACAAACGCAATTTCATAATCCCTTCTGTTACTCATGACGCCGGTTTTTGGGTGGGCAAAGGTATTATAAAACAAGGGAAATGCAAGGGGAAAATTGGTTTTCATCTCAATCTTCCGTTATTTGGCAAATTGTTATGCAAAACCCTTCAAAAGCAAGGCAATATAGCTCAAATCACTGGCTGAAATGGGTGGTTCCGGTGGTGCTTTGCATCTTGTTAACCATAGCAACCTATTTCCATACTTGGATTGAAATAGTTTATTCAGCAAAGATCTATCCCTATATATCTGCTCTTCAACGTTTCCTGACAGGTTGGCTTCCATTTAGCATAGGCGATATTCTGTACCTGGTTTTTGGAATTTGGCTGCTTGTAAAAGTGCTGAAGACGATTATCGCCACGATCCGTCGAAAGATCACAATCCAGAAAACCCTTCAGCGTACTTTCAGGTTTGTAAGGCTGCTGATGTGGATTTACATCATCTTTAATTTGGTTTGGGGCTTAAATTATCATAGAAAAGGAATTGATTATCAGCTTCAGCTGCCAACTGGGAAGTATTCATCTTCAAAAGTAGAACAACTTTTGGATGAAGTAGTGGCGAGGTTGAATGAGAATCGTCTGCTCATTTCCAAAGACACTATTCTGCCTAAACAATCTTTCGCCAAAATGAGGTCAGGGTCGGTTGAAAGCTATCGTTTGGCAGCTCAGAAATTTCCTTTTCTGGATTATTCAGCCGTTTCAGTAAAGAAAAGTATGTACTCAACTACAGCCAAATATTTTGGATTTACTGGGTACTATAATCCTTTTACAGGAGAAGCACAGCTCAGCACGAGTATTCCCGAAGTGATGAAAGCGTTTATTCTGTGTCACGAGATCGGTCACCAGGTTGGTTATGCAAAAGAGAATGAAGCCAGCTTTGCCGGGTTTCTTGCAGCATCATCCTCTACCGATCCTTATTTCCGGTATTCGGTTTATCTGGATCTTTATTCATCCATCCGGACTAAGCTTGTGTTCACAAAGTTCTCGGAAAAAGATACAGTGGTGATGCCCATTTTGCAGCAATACAATCAAAAGCTGGATACATTGGTTAGGTTCGACAGGAGAAAGATCAGGGAATATTTCCAGCGGAATCAAACCACAGCTTCTGAGCAAATGTCTTCTGTAGTCATGAGTATGTACGGACAATATCTCAAAGCCAATAATCAAGCTGGGGGTTTAAAGAGTTATGACGATGTGGTGAGTTTGTTGATTGCTTACCGGAGGAAGTTCGGACACATCTAATAAAACAAAAAGCCCCATCTTTCGATGAGGCTCTCAGTTATATTACACTAATTTGTGTCCTAGTAATCCATTCCACCCATTCCTGGCATTCCGCCCGGCATTCCAGCAGGAGCAGATTTAGGTTCAGGCTTATCAGCTACCACACACTCAGTAGTTAACAACATACCAGCGATAGAAGCTGCATGTTCCAAAGCTACACGACCAACCTTAGTAGGATCGATGATACCAGCTGCAAACATGTTTTCATAAACATCAGTTCTTGCATTGAAGCCAAAGTCACCTTTACCTTCTTTCACTCTCTGAACAACGATAGAACCATCAATGCCCGCATTTGCAGCTATGATACGAATCGGCTCTTCCAAAGCTCTTCTTACGATCTTAATACCAGTTGTTTCATCGATGTTAGCACCTTCCAAAGTTTCGATTGACTCGATAGCTCTTAAGAAAGCAGTACCACCACCTGGAACAATTCCTTCTTCAACAGCAGCTCTTGTTGCATGTAATGCATCATCAACTCTGTCTTTCTTTTCTTTCATTTCAACTTCAGTAGCAGCACCAACGTTCAATACAGCAACACCACCACTCAATTTAGCTAAACGCTCTTGTAACTTCTCTTTATCGTAGTCAGAAGTAGTGTTCTCGATCTGAGTTTTGATCTGGTTAACTCTTGCAGTAATGTCAGCTTTTTCGCCACGACCGTTTACAACGATTGTATTGTCTTTATCAATAACAACTCTTTCTGCTCTACCTAAGTAGTCAAGCGTTGCATTGTCTAATTTGTAACCTTGCTCTTCGCTGATAACGATACCTTTTGTAAGTACAGCGATATCCTGCAACATTTCTTTTCTTCTATCGCCAAAGCCAGGAGCTTTAACAGCAGCAACTTTCAATGTGCCACGAAGTTTGTTTACTACTAATGTAGCAAGAGCTTCACCTTCCAGATCTTCAGAGATGATCAACAAAGGAGCACCTTGCTGAGCAACTTTCTCAAGAATAGGAAGAATGTCTTTCATTGTGCTGATCTTCTTGTCGTAGATCAGGATGAAAGGGTTAGCCAGCTCAGCTTCCATTTTTTCGCTATTAGTAACGAAGTAAGGAGAGATGTAACCTCTGTCAAACTGCATACCTTCAACTATTTCAACAGTTGTTTCAGTACCTTTTGCTTCTTCAACAGTGATAACGCCATCCTTACCAACTTTACCAAAAGCTTCAGCGATCAATTTACCGATTACATCATCATTATTAGCAGAGATAGAAGCTACTTGCTGAATTTTTGCACTATCAGAACCTACAGTTTGAGACTGAGCTTTCAGGCTTTCAACAACTTTAGTAACAGCTTTATCAATTCCTCTTTTCAGGTCCATTGGGTTTGCACCAGCAGCAACGTTCTTTAAACCTTCGCTGATGATTGATTGTGCAAGAACAGTTGCAGTTGTAGTACCATCACCTGCAATGTCAGCAGTTTTAGATGCCACTTCTTTCACCATCTGAGCACCCATATTCTCAATAGGATCTTCCAGTTCTATTTCTTTAGCAACGGTAACACCATCTTTAGTTACTGATGGAGCTCCGAATTTCTTTTCAATAACTACGTTACGACCCTTAGGTCCAAGTGTAACTTTCACAGCGTTAGCAAGAATGTCAACACCTTTTTTCATCCGGTTTCTTGCTTCAATATCGAAGAATAATTGTTTAGCCATATTTTTAAATTTGAGATTTGAAGTTTAAAATTTGAGATTATTGACCCAACGTTCAGGTATCTATTTAGCTTTAGTGAAGCCTGTTCTGAGTTTGTCGAAGGGTCGCACTCTTATAGTTTCTGTTCGCTATTCTGCACATTTGCACATCTGCAAATTGGTACATTTAAACAATTGCCAGGATGTCGCTTTCTCTCATAATAAGATAATCACCACCTTCTACGCTAATTTCAGTTCCGGCATATTTGCCATAAAGAACATTGTCGCCAACTTTTACAGTTACCGGCTCATCTTTTTTACCAGGACCGGCAGCGATCACAGTACCACGCTGAGGTTTTTCCTTTGCAGTGTCAGGAATAATAATTCCGCCAGCAGTTTTTTCTTCAGCAGCGGCAGGTTTTACAATAACTCTGTCGTGTAAAGGAGTTACATTCAGACTTTCAGCCATACGTTTTGATTTTATATTAGTTGATTAATTAAGTGATTGACAAACACAGGTCAGCAAGATTTCTGCCATCAGTGTTTTTCTTGCCAAAATTGCAGTTTTGGGAAAATCCGCTCTGTTTATATGTAGTGCCTTGTCAGAAATGGCGGTAAAGATGCACTAACTAAACCAGATGGTTGTGTCAATTTTTCATTCAAAAAAAATTGAGCATAACAAAACCAAGCATAAAAACCTTTCGTAACTTATACAAATCTCCAGCTATGAATTGGTTGAGACGCATTACAAGTATTACCGCCATTACTGCTTTGATCTTGTTTTTCTCCCTGTTTATATACGCTAACTGGAATCCTCCAAGGCATGCTCACCAGGCAAAACCAGCTTATTATACAGCTTTTGATATTAAAAATACTTGCACAGATGCCCAAAATCAGATTATAGAAAGTGAGTTCTATAAGGTTAGGGTGGAAGTGCTGTAACGGTTAATCCCAGCAGCAATCTAGCTGTTGTAGCTTATAATCCAACTGGTAGATAATCTAATCCAGTTCCAATATTCTATGAAAGGTCTTGCTAATGTTGATGCAATAGCAAAAAATGGGAAATAGACTGTAGCCGTTGTAACCTATCTAATGTAACAAGAACGATGATGTAGTACACCAAAACCGTATGAAAGATCGTAGGAAAATAGTTTAGGGTATGGATTCATGATGATTGTCAAACTCCGGCCTGTGATTCTTCACGGGCTTTTTGTGCTGGATGCTGGATGCTGGATGCTGGATGCTGGATGCTGGATGCTGGATGCTGGATGCTGGATGCTGGATGCTGGATGCTGGATGCTGGATTTAAAATAGCCAAGTAAGATACTTTTGTTCTAGCATATAGAAAGGGTAGATTAATAATTAACCGCTACGAAATTCAACAGACTAGTATCCAGTATCCAGCATCAAGAGCTGCTCCATAAATTTCTGAACGTACAAGGGAGTGACACAACAGACGATGCCATGAAATGCTAAAGCTTGCACTCAAATACGGCTTTCCCCTTATCTTCGCTGCCCTTTAAAGTTCTTTAGACCAATGATCAGTAGAAGAAATATTAGAGTTAAGGTGATGCAATTGTTGTATGCTTTGGAGACGATGGAAGGTTCGAAAGCCGATCCGGTTAAAACCCTTCGTCAACAATTAGATGCTTCTAAAGACTTGTTTGTTTATCTGGTTTACACCCTCACAGAAATAGCTCGTTATGCCGAAAAAGATGCTGCTCACAGAGCTGGTAAGAATTTGCCTTCAGCCCAAGATCTGAATGTGAATATCAAGCTGGCAGGTAATGAAACGCTTTGGAAGATCATTGAAAATGAATCTTATAAAACTGCTGTAGAAGTAACAAGGGTTGACAAGCTTAATAGCGACGATGTTGTTAGGAGATTGTACGCTGAGTTGGCTGAAGCAGCTGAATACCAGCAGTATATTGTGGTAGAAGGCAGAGAAAAAAGCAAGGAAAGAGAGATACTCAAGTTTATTTTCAACCAAGTAATGCTTCCAAATGACACTTTCATAAGTATTGTTGAAGAGCATTTTAATAATTGGGATGATGATGCTGAGATGATGGTTCAGCTGGTGGCGAATTATATTCAAAAGCCACATTCTTTCGACCTGAGAGACATGGTTCAGGAAGAGAAATGGAAATTTGCTAAGCAGCTTTTGCAAACGGCAATAGATAAGAAAGAACTGGTGGCAGAGATGATCAAGCCTAAGTTGAAGAACTGGGACGCTGATCGAATTGCCCAGCTTGATATGATCATGATGCGAATGGGCATTTGTGAGTTCCTGTACTTTGAAACGATCCCTCCTAAGGTTACGATCAACGAATACATTGATATCGCAAAGCAGTACAGCACCCAACAAAGTGGACAGTTCATTAATGGCGTGTTAGATAACATTCATAAAGAACTGGTAGCTGACGGGAAAATTCAGAAAGTGGATTTCAACAAGCAAAAAGCTTAAGTGTACATTTGCAGCCAATTATGAGAACAATATTTCTTTCGCTTATCGGACTGATCACTTTGGTGGCATGCAACTCATCTGATCAGGATAAAAATGCTGTTCAAGGTATTCCTGTTATCAATCCGAACGATTCTACGCAATTCACCACCATAATATGGCTGGATTCACTCAAAGATTTTGGTACTGTAAAAGATGGTGAGAAAGTAGAAGTTCTTTTCAGGTATAAGAACACAGGCGAAAAGGCATTAGTAGTTCATAGTGTAGTTGCAAGTTGTGGCTGTACAGTACCGGAATACACCAAAGAACCGATAGCGGCTGGTAAAGAAGGCTTTATAAAAGCAGTTT
>JANPIB010000065.1:0-9521 GCA_031424775.1 Chitinophagales bacterium | reverse complement strand
TAACTCTCTAACCTGTGAGAATAGTGCCAAACGAGCTTCTTCAACAACAGTGGCTGCAGCTTCTTCTATGGTTTGTGGTCTGCTGTAAAAAGAGGGTGTACACGGACAAATAATTCCACCGGCAAGTGTAACAGTCTCCATGTTCTTTATATGGATAAGGTTATATGGAGTTTCTCTCACCATCAATATCAACTTACGACGTTCTTTCAGTACAACATCTGCAGCCCTTGTAACAAGATCATCGCTTACTCCATTAGCAATTCTTCCCAAAGTACCCATACTACATGGAGCAACGATCATGATATTATATCTGGCACTACCTGATGCAAAAGGAGCGAAGAAATCGTTCTTCTCCCAAAATTGAAAAGGATAGTTCTTGTAGTCTTCATTCTGGAGTTCGGTACTCCAGACTTCTTTTGCATTTTTGCTCATCACCACACCAACAGCTTCCCATTGGTCTTTAATACCAAGGAGTTTGTCCATGATCAGCTTGGGATAAATAGATCCGCTGGCTCCTGTTATTGCTAAAGCTATCCTGTTTGCCATGTTTTTATGCTAATTGTAAAATTACCTTAATTAGAACTTTACTATACAACGTTTTGGAACCGTTTTTGTTCTTACAATTATAGTTTTAATGTTATTAGCTTAAAGCCTGGCTTGATGGAAGCCGGGCTTTTTTTTATTTCACACAAAGTTGCAAAGAAAGCAAAGTGGTAAAGGACCTTTGCGGTCTTTGCGTTTTGGAGTTACATAATAAACGTATTTGAACCTTAAAACAAGAACCTTAAAACTCAACCACCTAAAATTCCTTTTCGTGAAAACAAATTCTTTCACGCAAAGAAGCAAAGGAAGCAAAGTGGCAAAGAATCTTTGCGGTCTTTGCATTTTTGGTGTTCCAAAATCAACGTATTTAAACCTTAATACAACAGCTCTAAAACTCAACAAGCAAAAATACCCTTTGCGTTAAACCAACAAAAAAGCCTCTTTTCAGAGGCTCTTTACTATGGTTTATTGTCAGTCGACTATGGTCTCAACTCATCCTTTATACATCAGATCATAATATTCATGTGCCATTCGGTTACTATCGAACTGGAAACGTACATCTGCCATACCATTTTTAACGATCTGTCTCCAGGTGTCAGGGTTATCATAATACATAGGGATGATCTGCTTGGTTAGGATCTCGTAGATCTTTTCAAGATCGTAAGCATCCTGTTCATGTACTGACATGTTAGCATAATCAGCTTGAGGTACCACGAAACCATTATTGCCATGGTTAATGAATTCCGGGATCCAGCCATCATCAGTTGAGAAGTTTACAGCTCCATTCATTGCAGCCGTCATACCACTTGTTCCTGAAGCTTCTCTTGGTACTCGTGGATTATTCAACCAAACATCAGAAGCCTGTTTCATTCGTTTACTTAGTGCAAGTTCATAACCTATCATTACCGCTACATTCTTGTACTTCTTACTTAAATGCACAAGGCTATTGAACTGAGATATTGCAGGATAATCAACAGGGTAAGGTTTACCAGCCCAAATAATTTGCACAGGGTATTTAGTACCGTTCAGCATAGCCTCGAACTTTTCCATATCCTGTGAAAGGAAGTCGGCTCTTTTGTATCCAGCGAAACGTCTTGCCCAAACGATGGTAAGCACATCGGAGTCGAACAGTTTTCCTGTTTGGTCTGCTACAATATCAAAAGCCCTTCTCTTTAGAAATTTCTTCCTATCATCAAAAGCGACGTCGTTACCTTCTTCTTTGAAATTGTACAATTGTTTATCAGCCCAATATCTCCAGTTCTGAGCATTAGTAACATGCTTGATTGGAGCAATCCCTTCATATTTCTTCCACATTTCTCTACTCACCTCACCATGCAAACGAGAAACACCATTACTTAACCTTGCAAACTTTAGTGCAGCAAGTGAGTGGTTGAATTGATCGTCAGTAATGCCGGTGAGTTTTCGAACTTCATCTAATGGTAATCCACAGAAGTAACTCATCTTTTGACAGAGGTAAATATCGTGTTTCTCATTACCTGCTTCTTCAGGTGTGTGAGTAGTGAACACCAAATGCTCTTTCACTTTTGAAAGGCTTTTGAATTTGTTTAAAAGATAGAAAGCTGCAGAAACACCATGGGCTTCATTCAAATGGTAAACATCAGGGTTGAAGCCGATCTCGTCCATCAATTTTGCACCACCAACTCCTAACAAAATAAACTGAGCCACTTTCGTAGCTACGTTTGCATCGTAGAGGTGGTGAGTAATAGTTTGTGAAACGTAATCGTTCTCTGGTAGGTCTGTACTCAGTAAGAACAATGGAGCACTTTTGAATGTTTCAGGATTCAGGTAAAATACCTTAACCCAAACCGGGTGCTCATGTATAGAGATCTGAAACTTGATACCTGTATCTTCAAGAAAAGAAGTGTTCTTTTCCATGAAAGTAACCTGTAAAGTCTGGTCCTGGTTTCTTGCCTGATCGTAATAACCATATTTCCAGAGAATACCGATTCCTACAAGGTTTTGCCTGAGTTCGTAAGCACTTCTAAGGTGCGATCCTGCTAAAAATCCCAAACCACCACTATAGATCTTTAAAGGTTGGTGTACTGCAAACTCCATAGAGAAGTAGGCAACTTTCTTAGAGTACTCGTCAGCTAGTTGAAACGGAACGTTGTATTGTCTGAAGTTCATATCTGTTTGATCTTAAGCCACGCAATTTATGGCTTTTGGTTTATTATGTATTTTATACACATTAAATGGGGATAATTAAGAATATGCCCCTTCCCATGTTTATGATATTTCATTTTGATTACAAACGATAGAACCTGAATGATGCTTCTGTTGCGTCGCATTACTTTCATCTGTAACAATTCTACTCAGCTTTCTTGATCAACTTACTTTTTCCTGGTTTTTGGTTTAGGTTCTTTCTTCTTAGTATAAGTATCATCAAAAAAGCATTTAATATCCCTGTGATTACCACAACTGCCTTCTTCTTTCATTTGGATTTGGTTACCGCTGAAGGTAAAGTTGATCACACAAGGATCTCCATTTGCTGTGTATTGGGCAGTTTTCGCATCTTTCATGGTAAGCTCACCCTTTAATTCACCAACACAAGCATTGCTGCTTTTCTCAAAATGAACAAAGAAGCGATATATGTTCGGACTTCTGCCATCACGTAAGGAGATAAAGTTTTTCTTATCCTTAATATAATCTCCACTCATGGGATTTTTCCTGGCAAACGTATCAATTGGATTGATAATAGAATCCTGGCGTTTGGTGTTTTCATTACCATCATTCACAACTACCATAAAGCCGGCATCTTTGTTATAAGCATAACCTGTTCGTGTGTAGATCAACTGGTTTTCTTTAGTGATCTTTTCTCTGGAAACAGAGAACGTAGGTTCTTTATTAATACTTACTGAATGTGTATAGTCGTCATTGTTATCACTACTGATCAATTGCTTTGCCCCAGCGAACTTATTATCTTTATTTAGTACAAAAACTGAAAGGCTGGCTTTTTTGTTTTCAAATGATTTTACCAGCAAGTATGTTTCATCATCCCGTTCAATTCTTGCCACAGGTTTAAGAATTAGTTTTCCACCTGCAATAGTTTCTTGCAACGCAGAGTCGGGAATAAACTGGGTTAACACAGCCCTGCTGATAGTTGTAGTATCGCCTATCCTTTGCAAACTGGTGTCATAAAAAGTTGTGGGAAGTTTTATCTCAGGGAAAGCTGCTACAAAATCCTTCGCTTCAACCGGAGCATCTCCTGAAAGAGAGGTCTTATTGTCACCACAAGCAACTAAAGCAAGCATTAAGGCAATGCCCATCCATTTAACCATAGAGAAATTTTGGTAAAAATAGCTGGATTGACTGCAATGAAAGTTGGAAAGTTGCAGGTAATTTTTAGATTTGTCTAAATCTTATTTTAAGCAAGCATGAATTTTTCGATTACTGAGGAGAATTATATCAAAGCCATCTACCACCTACAGCAGGTTGATGAGAATGTAACCACCAACGAATTGGCTGCAGAGCTGAATACCAAAGCAGCGTCAGTAACAGATATGCTCAAGAAGCTGAAAGCAAAGAAGCTGGTTAACTATGAAAAATACCAGGGATTTAGGTTGAGCACAGAAGGTAAGAAGATTGCTTTGGGTGTGATAAGGAAACACCGGCTTTGGGAGTTCTTTCTAGTTGAGAAGTTGCAATTTGGCTGGGATGAAGTGCATGAGGTTGCTGAAGAGTTGGAACATATCACCAGTAAAAAGCTGATCGAGAAGTTGGATGCGTTTTTAGAATATCCAAAGTTCGATCCTCACGGTGATCCTATTCCTGACAGCCATGGAAGAATGGCGGCCCAAAAGCAGATCAACCTGTTGGATTTGCCGGTGAATGAACCTGCTGAGATCGTTTCAGTTGGTAGTCAATCAACTGAGTTGTTAGAACTACTGAAACATAAGAATTTGGGAATTGGAACTACGATAGAAGTGAAGAAGCGTTTTGCTTTTGATCATTCGATGGAAGTTAAAATGAAAGGACAATCAGCATTTATTATTAGCCAACAATTGGCACAGGCATTATTTGTTCGTACGATCTGATGAATAGAATTACCTAGGTAATTACAAAGTTGGATTGATCATGCTAAATGCTGAAGCACTTGTTGCAGTACAAGTGAGTGACACAACCAAAGCTAAATAGAGAATCAAAAGCTGGAACAAAACTTATGAAACAATATAATTACTCAGATACATCACTAAGTGAGGTTCACGAAACGGTAGATACCACGAAAACCAAAAAAGGTTGGAGACGTTTTCTGGCTTACGTTGGTCCGGCTTACCTCGTGAGTGTAGGATATATGGATCCTGGAAACTGGGCAACAGACTTACAAGGTGGAGCTAAGTTCGGCTACAAACTTATCTGGGTATTGTTGATGAGTAACCTGATGGCTTTGTTACTTCAAAGCCTTAGTGCAAGACTTGGAATTGTAAGAAGAAGGGATCTTGCACAGGCAAATAGAGAAACGTATCCTCCTGTTGTAAATTTCTGTTTATACATATTAGCTGAGCTTGCGATTGCCGCAACTGATCTTGCCGAAGTCTTGGGAATGGCAATTGGTATTCATTTGCTATTTCCAGGTATTCCAATTTTGTGGGGTGTGATCATTACAGTGCTTGATACATTCTTATTGCTGTGGCTGCAACGTTTTGGTATAAGGAAGATTGAAGCCTTCATCATTATGCTGGTTGCAACAATTGCAGGATGTTTTTTGATCCAGATCATTTTAGCAAAGCCTGAAATGGGTGAAGTGGTAAAAGGTTTCATGCCAACAGGATTGAACAGTGAAGCTTTGTATATAGCTGTCGGAATTATCGGTGCTACGGTAATGCCGCACAATCTTTACCTGCATTCTGCCTTGGTGCAGACACGAAAAATTAAACCTGATACTGCTGGAATTAAAAAAGCACTTCGGTATAATGCAATTGACAGTGTTATTGCTTTGAACATGGCTTTCCTTGTAAACTCAGCTATATTAATACTTGCAGGCACTGTCTTTTATAAAGCAGGAGTTGAGGTAGCAAAGATCGAAGATGCACATAGGTTACTTGAGCCCATGCTAGGTAAGCTAGCTCCATTACTTTTTGCCATAGCATTGATTGCTGCTGGCCAAAGTTCAACCATTACCGGAACATTGGCAGGCCAGATTGTTATGGAAGGTTATTTGAAAATTCGGCTGAATCCCTGGCTCAGAAGATTGATCACACGATTGCTGGCAGTAATCCCTGCTGTGATCGTGATATTAATTTATGGAGATGATAAAGTAGATGATCTGCTAGTGTTGAGCCAGGTGATATTAAGTATGCAGCTAGGCTTTGCCATAATTCCTCTAATACATTTTGTAAGTGACAGGAAAACAATGGGGGAGTTCACTATTTCCAAAATCACCAAAACGTTGGCATGGATAGTTGCTTTAGTGCTGGTTTCTTTAAATGTGAAGTTGGTTGCTGATGAGTCGCTGAGTATTTTTGAAGCTGATGGGAATATAGCATTGAAGATAATAATCGTTATAGCCTGGCTGGTATTTGCATGGTTATTTTTTACAATGACCTTGTTTCCTTTTTTGAGGAAAGAGGTTAAGGTACATAATGCTAAAATGCACAGTGCTGATAAACCATTGGCGAATCTTACAGTTACATCGCTGACTAAGATTGCCGTTGCACTGGATTTTTCAGCTGGTGATGAAAAGCTGATTGCCCAGGCACTTCAGCAAGGAAAGAAAGATGCTTCGTATTTATTGTTGCACATAGTTGAAAGTGCTGCTGCTAAATACTCAGGCGAAAGCACAGATGATTACGAAACAAGAAGAGATAGGGAAAGGCTTGAGTCATATGCTGAGCAATTAAAAGTGCTTGGCTACTCCGTTGAGCATAGAATTGGTTTCAAAAATCGGGTAAAAGAGATCATTAGAATTGTTCGTGAATCAAAAGCCGAAATGTTGGTTATGGGTGCTCACCGACATGCAGGGTTGAAAGACTACATCTTTGGACAAACCATTGAAGCAGTTCGTCATGAATTAGATATTCCGGTATTGATCGTGAACCTTTAATGCTCTTGTTTTGTGAGCAGGTTTTTTTTGATCCTGCTCCAAAACTTGTAGAAGCTATCGCCGCTTTCTTTCCAGGTTTTCAATTCCTGTTCAATCTTTTGCTTTCGGTGATCTTGTGTTGTTTCAAAGAAGTTTCTAATTAGTTCCTGGTCTTCTTCAAATGCAAGTTGGTTATACAGTTCTTTTAGTTCAAGCTCTTTGAGGTTGTTACTGTTAGCAATTGTTCCTTCGAGGTCTTGTCTAAGACGAACTTTATCATCATACACTCCTGCAGGTAAAAGACTTTTGGCAATCACAGGCATCAATTCGATCAATAACAAAATCACCACTAATAAATAATACCTGTATTGTAAAGCGGGGTTGCTTTTGATAAGGTTATTAAGTGCTTCTATCCTTGTAAGAAAACCATCGTTCAGTAGTTCGTTAAACGCTATTTCTTCACGTTGAATGGAAGTCTGAATTGATAGGAGAGAACTATCAACAGAACGTAATTGTGGTTGTAACTGTAAGTTCAGTTGCTGATATTCCTGATCCAGTTTTTCATACTCTCTCTTTTTTGCTGCGGCAACTGTTGCCACACCAACTTTTCCTGTTCCTCCGGTTCCATCCGTTTCTGTGATGAAACTATTCCTTGCAGCAGAAACTTCATTGTATTTGGTGGTAAGTTGTTGTTGCAGGCTAAGCTTGCTTGCCTCAAGCTCTTTCTTCTGAACAGCGTACAATGTGTCTTGTTGTTTTCTTTTATCTCTTTTGCGTTGCTCATTGTCTAACGAGATCTGTTGTTTTACTTCTTTGTTAAAGAGATATAACAAAGCAGGCTGTGCCATGAACAAGCCAATAGTCATAGCCAGCAATCCACGAAATATGAATGGCCAGAACTTACGTTTGTTGTACTTGTCAATTCCTTTTATCAAAGCTCTGTCAATTCCTAGTATGATGCCGCCCATAAAAATTCCAAGTAATGCAGCCAGGAAAATGTTGGAGACAACAGTAGAAAAGAAATACGTCCATGCAAGGATAGCAAAAAGCCAGGTACCTAAAACGGTTAACCCGATGATAGAGTAGCGGTTTCGATCAACTGTACAATCTTTCAACAGCTGCTCCTCAGCAGTTGCTAACCACCAGAGAAACCTGGTAAATCTGGACGGAGTATAACTCTCCCTTTGAGAAAATGACCCAACACTTTCCTGCATAGCGAATTTGTTTAATTCAATTATTGGTAGAAGTTGAAAAGTTGGTTGAAGTGAGAGACTGTAAAGAAACGAACAAAGCCCTCAAATTCATATAGCACCCCAGGCTTTTATAATTGGTTTAACCAAAAAGCTGCTGTACTTGTTGCAGATGAAGTGCTTGCGACGCAACAGAAGCCTAATCGGAGATATGGAACTTTGTATCAAACACATTTGCCTATCTCGGTGTGTTACATACCTTTGCCGCCTAATTTTCGAGGTATAAAATGAAGACAGATAAGAATACGATCATTGGTTTTGTGTTGCTTTTTGCACTTTTTGTGCTCTACTTCTGGTATAACAATGCTCAGCAATCAAAAGCTGCTATTGGAGAGGCTGAAAAGAAGCGTATTGCTGATTCAACAGCTGCTGCAAACAAGCCTAAAGTTGATACGGTTAAATTAGCACAGGATTCTTTAAGAATCGATACAGCCGATAAAAAAGCAGCAGCTGGTACCTTTCAAGACGCTGCAATTGGTACCGAACAAATCCTGGTAATTGAAAACGAACTTATCAAAGCAAGTTTTACTAATAAGGGCGGTATCCTTAAGCAAATTGTACTAAAAAAATATAAGTCGAGAGATAGCAGCGATGTTGTGTTAGGTGGAAGCAGTAAGGATGAACTTAGCTACACCATTAATACAGATAACCGTTCTACGTCGGTAGCCAATCTCTATTTTACTCCTTCCACGGTTGCTAAGAATGCTGATGGAAGCCAGACGATTTCTTATTCAGTAACATCAACTGATGGAAGAAGCATTAAACATACTTTCAACATCAAGCCAAATAATTACCTGATTGATTGGAATGTTGATATGAATGGTGCAGATCGATTACTTTCTCAAAGTACTTTGAACCTGCAATGGAATATGTTGCTAAGGCAGCATCAGAAAGATATTGTTTACGAAAGAGGTCAGTCTAACCTCTGCTATATGGAAGATGGTAGTTATGATTTTGAAAGAGCTGGTGAGGGTGCTACCACAGATCTGGAAAAGGTTGATTGGGTAAGCTACAAACAGCAGTTTTTTAATACCACGATCATTCCTAAACAAAAATTTGAATCCGCCAAGGTGCAGATAACCAAGCAACCTGATTCGAGCCACATTCTATTGGATGCTGCTTCTACGTTGAGGGTAAAGCTTCCAGCTTCTGCAAGCACAAGTGCTGCTTTTCAGTTGTATTATGGTCCTAATGATTATCAAGTGCTGAAGAGTTACGATAATGGAATGATGAACATTGTTGATCTTGGATCAGGTGTTTTCTCTTTTGTTAAGTACATCAACAGGTACATTATCATGCCTGTGTTTAATTTCTTTGCAGGCTTCATTACCAACTTTGGTTGGGTGATTGCTTTGCTTACACTGTTCATAAGGCTGGTAACGTCTCCACTTACTTATAAGAGTTATTTGAGTGGTGCGAAAATGAAAGTGTTACGTCCTGAATTGGATGAATTGAAGAAAAAGCATGGATCTGATCAACAGGCTTATGCAATGGATCAAATGAAATTGTTCAGAGAAGCTGGTGTGAGTCCTTTAGGTGGATGTTTACCAGCTTTGCTACAGATCCCGATCTTCTTTTCATTATACAGTTTCTTTAATGCAAACCTGGCGTTAAGGGGACAAAGTTTCCTATGGGCAGATGATCTTTCTCAATATGATGTGATAGCGAGATTGCCATTCTCAATTCCT
>JANPIB010000064.1:0-17123 GCA_031424775.1 Chitinophagales bacterium | reverse complement strand
CCGGTTTACTGGCATTAGCACACAATCTGAGAAAGAAAGTGGCTGCTTAAGCCTGGCTTTTTTATAAATCAAAGAAAATTTAATAACTGATTGCCCTTTAAAAAGAAAATCGTCCCAATTAGCATTGGGACGACCTCTTTTTGGTTTACTAACTGCCCGTATTTCGGAAGAGCTTACTAGTCTCTTCAAACTTTCGTTTTAGAGCCAACATATCACTACTAACTTTCCTGTCAAGAATCCTTGCATAAATTTGCGTTGTTTGCAGCTTAGTATGTCCGAGCATCTTACTCACCGTTTCAATAGGTACACCGTTCGTTAATGTAACAGTTGTAGCGAATGTATGCCTGGCGACATGGAAGGTGAGTTCCTTATTGATCTTGCATACTACTGCGATTTCTTTGAGATATGCGTTGAGCTTTTGATTTGATGGAACTGGTAAAAGTTTGTTCCTGACAATGGTTTCTGGATCGGTTTTATATTTCTCCAGGATAGCTACTGCAGCAGGGAGCAAAGGTATTCTGGAGGCAGTATCGGTCTTTTGGCGATGGGTGAATATCCATCTTTCACCATCGATACCAATTGATATGTTGTTTGGGGTAAGGTTGTAGATATCAATATAAGATAAACCTGTATAACAGCTGAATATGAATATGTCTCTTACATGGTCCAGTCTTTCTATGGTGAATTGCTTTTCCTGAATTTGCAGTAGTTCTTCTTCAGTGAGGAAATCTCTTTCAGTCTTTTTGGCTTTCACCTTGTACGATAAGAATGGATCCTTATCCAACCAGTTTTTGGCTACACATTCCTTAACGACCTTCTTAATATTTTTTATGTACTTGGCATTGGTATTAATATCGATTGACTTTTGCGATTTGAGATAGAACTCGAAATCTGTGATAAATTCAAAGCTCAAACGTTTTATATCTATATCTGATAATTTGTATTTCCATTTTAAGAAAGCTTCGATGTGTTTCCTGGTAGTTTCATACTTCACCCAGGTGGCTTTTGAATAGCCCTTACCGATCAGGCTCTTGATATCCGCATTATGTTGTTTGATGATGTCAACTAAAGTTCTGGGACGTTCAATAACACCTATATACTCCTGTTTTAATACGTCGGGGGTGACTGTTACACCTCTCGCCTCCAATTTGCTTTGATAGCTGAGCAATTTGGCTTTGATTGTCGCCAGGTGATTATTGAGATCTTTCGCTTCTTGTGTGCGACCTGTCATTCCCTGAGCCTTGGGATCCCATAAAGTTGGAGAGACTTCCCGGTGGGCGGAAAGTTCCGCTCGCTGTCCGTTGATAGTTACTCTCACATAGACTGGAGCTTTACCATTTTTAAGCTGGTTTTTCTTGATCCAAAAGAGGATGCTGAAGGTGGTTTGTGTTGCCATGGTGGTGACCTTTTTAGTGTTTGGAATTGAGTAAAAGGCACCTTAGCTTCTTTGTATCTGTTCGTAGCGATAGAAAAGTCGAATGACATATTGACTGCATTCGGTTACCAAATATCTGGCACTTTCCAGGTAACCGAATTAGACACCTGCAAACTGGTATGAAATGGTTCAGATTTGACGCTAAAAAGTGGAAACTGCTAGTAATCAGTGCAGAAAAAGTAAAAAGTCTCTCGATTGAGAGACTTTTAGCGGACCGGACGGGACTCGAACCCGCGACCTCCGCCGTGACAGGGCGGCATTCTAACCAACTGAACTACCGATCCGTTCCTTCTAACAGAATCACTTCCGTTTTAGGGACGGCAAAGATAAGGGTAACGACTTTTTTAAAACAAAAGTTTTTGGATTTATTTTTCGAATGAGCTGATGCGAAACTTACCCTAAGGAATCAAATCAACCGGCACAATAAATTCCCAAGTGTTGAAGTTCAACCCACCAACATCTGCTAATACTAAACGATTGTAACGAAAACCGAATGTGACCGGCAAGTTGTTCCATATCTTAGTATCGAAGTAAACTTCGCCTCCGGCAGATTGAAAACGATACACCGCTTTTGTTCTGAGACTTTGCAACTCAGCATAATCGGTATAGCCATTTAACCGAATTCTTTGGAAGTAGATGAGATTTGCAAATCCCCAATCAGGATGCAGCACCGGAAAATGATAGTTTGCTCCTACTTTCCACATTCTTGGCAGGTTATAACCACCATCAAAGCCACGAGGATAAGGGAAATTATTAGTGAAAGGATACTTATTCATTGTATCTCTTCCCTGGTAAGCAAAAGATAATACAACGCTTTGTGTCTTTGCCACTCCAGGTAAAAACAGACTTCCTGTGGCTAACAACTGACTAGCTTTCAAATTCACTGCATTTCTTGATCGAACAGCTGTAGCAATACCAAAACGAGGATATATCTGCTGACTTGTTTTTTGTATCTGGCTGCTGAAACTAAATCTGCCTTGCAGGTACTGAACATCATTTCCGTTGAAGACATTCTTATACTTTCCAATAACATTGATATCGCTTGAATGAAAACTGGCAGCCAGGTTCATGAAGCGATACATTCTTCCACCTGTCAGATTCAACGGTAGCTGTAATCCTCCTGCATATTCAAATTCGTTGAAGTAAGCAGTGGTGTCTGCATTATAGAAAAACGGTCTGCTCCAGGTATGCCTTAAAGTAACATAGGGCTGGAAAAATGTTCCACCATAAATAAGGGTTCCAGCGGCCCCATGTGTATTCTCATTTTGGTTATAGATATATGATAGCTGTGTTTGAACGGTGTTCAATACGTTTTGTCCGTAGAGTGTGAATGAAAATTCCGGCTGATCATAGTAAGGTCTCCAACTATGAAAGTTGAATGGATGTGATAATGTTGGATACTTCTTGAAAGCGTTCCGTTCTGTTCTGATCTTCTCTACCGATATGTTTGACTCCAAAGATTTCTCAACATACAGATCTTGCAAACCACCAGGTGCTTCTACTGCTTGCCACTTTGGGTCTATCGTAGCAAGCCTCTGACCACTGGAAGTAAACACCGATGCAACCAGTTTTCCATTGCTGAAAGTAGATTGATATAGCCCTGTGGGATATGATGCAATATGGTACAGCTTCTTCGAACTTTCCAACCAGGCATACACATCGTCTTTCGTCTTATTGGTAGCGGTAAACACAACAGTATCTCCATTCACTACAGGAAAACCAATAATGTAATTACCGAAAGGAAGAATAGTGGTTGAGCCGAGATCTTTGCCAGTCAAATACTGTCGTAAACTCATCTGCCCTAGACTATTTCTTACCGGAACATAAACAGAAACATCACCTGTTGCAAATTTTGGTTGACTTAACACTTCACCTGAACCAGCATCAAAAGCTTTTGTTTCAGTACCAGATTCATCCAACAAAACCAACCTTGATGCACCTGATTCTTTCATCTGAACAACAACGATTGTTTTTCCATCAGCAGAAATGTCTGGTGAGAAATAACGGCTTTGCGAGGTCAGTTTCTTTGTTGACTTATTATTTACATCCACCACAACAATGTTGCTGTATTCCCGGTTGTTCCATCTTGCATTTAAAGCATAGCTGGCATATACTGCTCTTCCGTTCTTGTAAGAAAAATATCGATCCTGTGTAATGTTCAGAGCAGTAATTCGGTCTTCTTTTCCAGTCTTATCAATCCTATAAAGTGCCGGATTGTTTTTGCTGCTTTGTTTTACAGCGATAATGTTTCCATTCTCATCTGTGTACGGGAAAAGATAATCTGTTCTGTAATTCTTTGCAACAGTCAACCAACTCAACTCAGAAGCCTCTACTTCCTGCTTCCATTGCTTTTGGTAGTAGTTCAATGCCTCTGCTACAAATTGCTTGTAGCTGATACCTGCATATTTTTTTACAGCACCTTGCAAAGGATAGATCAACGGCTTGAATGCTGAAGCATCGGCTGTTACTTTATTCCAGAAGTCTTTTCCATATTTCTCAGCACCATAAGCCACCAACAGATAGCCAAGGTCGTAATGATTTGGAACCAGATCTTTGAATGATCCATTTCTCAGTTTCATATAGTTGTACTGCTTTCCTTCCAGGAACAAACTTTTATATCCGCTAAAAGCCAAAGGCAATCTTCCTCTACCTTGTCTGGATAACTTTGTTTCATTCCAAACTGCATCTCCTTCAAAAAACCAATCTGGAATAGCAATGCCATTTAGCAAAGCCCTTCCCTCCTGTCCTAAAAAGATAGTTGAGGCTCTTGCTACACCACGATTAAAATAATTGAACTGTTGCACATGTCTCCATTCATGGATGATCAGGTTATCAGCCCAATTCATACTTCCAAGTTCAAACGGATTTTGGGGTGCTGTCAGGTATAATTCACTTCTGTAAGGAGCTAATTGAACATAAGCATTAGAAACGATGGAGTTATTCTGAAGAACAATATTGATCTTCTTAAACCGTGAATTCGGCATTGAATCTTTCTGCAATTGACCAGCTACGGAAGCAATTCTGTTGGCAAGACTATCCAGTCCAAGGGGAAAAATTACTCGAACCGAACTATTGTTCACCTGTGCCCACTTTTGAGGTGGATTTCCACCAAAGTTCTGAGCCATCAGACCAAAAGAAACGAACAGAAAGATCAGCATAAGCCTTAAACCATTCATATAGCCGTGTTTAAGCATGGAAATTAACAAAAATCAGTCCTTTGTTGGCTCATCACCAAACAGTTGTTCTTATTACAAGCCATTTATTTACTCAATCACTTACAACTATATTTGCGGCTTATGAGCAACCTTTTTAATCTAGCTGGAAAAACTGCTTTGGTTACCGGCTGCAACAAAGGCATTGGTAAAGGCATGGCACTCGGACTTGCTGAGGCTGGAGCAGATATAATCGGTGTTTCTTCTTCTTTGCAGCCCGGCAGTGAAGTAGAGAATGAAGTGAAAGCCCTGGGCAGAAACTTCCAGTCCTACCAATGCGACATGAGTATTCGTGACAGCATTTATGCTTTTATCAACAAAGTGTTGGAAGAAAATAGCAACATTGATATTCTCATCAATAATGCTGGAACGATCATGCGAAAACCTATCGCAGAACATCCTGATGAGATGTGGGATAAAGTGCTGAACATAAATCTTGATGCGCCTTTTATTGTTGCAAGAGAGATCGGCAATCACATGTTACAAAGAGGCAGTGGAAAGATCATTTTCACCTGTTCATTGTTGAGTTTCCAAGGTGGAATTCTTGTTCCGGGTTATGCAGCAAGCAAAGGAGGATTGAATAGTTTGATCAAAGCTTTTGCAAACGAATGGGCTTGTAGAGGTGTGAATGTGAATGGCATTGCTCCAGGATATATCGCTACCGATAACACTGAAGCTTTGCGAAATGATGAAGAAAGAAGTAAGTCTATCCTTGGTCGTATACCTGCAAATCGTTGGGGACAACCGGAAGACTTCAAAGGTCCTGTTGTGTTCCTGGCTTCTGAAGCTGCGAATTATGTGCATGGAACAATACTGACTGTTGATGGAGGATGGATGGGGAGATAATGTGCTGATTTGCTAATGTTGCAAATGTGCTAATGAGAACAACATTATGAAACCAGCTTTTAGTACTACTATCATCGTCTGTTGTGTCACTCACTTGTACGTTCATAACATTACTCAACAGCTAAACTCAAAACTATAAACTAAAAACTTACAACTTCTAATGGAAATACGTTTTCAAAACAGCCCGAAAGAAACAAGGGGCATGACCACCGCAGAAATGCGTTCAAACTTTCTTTGTGAGAACCTGATGAAAGCTGATGATATCACTTACATCTACTCACATTACGACAGGATGATCGTTGGTGGTGTTAAGCCAGTAAAAAATGCTGTTTCCTTAAAGAACGATACTGAGCTAAAAGCTGAATACTTTCTTGAAAGAAGAGAGATCGGTATTATAAACGTTGGTGGAGAAGGAACAATCACAGCTGACGGAACTGAATATCCCATGAGCAAATTGGAATGTTTGTATGCCGGTAAAGGTGTAAAAGAAATGAGTTTTAAAAGCACGAACGAAGCTGAGCCTGCTATGTTCTTTATGTTGTCAGTTCCGGCACATCAAAGCTATCCAACTACTAAATACACAAAAGAGCAAGCAGCACCGGTTAATCTTGGTACACCTGCTACATCAAACGAAAGAACGATCTACAAATACATTCACCAGGATGGTATTAAAAGCTGCCAGCTGGTTATGGGTTTAACTGTGCTAAAGGAAGGAAGTGTCTGGAATTCTGTTCCGCCACATACACACACCCGAAGAATGGAAGTGTATTTCTATTTCGATGTTCCTGACCAGCAAAGAGTATTTCACATGATGGGTGAGCCTCAGGAAACTCGTCACCTGATCATGCAGAACCATGAAGCTGTGATCTCAGCACCATGGAGTGTACATTTTGGGTGTGGTACATCTAATTATGCGTTTATCTGGGGAATGGCTGGAGAAAATCAGCAGTTCACTGATATGGATCCTGCACCGATTGCTGAGTTGAAGTAATAGGAACACGGATTACACTGATTTAATGGATTTTCACTGATGAGTTAGTTTTGAGTGTCTGTTGGTTTCCTTATAATTACATCAACAATAGATGTAAGAATGATTCTTTTTTAGAGCAGATATTTGCAGTTAAAAGTTGAATAGTGAACAGAACGTAAAAGTGAGTGACACAACGAAAGCTAAATAGTAGCAATGCAGCTAACTTCCAACCAAGACTCTTCGAGAGCCTCAGCGTGACAATGGTTAATGCTCAGAGTGAAAGTTGCTAATGAGGCTTCTCCTGTGCACAAACACGGCAGCGTGGTTCGTAAATATCTTTTTCACCCAACAATACCTGTCCTTCCTGGGCAGTTTTACGGTATGATACGTTGGCGATGTTGCCACATTTCATACAAATAGCGTGGAGTTTGGTAATATAATCGGCAATGGCAAGTAAGCCTGGCATTTGTCCGAAAGGACGACCGAGATAGTCCATATCAAGCCCTGCAACAATCACACGAATACCTTTGAGTGCAAGTGTTTCGCAAACATGGCAGATCTGGTCGTCAAAAAATTGTGCTTCATCAATACCTACTACATCTACACCTTCTGTCATCAACAGAATGGTTTGAGAATTATCAATGGGTGTAGATAAAATGGCGTTGCTATCGTGGCTAACTACATTTACCGCATCATAACGAACGTCAATTGCCGGTTTAAAAATCTCCACTTTCAGGTTGGCAATTTTCACTCGTTTTAAACGACGGATGAGTTCTTCGGTTTTTCCGCTGAACATGCTTCCACAGACCACTTCGATCCAACCTCTTCGTTCTCCACTTATATTAGGTTCAATAAACATTTTGCAGGGTATGGTATTGTTGATGAAACTGTAAGTAACTTTAACCACTTACTAACCATCAAAAATATTACATCCATGGACAGAGTGGGTGCACTGATACATAAATTAAAGGAGCAGTATGACCAGAATGTTGATAAAAAAAGCTTGCTGGTCTCTGTGCAATTGCTGTTAGCAGAATTAGAGTTGACTGAAGGCGAAAACCTGAACAGGGGAAAAGTTTCAGTAACACTTCCAAAAGTGCATAGAATTGTGCAGGACTTGCCGAGTGTTGAAGTGAAGCAAGAAGAAACTCCTCAGCCAGAAGTTGAAACCCCGGTAGTTGAAACACCTGAAGTTGTTGAACCAAAACCAGCAGAACAGGAAAGAGAATTACCTGATACAATTAAGTCGTACATACTAAAGCCACCTCCACAACCAATACAGCATTCGAGGTTTGTACCTCAGGAAGAGCCAAAACCAGATCCAGTAGCTGAAGTGAAGATGGAGGAAGCAGTTATACCTCCACCAACGTCGGAAGTAAAAGAGGAAGTCGTTGCTGCACCTCCACAACCAGTACAAAAGCAGTCAAAGAAAGAAGAACAATCAGGTTGGTTGTTTGATCCTGTATCTGATGTACCAACGTTAACGCATCAAAAAGAGGTGTACGAGTTAAATGATGTGCACGTTGACAGTAATAGTTTGAACGATAAACTGAAAGAAGAAAAGACTGATGTGGCTTCAACGATAAAAAGTGACTCAGTAAAAGATCTTAGAAGAGCCATTGGTATTAACGACAGATATCGTTTTATTAATGAGCTGTTTCGTGGTGATGAAGACATGTACGAACGAAGTATCAAGACCATCAATAGCTTTGATTCTTTTACTGATGCAGATTCCTGGATACAGCGTGAAATGAAAGTGAAGCTGGGGTGGAATGAAAAGAACGAAACGACTAAAGTTTTCGATCAGGTGGTGAAGAGACGCTTCTCCTGAATATAGCGGATGATCTTTTCTGTAGCTCCGGCATTTTCTTCAACAAATTCTTTTGAAGCAATACAAGCCTGCTTGTATAAAATATCATCTTTTAGCAAGCTGGTTAGTTGATGCTCAAGTTCAAGAGCATTATCAACTGGGAAGGCTCCTCCCCTTTCAACCAACTGAGCTGCTTCTATGTATTTTTCGTAAACTGGTCCGAAGACAACTGGCTTTCCATAAACTGCAGCTTCTAAAACATTGTGCACTCCATCGGCACCAAATCCACCACCGATATAAGAAATGGTTGAGTAATGATAGAGCTTGGAGAGAATACCAATGTTGTCGATGATCAAAGTAGTGAATCGTGAATCGTTAGTCGTGAGTTGCTCATCACTTGACTTTTCACTTTTCACTTTTAGGTTTAGTTCTGAAAAGGTGATAGCGTTTTTATAGAGACTCAGGCATTCATCAATCCTGGCTTTGCTAATGTCGTGGGGTGCAATGATGAAACGAATGTGGGGATTTGTGTTTGCGAAATGATCCAGTTCCTCGTCGTCTTCAGTCCATGTACTGCCAGCAATGATCACAGGATGTGAGCCGCAGAATTCTTCAATGATCGGTATTGGTTGGAATTGATTTGCTATTTCAAGTACACGATCAAACCTGGTATCTCCTGTAACAGCTACATTTTTTATCCCTATTGAATTCAACAACTCAACAGAGTTTTCATCCTGTACAAAGAAGTAAGAAATTGACTGAAGCATCTTACGATAAAAATTTCCATACCACTTGAAAAACGGTTGGCTTTCTCTAAATATGCCTGAAACAAGTATTAACGGAACACTTCTTTTTTTTGCTTCGGATATGTAGTAGTACCAGAACTCGTATTTAATAAAGACTAACAGAGCTGGATTTACGATATCGAAGAATTTGATAGCATTTCGTTCGGAATCGAGTGGTAAGTAGAAAATGTAATCAGCACCGGAGTAATTTTTCTGCACTTCATATCCTGAAGGGGAAAAGAAAGTGAGTACGATCGTGATATTGGTAAACTCCTGGCGAAACTTTTCGATCAATGGTTTTCCCTGTTCAAATTCTCCAAGTGAGGAACAGTGTACCCAAATGATCTTTTTTTCCTGGCTGATGCTTCTAAGTTGGTCAAATATATTTTTCCTTCCTTGCAACCATTTTTTAGCCTTTTCATTCTTCACAGAAAGAATTCGTGCACCCATGGGGTATAAAAATAAAAAAAGGTTGTATAAAGCTTTCATCCGTTACAAAGAAACAGAATTAAGCCTTATACAACCTTCGTAAGAAAAACACCAAACTACCTTGTGAACATCTTGCCCATAACTCTTTTATCGTGTCCGTAGATATCTTCTCTAAAATTCACTCTTCCTTTTACATCTACCCAGGCAGTGTAATATGTAATGATTACTGGAATTGGGTCTTTAACTCTTACCTGTTTTTCAACACCAGCGTTCATAGCCTCATTGATTTTAGCAGCATCCCACTCCGTCTGTTTTCTCAAAACATAATTCGCCATCCCTTCAGGGTCTGACAAACGAATACAACCATGGCTGAAAGCTCTTTTATCTCTACTAAACAAACTCTTTGATGGAGTATCGTGGAAATAGATATTAAAACTATTGGGGAACAGGAATTTCACTTGCCCCAAGGCATTTCCTTCACCCGGACGCTGACGAATGGTAGGAATCCCACCGGAGTTACTCACCATTTCCATGTTCTGACCATCAAGATAACCCGGATTTCTCTGCATAGCAGGCATTATCTCCTTCTGAACAATGCTTGGTGGAACATTCCAATAAGGGCTAAACACTACTGTACTCAGATCACCGTTAAACATCATGGTATTATTTCCATCTTTCCCCACTACAACAGGCATTGTTACTACTTCTTTTTTGCCTTCATAGATGTGCAGTATGAATTCGGGAATATTTACCACAATCAGGTTTCCCTCATGTTTCATCGGAGTCCATCTCATTCTCTCCATGTTTAAAAGTATCTGATCAAGTCTTGCCATAGCTGAGACATTCAGTTCTTTTAAAACATTGGGACCCAATACTCCATCTGGTTTGTATCCCAGACTTTCCTGGTAACTTTTGATTGCAAGTTCAAGTGTATCATTAAAAACCTGAGAAGTATCGCTTGCAGGTAGGTAACCTTCTATTTGCAAACGCTTTTTTATAATTGCAACGGCTGGAGATGAAGCCCCTTTTTTGTAAGAAAGCTTACCAGCAGCAGGAATAGTTGGCCAACCACCTGCTTTAGCAATTGTGTAATATTTCTTAAGCTGATCTTTTAAAGCACCGTAAACATCATTTACATCTTCATAGTACTTTTCATCCTTATGCTTTTTGTTGATAAGGGAATCTGCAATGGTTAAAGGATCTTCCTTTTTTCTCGGAACAAAACGTTCCATTTCCTTCCTTTTCACATACCCTTTTTCGTAATTCCCCAACATGTATTTAATAAAATGATGGGTTAACTTCAACTCAGTATTCATTATAGATTTATCTGAAGCTGCAACACTTAGTTTCTCCTGCATAACCAGACCATCCATCTTTTTCTGCAAGTCTTTATCTTTTAAAGAAGAATCACTGGCATAAGCAGTAACATAATCGTGCAGGTTCCAAAATCCACGAGCCTGTTCTGTAAGCCCATCAGTAGTGAACCATGCGTATTGATAATTCCTTGCATTATAAAAGCTTCTTACTCGTCTCGCCAAAGAATCAGCTAGCTTATTCTGAGCGATATAATTCTCCATAACCGTACTATCAAAGAAAAGATCACTATAAGAATTAGCTTTTGTAATACTATAATCTCTTTTGGTCATGTTACGTTTAACCTCAGACTCATCACTTTCGGGATCTGACTTTGATTGACACGCTGCAAACATGCTGCAGCATAAAGCAGTATAGAGAAATATTTTTTTCATATGCTTGAAGTTTGCAAATGGTGTGCCGCTGCTTAAAAATGGAAAGGCGAAAAAGAAACAAAAATTAATGATGAAAAATCTACAATACGACATAGATGAAAGCCTACTGATAAGTTATTGGCATTTAAGTTGTTGTAGTGTGTCATCAACTATAACAACTGATGAGACATTACAGGAACAGATTTAAACAAATTATTGTAATTGGCATATTAACACTTGTCTTTACCCAATCCTTATCCCAAAAAAACGCCACGGTAATCGATACAAGTAGCCGTACCACTGCTACTGTAATAGCCGGATCTGAATACAAGAAGCCCTGGCTTAGGAGAAAATTATGGGGGGAACATTACAGAAAGATCTGGACAATGCCTGTGAAAGTTTCAAGAATTCAGCTTGATACCACTTACGGAGGTCTAAAACCACTAGAAACAGGTGGTGGAAAGCAAACAAAAAACCTTCGGCTTGATGCAGCAAATAAAAGGCAATATGCCATTCGTTCTATCAACAAAGATTATGGAAAAGCATTACCTGAAGTAGCTCAGGGAACTTTTATTGAATCTATCGTTAAAGACCAAATGTCTGTTGCACATCCGTATGCAGGTGCAAGTGTAGGTGCTTTATCAGCAGCAGCAGGTGTTTACTCTACGAATCCGAAGATTGTATTTATTAGCGATGACCCCACACTTGGTAAATTCAGAGAAGAGTTTAAGAATGATCTGTACTCATTAGAAGATCGGCCCGGAGAAAAAAATGCAAAGTTCTATGGAGCTAAGGATGTACTTGACACCGAAGATTTTCTTCCAAAACTTACAGAAAGCAGTGATCATTTTGCCGATCCGGCATTATACATAAGAGCAAGATTATTTGACATGCTGATTGGTGATTGGGACAGGCATGACGATCAATGGAAGTGGGCAGAATATGAAGAAAATGGTAAGCATGTTTATAAACCGCTACCTAAAGACAGAGATCAGGCATTTTCAAAGTTTGACGGTATTTTAGTTGGTATCGCAGTTAATGCTGCAAACCTTCCATACTTAAAAGGTTTTAAAAATGATATTGAAGATATCGGTGGCTTTGGTCTCGAAGCTCGACCACTGGATATGCAGATCACCAACAGGGTCGGCTTGGATACCTGGAGAAACACTGCTCAGGATATGCAGCGATCAATAAGCGATGCAGAAATTGAAAATGCCATCAAACTATTACCTCTTGAAGTATTTGCCTTAACGGGAGAAGAAATGATCAGCAAATTAAAATCACGACGAGATCTATTAGTGAGTTTTGCAGAGCGATACTATAAGTACTTATCAGAAAACGTTGATGTACTTGCAACCGAAAAAAATGATCTGATAAAAATTCAAGGTATAGATAAGGATCATGTAACCGTTAGCATCTATGATCTTGATAAGACCGGCAATCCTAAAAATCAACCTTATTACCTCAGAACCTTCTCGGCAGATGAAACGGATGAAGTGAGAATATATGGAGTCGACGGTAACGATAAATTCATTGCAGATGGAATTACAGGTACGTCCCTATTGATCAGGATGATTGGGGGCAAAGAGAAAGATAGCTACGAATTTGCATCTTCTTTCAAAGGCAATATCAAAGTTTACGATAACCCTGACAATAGCTTCTCGTCCAATGTTAGGAAGTACGTTTCTACAGACACAGCCGTTCACAAGTTTGATCGTAAGTTATATAAGCCAAATCAGGCAGGATTTGGACCACGTTTAGGTTTTAATAATGAAGACAGACTGTTTGTTGGTTTCGGTTACAAGATGAAAAATCAGCAATGGAGAAAAGCTCCTTTTGGTTATAGTAATGATATTGCTGTTATCTACTCATTAACCCAAAAGGCATTTAGATTTCTTTACAAAGGTGTGTTCAATGAGTTTATTGGAAAGTGGAATGTTGGCTTATTAGCTGATTATGACATGGTACGTGATGCGCATTTTATGGGCATAGGAAACAACTCATACAAATTTGCTAGTAGTCAGCGTCAGTTTCATCTGTATAAAAACAAAGAATTAAATGCTGGATTATCATTGTACCGCACTTTCGATTCAACACAAACAGTTACTTTCTCAGGATTTTATCAAACTGTACAGTTGATCAATGAGCCAGGTACGTTCTTATCTCAAAACTATTTTCCGGGGCATCAAACTGAATTCTCTTCACCACAACAGTTTGGGATAGTTAGAGCAGAATATGATTTTACAAAGATCAACGACAAAATTGCTCCGAACAAAGGAATCAAATTTCATGTTGGAGCTGAGTACACAAAGAATCTAAAGAACTCAAATGATATCACTCGGTTTTCGGGATTGTTTGGGTTTTATTTACCTGTAGGACCCTTAACACTAGCTGTAAAGACTGGAGCTGCAACTTTAATAGGTGAACCCGAATTTTATCAACTAAATAAACTGGGTGGAGGAATATCATTAAGAGGATTTACCAGATTTAGATTCTATGGTAAAACTGCATTCTATAATCAAAACGAATTACAGTGGAACTTCAATGTTAAGAGTTACTTGTTTGGTGGTAAGATGGGACTCGTTGCATTGTTTGATAACGGAAGAGTTTGGCAGCCCGGCGAAAAATCAGACAAGTGGCATACAGCAGTTGGTGGGGGAATTACTCTATCACCTTTCAATCTTATGTCGATAACAGGTACTTATGCGATATCACAAGAAGACAAAAGAATAAGTGTGAGGATCGGTCACTTCTTGAAACGTTGATCAGATCTTCAAAGCAAATAGTTCGAGAGTGTGGTTCTTACCTTTTAGTTCCACCTCTCCTAGGCTTTCGCTTTGCCATTCTTTCAAATCTATATGATCAATGAATTCCTTAGAAACAATGAACTTCTGGTTTAATTCACTACAAGCTGTTCTGATCCTTGCTGTAGTATTCATTGTATCTCCACTCATAGCAAGGTCTTTCTTAATTACTCCAATCTCGCCAACGGTTACTTCACCTGCATGTATTCCAACCCTGAACTCCGGTGAAACGCCATATCTTCTTCTGAAGTGTTCACCACGTTTTTGAAGGTTTTTCCTTGCTTCTATCAGAGCAGACATACATTTTTTGGTGTTCGTATCATTGAAAACCCAGGATACAACAATCTCATCTCCCACATATTGGTAAATCGTGCCATCGTGCTCTATCAAAGCGTTTGATATCTGGTAGATAAATTCACGTATGAATTTGAAATAAGAAATGCTATCCAGCTTTTCTGCAATTGGCGTGGAGTCTTTCAGATCAATGAACATAACGATCCTCTGTTCAACCTTTGGTCGTAAATATTTTCCTAGTAGGAGATCGAAGAACACACCGGGGGAATATTTATCATGTACTTCTATCACTACCTGTGTTATGAGCAGAAGAGCCATCCAGTACATTACTTTCTGGAAAAGCCAATACGTGTTGAATGCATCATTCCAGAATTTATCAACAGCATAAAGAAAATCTCTGTTGTTTACTCCAACCGAATAACTAATGTGAATTAAAAAACTGATAACTAATGCAGCAGAGATAAGGATAAGACTCTTTGCTAATAATCCAATCCACATCGAGTGTTCTCTAAAAACCTTCTTTAAAACAAATACAAGCAAATAAGCTACTAAAGCACTCATTAAAAAAACCAAAACCTCTCTAAGTAACAAAGATTCTTCAATAATATTATAGACAATAGAATGCCCGATATTGTTTGATAACGAGGTAAAGAAATTCACTATATCAACAAGTGTCCACACCAAAGCAATTGCCAGCACAAGCTTAAACTTAAGGCGCTTTGCATTAGTTATATCAGGCAATATTTTTTTCCAGCTAATCATTCACGATTTTTAAGGTAGTTATAGATCGATTGCTGTGCATTTAAGGCTTCTCCAATTCCAGTCATTTCCTTCATATTCTCTAAGGCTGAATTGAGTACAACAGCCTTATCGGTATCATGCCATTGAAATTTAAAGTAGTCAAGCAACTCCTGCTTACAGGTATTATCTTTTACCGGCACACACACTTCGATCCTGCTATTAAGGTTTCTGTTCATCCAATCTGCTGAGCCTATAACTACTTCACTACCTTCATCGCAGCCGAAGATGAATATCCTTGAATGTTCAAGATAACGATCAACAATTCTTTTAATAGTGATATTACTACTGAGACCTTCTACACCTGGAACTAAACAACAAACACTTCTTACGAGTAGTTGTATCTGAACACCTGCATTACTTGCTTTGTATAGTAAGTGGATCATTGAAGGCTCTTCCAGGTTATTGACTTTTATTCTTATTAGCCCTTCTTTTCCAAGCCTGACTTTTTCAATTTCCTGTTCAATCAGTTTCTGAAAACGATCCTTCATATTAAACTGGCTTACCAGCAAAGTTTCGAATTTAACTTTCTCCCGCTTCTTTTTGGATAAGAATCTATATAACTGCATAAGTTCTTCAGTTATTACCGGATCTGTAGTCAACATTACATGATCTGTATAAAACTTTGCGGTTACTTCATGAAAGTTTCCGGTGCTAAGGATACAGTAACAAACAGTTTGTTCTCCGATTGTTCTTTTTATCAAACCAATCTTAGAATGCACTTTAATATCAGGTGGGCTGTAAACGATCTGAACACCAGCATCTTTTAATTTCCTACTCCACTTAATGTTATTCTCTTCATCAAATCTAGCTTTCAATTCTACGAAGACAGTAACATTCTTTCCGTTTTTAGCAGCACTCATAAGTGCATTAAGAATGTGCGATTCGGCAGCTACCCGATAGATTGTTATATATATATCAGTTACAGTTGAATCGACAGCAGCCTGGTTAAAGAAAGATAGAACAGTATTATATGAATCATACGGCAGATGAAGCAAAAGGTCTTTTTTATCCAACACGTCGAAGATGTCACCACAATTTGCTGGACCAGAAAATGAGATAGGTTTGAGTTCAGGATAAAACAAGTTCTTACCAAAGGTTGGCAGCTTAGAGAAATCTGATAAGTTATGATAGCGTCCTCCTTCAAACATTTCCTCGTGCTTAATATCAAAAGCTGATGCAAGAAATAGCTGCACATTTCTCGGCATACCTGCCTGATACAAAAACCTTGATGGAGGTCCATACTGTCTTTTTTGCAGTTGCTTTTCAATCTTCGCTAAGACATCAATATCATATTCCTCATTAAGTCTGAGTTCTGCATTTCGGTTAAACTTAATACTGTAAACACCAACTACCTCAAATCCAGGGAATAAGCATTGAATATTCTCACGAATGATATCATCAATAAAAATGACGTAATTAACTTCACCAATAGAAGATAAGGTAAAGAACCTTTTTAATTTCTCTGAAGGGATATTAACTACAGCATGTCTGATTGTAGGTTCACCAGGAGGACGTAAGGTTATGATAAAGTATAAAAAGTTATTTTCAGGAATAAAATGAGTGCTAAGGTCTGCATTTAAAAAAAGTGGCTGAATGAATGTGAGCACCTGTGATAAAAAAATATCCCGCACATCATTTACATGTTCAGACTTAATTTCTTCACCATAGTATAAGTGAATATGTTCCTTATTTAATTCAGGCAAAAGAGACTGGTTTAAAATAGAGCTATAAACCTGGAGTTGTCTGTTTATCTCAGTTTGTACCTTTTCTGGAAGATTGTCTTCAAACTCATTCTTAGCCTGGATCTGAGTTTTGCGATTCAACTTACTAAATGCAACAATCGATGGATATCTGACACGAAAAAATTCGTCAAGATTTGCTGAGAAAATTGAGAAGAATTTCAAACGCTCAAATAATGGCACTCTTGTATCTGCTGCTTCCTGAAGCACACGAAAATTAAATCCAAGCCAACTAAGATCCCGATTATATAACATATCCTGTCCATTTATA
>JANPIB010000063.1:0-15141 GCA_031424775.1 Chitinophagales bacterium | reverse complement strand
TCAGAGTAGATGTACATTGGTTACAGATCGCTTCTGAATTCTTCCCACATTTGGTTAAAGGTCTTCTGGCTGAAGTTAAGATCACTTCTGCTTCTTGTCCAGCTCTTGAACATTTTATTCACCACCCAGTTTTTTACTTTGCCATTGCTCATGTTCATCATGCTACGGCTAAGGCTTCCTTTTTTCCAGGCTTTCCAGGCAATTCGTTCTCCGATTCCAGCACTACCAACAAGAACAGATTCTCTCCTGTTTTCTAAAAGCAGCTCATGCAGGTTGATTCTAACAGCACAAACTTCGGTACAGTTACCACACAATGATGAGGCATAGCTCAAATGCTTGTACTCACCCATGTCTTTGAGATGTGGAGTAATCACACTTCCTATTGGTCCGCTGTAAGTTGTTTCGTAAGTATGTCCACCGATATTTTTATAAACCGGGCAAGCATTCAAACAAGCACCACAACGAATACAGTATAAAGCTTCTCTTGCTGCTGCATTAGCCAGAAGATTGGTTCTGCCATTATCTAGCAGGATCACATACATTTCTTCAGGACCATCTGTTTCAGTGGCTTGCCTTGGACCTGTTACAATGCTATTGTAAACGGTAATTTTTTGGCCTGTTCCAAAGGTTGACAATAACGGCCAGAACAATGCAAGATCATTTATTGACGGCAGCACTTTTTCAATACCTGCAATTACAATATGCGTTTTTGGCCAGGCACAACTTAATCTTGCATTGCCTTCATTTTCTGTGATAGCAATCCCACCGATATCAGAAATAATAAAGTTGGCACCGGTAACACCAACTTCTGCTTGAACATATTTCTGCCGCAACTTTTCTCTTGCAACCAGGGTCAGTTGTTCTGGTGTTAAATTAGGATCGGTACCCAATTTCTCTGCAAAAAGCTTCGCCACATCTTCTTTACTCTTGTGCATTGCCGGAGTAACAATATGATAGGGTGCTTCACCATCCAACTGTTGAATGTATTCTCCGAGATCGGTTTCAACACTTTCAATTCCTTCTTTCTCCAAAAATTTGTTCAGGTGAATTTCTTCAGTCACCATACTCTTGCTCTTTACTAATGTTCGGCAGTTCTTCTCTTTGCAAATTCTGCCAACATATTCCAGAGCCTGTTCTACTGTTTCTGCCCACAACACTTTTGTACCACGTTTGCTGGTTTCAATTTCAAACTGCTCCAAATATTTGTCGAGGTGTTCAATGGCTTTCCATTTTACCTGCTTGGCTTTTTCACGAGCCAAGAGCACATCACTGAACTGTTGTTTACCAACTGGCACTGTTGCATTGTACTTACCAATATTGAAATTGATCTTTTTGCGATGCTCAAGGTCTGCTGCCTTGAGTTGACTTTTCGCTATAAATGAAGATGCGGATTCTGACATTTGTTTTTATTTGGGTAGCTGGCTTTCGATTCTTTACTCATCGTCTGTTGCTACGCTCAGTTCACAGTTCCGTTTTCATAGCAACTAAACGTAGCAGCCTGTCCTGAGCTAGCCGAAGGATCACTCACTTGTACTTTCTGCACATCATTCACCAAGGTTTCGACAAGCTCAACCTGACAAGCTTCGTGTCACCCTGAGCTTATCGAAAGGTTGCTCAGTTATGAAATGAAACCTGAAGAGTGCGACGCAACGAAAGTTCAATAGATGATCCGAACCTCTGCTACATAAAATTCTTTATCACTATCAAAGACACGGTCGAAATTACGAACCAAAGTATAATTCCCAGCACCAAAGGTTGCCACCCAACTTCTTTGATGCGTTTTATAGAAAGTCCCGCACCAATTAAAAACAGTGTAAGCACCAACCCTTTTTTAGCTGCTGCAACGATATGAGGTGTGATCTCTGAGATTTGAGTAACATAACTATTGATCACGATAGCCAACACAAACCATAAAATAAACCACGGAATCTTAACCGATTTACCTTTTGATCTGAAAGCGAAAGCGGTGATCACAGCTAGTGGAATGATCCATAATGCTCTTGCAAGTTTTACAACTGTGGCTGTTTGCAAAGCTTCTTCACCAAAAGTGGTTGCAGCACCAACAACGCTGCTGGTATCATGAATGGCAATGGCACTCCACAAACCAAACTCGTGCTGTGTAAGGTTAAAAGCATGACCAAGAATTGGAAACAGGAACAACCCTACAGAGTTGAGCATGAACACAATTCCGAGAGACACCGAAATATCTCTGTCGGATGCATTGATCACAGGCGCCACTGCTGCAATAGCACTTCCACCACAAATTGCAGTACCTGAAGAAATAAGATGTGTTGTTTGTTTGTTAACCTTCAGCAATTTGCCAAATAAGTAACCAAGCGTTATTGTAAGAACGATGGTGGCAATGGTGAACAGAAATCCATCCTTTCCTGCCTGGATAGCGGTAGAAAAATTAATTCCGAAACCAAGACAAACCACACAGATCTTCAAAAGTTGAGCGGTGGCTTTACTATTAAGTTGTAAAAAAGGATGCCCGATGATTTCGGCAAATAAAAACCCTGAAAGCAGTGCAATTGGAGGTGATATCCAGCCTACAAGGCAGGTGATCACGATAATAAAGAACAGAACCTGTGACAAAGTCGGATGCTCGGCAAAGTATTTTCTCATATGCAGTTCAGCAGTTTATTTAACTGCTTTCAAGTGTTCGGCAGTGGCTTCCAGGAATTCGTAGAACTCTGTTCCATATTTACGAATTAGCGGTTCTTTCAAAAACACATAGGTTGGAACTTTTAGCTTCTTACCTAGTGAGCAAGCTGCTCTGCAAAGATCTTCTCTCGGCTCATAGTTTACATACTCCAAATCCGGATCTTCTTTGCTTTTGGTAATTCGGATAGGAAACAAGTGGCAGCTGATCGGCTTTTTCCAGTCTGTCTTTCCATCGAGGTAAGCTTTCTCTATCGCACATTTAATGATTCCGAACTCATCTCTTAGACCGTAAGCACAGATCTGTCCTTCAATTGTTGGAGTTACCCAGCCAAACTCATTATCATAAATGTATTTGCCTTGCCTTTCTACTTCCTTTACTCCATCCAGCGTCATGTAAGGCTTAACTGTTTCGTAAACTTCCAGCATTTTATACAGCTCATCTTTCTCTAGTGGAGCTCCGGCATCTCCATCTTCACAACAGCCACCTTTGCACTTGTTCAGGTCACACACAAACTGAGCTTCTACCACATCATCACTCACCAGCTTATTATCAAATGCAATCATAAAGGCGAAGATATGTGCTAAGCTTTACGTTTTGCCTGCCCCTTTAACAAACAACTAACAAATAGGGTTGTGAAGTTTTAGGTCTATTTCATCTTACAGAACTAAACTGTTGTTTATGAACACCAGGCTGCTTACCATTCAAAGAACCAAACTGGTGTTCACGGTTATATTTTTCTGGCTTCCTGTCATATTTTTTAGCTTGTTGTTAATCTGGAATACCATTCCTTATTTCAATTTCAGCAAAGACTTTAGTTTCATCCAGGAAAGAGCGGTTTTGTTTTTGAAGCCGATCTACAATTGGAGTTTTTACATACACATTTTTGCAGGGATGTTTTGCATTGGTGCAGCACTGCTTCAGTTCTCATCTCAAATACTTAAGAAAAGAAAAAAGATCCACATCTGGAGTGGCAGAGTGTATGTTATTGTTGTGCTTTTACTTGGAGCTCCGACCGGATTGTACATGAGCTTTTTTGCTAAAGGAAGTTTTGCAGAAAGAGGACTGTTTATGTTCATGGCAATTAGCTGGTTCTTTTTCACACTAAAAGGCTTCACCACCATTCTGAATAAGCAAGTGCTGGCACATAAAATTTGGATGATGCGGAGCTATGCCATGGCTTTGACAGCTGTAACGTTCCGAGTTTACTACATTATCCTTTACCTGTATGATGTTCCGCTAACATTAAACTATGAAGTAAGCCTTTGGATAAGTGTGGTTGGAAACCTGATGGTAGCCGAATATCTTATTTATAGGAAGAGTAAAGCCTACTTAACCACCTTCACCACATAAACCAAAATCAAATGAAACATGCAGCAGTTTTGTACACATGCATTGGCTTGATGGGAGCAGCAGCCGTAACTGGCTTTGTTGATTATACCCAGGCAAGCAATGCTGGAGCTTTAGCGAATTTGTATCAGGATGAAAAGTCCACGACGGGAAGCACTTTAATATCCGTAAAGGATATTTCGGTGGATGATTACAGTCGTGCAGCACTTGAAGAAAAAATGATTGTACAAAATGACCAGGAAGAACAAACTGTTACAGAGCAGTCCAAGCCCAAAAAGCGAAAGAAATCGGTTCCACCACCTCCTCCACCTCCAAAGAAAATGAATGAAGAAGCTTTGGTGGAAGTCCCACCTGCTCCACCTGCAGAAGCTGAGCTCGTAATTGCTGAAACTCCACCAGTCCCTCCAACTCCGGTTGTTGAAGAAAAAATTGAAACTCCACCGGCACCACCCGTTGAGGAAGTAAAGGAAATGACGTTTTCACCACGAATATTTTCAAGAGCTCCACTTCCACGAAAAACTATTGCTGCAAAAAAGAGGAAAGGTTCGTAACTATTTTTCTTGTTAGTCGTTACAAATATTCTGGTACATGTTGGGTGTATCAGTGTTTGCTAAGCCATTCAGAAATGAGTGGCTTTTTATTTCCAGCGAAAAGTATTGATCAGGTGACGCATATCCTCAGCTACAAAATTATTCACGGGAGTAAGTGAATCCTGGTTAGGTGTGGCTTCAAAATACAAAGAGCCTCTTAAAAAATGCCTAGTAGAATCTGTAAGGAAAAACTGGTAAGACGTGGCTACATCTCCTCCAACTTTAAAAAATACACCTCGTACGTTTGGTGTAACGATCAATGAATCCTCTATTGAATAAGCTTTCTGGCTGTGTTTATTGGTGAGATTAAAAGCATCGTTCAACAGCTTTTCGAATTTGTTTGGACCTATGGCTTTATAGCTCAAATAAATTTTGCCATGGAACTGCGGAAAATCGACATTCACCCACCAGGGGTTCTCAGTTGTTTCACCAAAAAAAGTAGAATCCTTAGCTACATTGCTATAAACAGGATACTGGAAGGTATAAGGATAGCCTGCCTGATCAAAAACCTTGTATTCCTTCTTCGGAAAATCAACTTGAAAATAGCCTCGGGGTTTGGGAGTGAAAGTGCTGTTGCAAGAAGAGATTATAGACGATAGACCATAGACGATAGTTATAAGCACCAGCGAACGAGAAACGAGGAACGAGAAACGCATATCCAAAACTAATTCAACTGCATTTTAATGGTCGCTTTTATTTTGTTAAGCCTGTTTCGTTCTACCTCCATTACGGTAAAGTCGAAATCGCCACAAGTAATCACACGGTTTATGGCAGGAAAATCACCGGCAAGTTCTAAAACCAATCCTGCAAGGGAGTCACTTTCGCCTTTCACTTCATCAAAAGTGTCTAAAGACAAGCCCATAATGCGACAAACATCTGTAATTGGCATTTTGCCTTCGAACATATAATTATGCTCATCCAGTTTTTTGTAGTTGAGGTCTTCTTCGTCAAACTCATCTTTAATTTCACCAATGATCTCTTCAAGTATATCTTCTAGCGTTACAATTCCACTTGTACCGCCAAACTCATCAACAACAATGGCAAAGTGTATTCGTTTAGATTGAAATTCTTTCAGCAGATCTTCGATCAGCTTTTGCTCATGCACAAAATATGGTGGACGAAGTAACCTGTGCCAATCAGAATCCTGCTTTCCATCAAGATAAGGCAGAAGGTCTTTTGTATAAAGTATCCCAGCCATTTGGTCTAACGTTTCATTGTAAACCGGAAGCCTGCTGTAATGCAGTTCTTCTACTTGTTTTACCAGTTCATCCAAAGAAGTATCGTAATCAATTCCATGAACATCAAGCCTGGCTTTCATGATCTGCTTCACTGTAGTATCACCAAACTTCACAATACCTTTCAGAATATTCTTCTCCTTACTGTCAGTTAGATCAATTGCATCGTTCATCTCTTCCTGGCTAAAGGTTCCAACCTTTTTCTTCTTGTTGGCTAGTTTTTTTTCTATCACATCAGAGAACTGGCTCATCCAATTGCTCAAACCTTTGAATAGATAAAATACTATCTCAATAAAAGGAGCTACATCTTTTGCAAAACGAATGTTGTTTTGAGTAGCCATCACCTTAGGCATGATCTCTCCAAACAATACCAATGTAAAAGTTACTGCCAATACTTTCACTGCAAATTCCAGCCATTGATATTGAGTACTGAAAAGATCATCTATAAGCAAATTTGAAATGATGATGATAGAGATATTTACCAGGCTGTTGCCTATCAGCAAAGAGCCAAGTAAGGTCTTCGGATGATCCAAAAGATCAACGATCTTATCGTACACCGGCAACTGCTTTGTTTTAAGCAGGTTGATGTCTTTATAAGTAAGTGAAAAGAAAGCTACTTCCGCTCCTGCAATCACAAAAGAGAATAATAGCAGGAACAATAGTAACACTACCAAAACGGTAGTGCCTTGTGGATTCACTGAGAAAAATAAAAGATGATCTACAACCGAGTGATAGTCCAACTCAGAATAATTTAATGAACAATATCAGCTAATGCTGATGTATCATCGAACTAAAACGGAAGCGTTTCAGAAGATTCACCCAATGCTGAAGGGGGAGCATCTTCGCTATACCCTTCAATGCCGTCAGCCGTCAGGTGCATGTGTGGTTCACCTCTTTTATCCAGCATGATCAGGTTATCACCTACTACTTCTGTAGCAAATTTTTTATTGCCCTCTTTATCTTCCCAGCTTCTGGTACGTAAACGACCTTCAACATATATAAGACTGCCTTTGTGCAAATATTTTTGGGCAAGTTCTGCCAAACCTCTCCACAGCACAACAGTATGCCATTCGGTTTGCGAAACAAGTTTGCCTGATCTGTCTTTGTAAGTCTCTGTAGTAGCAAGCGGAAATTTGGCTACACCAATATTTCCTTCCAGGTGTTGAACGTCTGGATCTTTTCCCAGGTTACCGATCAACATCACTCTGTTAACCCCTCTCATACGTTAGTTTTTAGTTCTTCTAATGTGTAGTTCGCTTTTAAAATTAGCTTTTTTCGGAAAATAAAAGAATAATAAGGAATTTTTTTCTACGCAAGCATTGGAATAATGACCAACCTTCTGTTGTGTCACTCACTTTTACGTTCAGAAGATTATTGATCTTTTTTGAACCACGAAGGCACAAAGACTCAGGGGAACACGGAGAACCGCTGTACAACTCAGTGTCTCAGTGTCACTGTGGTTTAATTTCAAAAAACGAGTTGATAAACTTTGGGAAAGCCAGTTTCTTTAGTTCTTTCTTCGTCACCCACTGGTAGTGCTTTAAAGGTTGAGGAACACCCGTCAGTTCAATACTGAAAAATTGTCCTTTTATCTTTTGATGCGTCAACAGCTGACTTTGTACCTCTGAAACATGCTTCAGCTTGTAGGTCTTTACGCCGAATTGGTCTTTCAGCCAGGCTTTCAACTTATTTTCTTCCCAGTCAATTTCTTCGACACTTTCAAATGGGTAGAATTCATAAAGATTCTGCCAGATATCCTTCGCAGTTCGTTGATGAACTAACAGCTTTCCATCCACCTCAAACAAAAAATAATAAAACCACCTTAGCCGCTTTTTCAGCACCTTTTCCTTTACCGGAAGATGATTCACCAAGCCATTATTAAAAGCAGAGCATATCTTTTTCATTATGCAGGTACTGCAACTTGGCACCATAGGTTTACATACAGTAGCTCCAAAATCCATGATTGCCTGGTTGTATTCTCCAGCATTTTTCTCATCTAAATTCTCTTGTGCTATCGCTGCAAACTCCTTTTTCCCTTGAGTTGAATCGATAGGCGTTTCTATTCCATAAATCCTGGAAAGCACTCTAAAAACGTTTCCATCTAGCCCAGCATAAGGCAAATTGTACGCAAACGAAGCTACAGCAGCTGCTATGTAGGGACCAACTCCCCTCAGTTCCAAGATCTCTTCGTAGGTTTCAGGAAATTTGCCTCCTTTTTCATTCACAATATACCTGGCAGATGCTAATAAGTTTTTGCAACGGCTGTAATATCCAAGACCTTCCCAAAGCTTGTACACTTCCTCATCTTTGGCTTTTGCCAGTTTTTCAATAAAAGGATATTGATTAATGAATCGTTGGTAATACCCAAGTCCTTGTTCTACACGAGTTTGTTGAAGTATTACCTCACTCAGCCATATCTTATAAGGGTCTTTTTCTCCCTTCCACGGCATTTTTCGATCATTTTTTTTCCTGTTCCACTGTATCAACAGCTTAGCAAAGCCTGTTTTCATATAACAAATAAACTAAGACCAGCCTTTGCAGCCATATAATTCACAGGGAGAAACAGTTATAAAATTTCTGAATTATAGAAAAATCTAAGTTTCAATGCTAAACGACTTAAAAAAAAATAGCATTTTATAGTCGGCTGGCATCTTTGTTGTAATTTAGATTTTCTAATATTCAATTAAAAATCAATTGATAATATGAGAAAGTCCGACCTGATCAACAATATTTCTGAGAAAACCGGCATCCCGAAAGTTGATGTCCTTGTTTCATTGGAATCTTTCTTTAAAGAAGTGAAAGACAATCTCTCAAAAGGAGAAAACATCTATATCAGGGGCTTTGGAAGCTTCATCACTAAGAAAAGAGCTGCCAAAATCGGTCGGAACATCAAGAAAAACATTGCAGTCGAGATTCCTGAGCATTATATACCGGCTTTTAAACCTTCAAAAGAATTTGTAAATGAGGTTAAAGAGAAGATACAACCCGGTACTTTTGTGCCAAAACCTGTAAGTGAAGACGACGCAGATTAAGCCTCAGCTGCTGGTAATTTCCGGTGGAATCATTCTTTTTTCGCTTTTATTCATCTTTGGCAAAACCGCTAAACAGAAGGAGAAACCTGCACATGATCAACATGTTGAAGCAGGTAGTCTTTCTTTTCCTGATATTCTTTCCAACTTAAAAAAGGAGTTACAATCTTACCAACTTGATTATTTGATTAAGCTGGAAAACTCCGTTTCAAGAGGTGATGTAAAAGATCAGCAGATCCACGTCAATCATCAGCTTGCCGCCTTCTGGAGAGATAGTATTGGAGAATTTTTACCTTTTGCCTGGTATACTGCCGAAGCAGCTAAATTGGAAAATTCAGAGAAAAGCCTCACATTTGCAGCCCATTTGATGGAAAGCCGTTTGATGAATGTTGATGACCCACGACTTCAAAACTGGCTCGGATCGAATGCGAAAGTTCTTTTTGAAAAGGCTCTGGAACTGAATCCCAACAACGATTCTTCTACGGTTGGACTAGGTGTTTGCTATATGTTTGGCAACATCTCCCAACAACCAATGGAAGGCATTTTGAAAGTGAGAGCAGTTGCTGAGAAAGATCCGAATAACATATATGCTCAGAAGGTTTTGGCTTACGGAGGAATGAAGTCAGGACAATTTGATAAAGCAATTGAACGGATAAAGATCATTCTTGCAAAAGAACCAAAGAACCTGGAAATGATAGCAATGCTGGCTGATGCTTACGAAAGAAATGGAGAGAAGAAAAATGCCATTGCCCAGTACGAATTGCTAAAAACGTTAATTGACATTCCCGAAGCGAAGAAGGATATCCAACATCGCATAGAGGAGTTAAGGAAATAGAAATTTATTAATAACAGACAAAATTATTATTGAGTATGCCTTGCGGTAAAAAGAGAAAGCGTCATAAAATTGCTACTCACAAACGTAAAAAGAGACTAAGAAAGAATCGTCATAAGAAGAAGAACAAGTAATTGTTCTCTGATACTGTCATTCAAATGCCGGAACGATAGCGTTCCGGCATTTGAAACTTTCAGCCACATATTAATCGCTGCAACTTTACCTTTTCCCTCCTTAATATTATCAGTGGCAGTAATTGATAGTATTAGCTATGGCTATGGATTGTTATACTCAATAACGATTGCTGACTAAAGTTGCAATTAAGTGAACAAAGAACTAATTATTAATGTAGCTCCTACAGGTGTAGAGATCGCATTATTAGAAGACAAAAAGCTTGTTGAGCTGCATCACGAAAAAACAGATGCAAGTTTTGCTGTGGGTGATCTTTACCTTGGTAAGGTAAAGAAATTGATCCCCGGCTTGAATGCTGCATTTATAGATGTAGGCTTTGAAAAAGATGCTTTTCTGCATTATACCGATCTAAGCCCTTTTGCCAGATCGATCCTCAAATTCACCAATCTTGCCATGAGTGACAAGAACAGTGAATTTGACTTTGCGAAATTTCATATCGAGCCGGAAATAGTAAAAACAGGCAAGATCAACGAAGTTTTGAACGGCAAGCCGAATGTACTGGTTCAAATATTAAAAGAACCAATTGCAGCTAAAGGCCCAAGATTAAGCTGCGAAATATCGCTGCCAGGAAGATTTGTTGTAGTAACTCCGTTTAACGAGATCGTTGCGGTTTCAAAAAAGATCCATTCCTCGGAAGAAAGAAAAAGGCTGCATAAGATCGTAGAAGCAATTCGTCCGAAGAACTTCGGCGTTATCGTGAGAACCGCAGCCGAAGGAAAGAAGACTGCTGAATTGCATGAAGATCTTTCGACTTTGATTGAAGCCTGGACAAGCATTCAGAAGAACCTGAAGAATGCTGTTGCTCCAGCCAAGATCATGAGTGAGAAGAATAAAGCCACCAGCATTCTTCGTGACTTACTAACTGAAGACTTTAATAAGGTGATTGTAAATGATAAAAACATTTACAACGACATCAGGAACTACATCCTGAAGATAGCTCCTGATAAAGCTGATATCGTTTCGCAACACCAGAATGGTGCATCCATCTTCGATCATTACGGTATCACGAGACAGGTAAAAGGTGCTTTCGGAAAAACGGTAAACCTCGACAGCGGTGCTTACCTGATCATCGAACACACTGAAGCCCTCCACGTAATTGACGTGAATAGTGGCTACAAAAGCGTAAGTAACAACCAGGAAGAAAATGCACTACAGACAAACATGGAGGCTGCAGAAGAACTTTCAAGACAGCTGAGATTGAGAGATATTGGCGGGATTATCGTAGTTGATTTCATAGACATGAAGCTTCCTGATAACAGGCGAAAGCTGCAAGATGCTATGGAAGAATTTATGAGACCAGATAGGGCTAAACATGCTGTGTTGCCGATCTCCAAGTTTGGTTTGATGCAAATCACTCGTCAAAGAATGAGACCCGAGGTGAACATCAATACGGCTGAGATTTGTCCTTCATGTAATGGTACCGGAAAGATTACTTCTACTCTTTTGCTGGAAGACGAGATCGAAAAACGTTTGTCTTACCTCGTAACACACCAGCACAAGGATTTGACTTTGATGACACATCCGATTTTGCATTCACACCTTACAAAGGGCTGGTTCTGGAACAGCATCCAGGCGAAATGGAGAAAAAAGCATGGAATAAAGTTCAAAGTAGAGCCAAATACGAATTACCAGCTCACCGAGTTTCACTTCTACGATCAGCAAGAAGAAGAAATCAAGTTTTAAATACAAAGCCACCGATTTGGTGGCTTTTTTAATCTATCCCCTGAAAAGTTTAACCTCCTAAAGTAACATCTTGCCTTTGATACCATTCAATGGCATTATAAAAATGTTCAGGCTTGAAATCAGGCCACATTTCATCGATAATATAAAAATCTGCATAGACTGATTGAATTGGTAAGAAGCCGCTTAATCTTCGTCTGCCTCCCCAACGAACAATAAGATCGATTCGTGAAATGTCTGATGAATGCAGAAGATTGTTCCTCTTTGTTGAGGATTGCTGTTGATCACTCAAAGCCGAAATATCCCATTCCCATCCATAGTTTACAAGGAAATTTACTTTGATGTCTGCCTTGCCAAAATCTGTTCGATTGGTGTAAGAAAGCAATTCTGGAGGAAACATAACGGAAGCTGTGTTACCTACCACCATCAAAGAAGCATTTTCATACTTCAAAATTTCAACAGCTTTTATGCATGCATCTGTAAATGCTTTTGTTTGAACAGAAGAACGCTTTGTATTATCGGTTGTAAAACCATAGTAGGTTATTTCCTTTACCCCGGCTTCCCTGCAAAGTCGAAAGAGCTGTAAACCCGGATCTATTCCAGGCTGATATCCTTTTTCTTTAGACATTCCTTTTGCCACAGCCCATCTTCGGTTTCCATCTGGAATAATCCCAATGATTGGGCATTCTGACAAAATCAAAGAAATTGTGTTCTCTTGAAGTATTTACCGGTAATTCGTTTCTATCAAACATTAATTCAATGCAGCAAACTATGTTCCTTATCTCCTATTATTATAAACTGAAACATAGTAAAGTAGCGTAGCAAGCGACGAAATTGCAGCCACCACATAAGTCATGGCAGCCCATTTTAATCCGTCTTTGGCTTTTGGCTGCTCCTGAGGGTTGGTAATGTTTGTGCTTTCCAACCATGCTAAAGCTCTTCGGCTGGCATCAAACTCAACCGGAAGGGTTATAAATGCGAAAACCGTTGTTACGGCAAAAAGGATGATTCCACCCAATAATAATATTGGAAACATATTGATCATCAACACTCCACCAATTAAAACCCAAGGAATAATAGAGCTGCCAAATTGAACGATCGGGACCAATGAACTCCTCATTTTCAACCAGCTATAAGCGGTAGCATGTTGAACAGCATGACCACATTCATGAGCCGCCACAGCTGCTGCTGCAATGCTTTGCCCACTATAGATCTCAGGGCTGAGGTTAACTGTCTTCTTTTCAGGGTTATAATGATCTGTCAAACTTCCTTCCACAGAAACGATCTGAACGTTATAAATACCGTTATCCCGAAGCATTTTCTCGGCTACCTCTTTCCCGGTATATCCACTGCTTAAAGCCATTTGGCTATAACGTTGCAGCTTACCTTTTAATACGTTGGAAACCAACATACTAATCCCCATGATCACGATTACTAAAATCCACATACTCATAAAAACTCTTGTTTTATAATGAGTTAGATACATCAAATGAGTATCCAAGTAACTATTTCTGACAAAAAGACAATCATAAAACGACTTATGTACGATTAAAATCGTAGACAAGACAAGTTTTTCACAAACCCCAAAAATAATTTTGCAATGTGACCCATTATTGTAATTTAGTGCCAGAATTTAATGGGTTAGTAAGTAAACGGGGTTGACATTCATGTCAGCCCTTTTACGTTTAATAAACGATTGATTTTGACACTCCTCTGAACCTTGCATTACTTCTTTGCCACCTCAACTAACATTCATTATTCTTGCATAAGATGAGCAAAATCAAGACAAGTTTTTTCTGCAATAATTGTGGTTACGAAAGTGCAAAATGGTCAGGAAAATGTCCATCATGTAATCAGTGGAATACGTTTGCTGAAGAGGTGGTGAACAAAAGCAATCAGAAAGATGACAGCTGGAAAACGTATCACTCAGAAAAAAGATCGGTGCATGCAGTTCGTTTAGATGAGGTAGTGATCAATCAAGAAAGAAGAATCGTGAGCAACGATGCTGAACTGAACAGAGTGTTGGGTGGAGGTATTGTTCCAGGAAGTATTGTGCTTGTTGCCGGCGAACCAGGAATTGGAAAGAGTACTTTGTTTTTACAGATCGGCGTTCAATTACAAAACGCAACTGTGTTGTATGTGAGTGGAGAAGAGAGTGAGCAACAGATAAAGATGAGAGCGAACCGACTGAAAGTTGCAAACGAAAATTTTTATCTTCTTACTGAAACTTCTACGCAGGCAATTTTCCAGGAGATCAAAAAACTAAAACCGGATCTTGTAATTGTTGATTCAATTCAAACGCTGCAATCAAACAATATAGATTCATCTGCAGGAAGTGTAGCACAGATAAGAGAGTGTGCTGCAGAGTTGCAGCGATTTGCAAAAGAAACAGATACACCTGTTTTTCTCATCGGCCACATTACCAAAGATGGAACAATAGCAGGACCAAAGATCCTGGAACACATGGTTGATACCGTACTTCAGTTTGAAGGAGATCGTCATTACGCTTACCGCATTTTACGAACGTTGAAGAATCGTTTTGGCAGTACAGCTGAGTTAGGAATTTATGAAATGACAGGTGAAGGAATGAGAGCTGTTGCAAATCCTTCAGAGATATTGCTTACTCAAAGAGATGATCAACTCAGCGGAACTGCCATTGCTGCTACCGTTGAAGGAATGAGACCTTTGCTAATCGAAGTGCAGGCTCTTGTTACTCAAAGTGTTTACGGTACACCACAAAGAACAGTAAGTGGATTTGACCTGAGAAGATTGCAATTGCTGTTGGCTGTTCTTGAAAAACGTGGTGGCTTTCAGTTCGGAATGAAGGATGTGTTCCTGAACATCGCTGGTGGATTGAAAATCGAAGATCCATCAATTGATCTTGCTGTGATCTGTGCTTTGCTTTCGTCTTTTGAAGATGTTCCGCTGCCACATCAAATTTGTTTTGCCGGTGAGATCGGTTTGAATGGTGAGATCAGAGCAGTGAATAAAGTTGAGCAAAGAATTGCAGAAGCTGAGAAACTGGGTTTTGAAAAGATCATTATATCAGGTTACAACAAGAAGAGTTACAACCCTAAAAACTTCAATCTGCAAATTCTTGCTTTAAATAAAGTGGAAGAAGTTTATAAGCATCTGTTCTGATGAAGGCTAAACCTAATTATGGTTATATCTAATCCTTTCAGCGAATTCTGCGTTTTCTGGGAGAGATCTTTGTAAATTGAACAGTGATCAAAACCCTGAAGACATTTTCCAGCGATTTTCTGCACCTCTTCTTTCCACATCACTGTGAGGGATGTGGAAGTGATGTGATAGAAGAAATTCATCTCCTTTGTTTGCAATGCCATGCGAAACTTCCTGAAACGGGATTTTTCAACTTGAAGGACAATCCTGTTGAGAAAATTTTTTATGGCAGGCTACACATTGAAGCTGCCGGAGCTGCATACTACTTCACTAAAGATTCGATGATGCAGCACCTGGTAACTCAATTGAAATACCACGGCAAAAAAGAGATTGGTGAATATTTAGGTAGAATGACTGGTCAGGCTTTAATGCAAACTGACAGGTTTTCAAC
>JANPIB010000062.1:0-21854 GCA_031424775.1 Chitinophagales bacterium | reverse complement strand
TCCCGGCGTTTTTTCCAGAATACTATCAAACAACCCAAGAATTCTATTGAAAACAAATAACGAAGAAAGCCAGCCAGTGAATAGAACAAAAGTAACAACCACAACAAACCCTAACCCTGGAAATTCTTTAAAAGAATTATCGGGGTTACGTGGAATGAAGTCTGGAAAAAGGGTATGAACCATTTTCGGAAGAATTCCATCAACAAAATTGAAAAGAGAGATCACCACCCAAAGCGTAATTCCAACCGGAGCAATCACCAGTAACCCCTGGAGAAAGTACTGAAGCATGGTTCTCAGTCCTAGTTTGATCCGAACTTTCGGGTTGATGTTCATCAGCAGTTTATGTTCACAAAGAAAACGAAAATGTGCTTAACGATATTTTGATCTCGACATTTATCCATCTAATTGACCGCTTAACTAAAAAATAATACGAAAAGTTACAATGGAAACTTTTGTTATGAAAAATGTTTCCATAGTTTTGCACCCGCTATGGAAATGAAGGATAGAATATTGCAGAAATCGGAAGAACTCTTCAAACGCTTTGGTATCAGGAGCGTAACAATGGACGAGATTTCTTACCAGTTGGGTATTTCCAAGAAAACCCTGTATCAATCTTTTGCTGATAAGGAAGAGATCGTTCATGCTGTATTTGATAACATCATGAATGATAACAAGGATAAATGTATGAGCGACAAAGCATTAGCAAGCAATGCCGTTCATGAAGTATTCCTTGCTTTTGACCATGTGATCCAGATGTTCACTGAAATGAACCCGGCAATTCTCTTCGATTTGCATAAATATCACCCTAATGTGTATGTGAAATTCAATGCCTATAAGTGGGAGTTTCTATACAGCGTAATAAAAGAGAACCTTGAAAGGGGTGTTCGGGAAGAACTGTATAGACCAGAGATCAACGTTGAGATAATAACCAGGTTTAGGATCGAAAGCAGTATGCTGCCTTTCAACACCGATGTTTTTCCGCAAAGTAAAAAAGACCTCGCAGGTGTTGAAAGAGAGATCATGGAGCATTTTCTCTACGGACTGGTTACAACAAAAGGAACAAAATTGATTCAGAAATACATACTAGAACGACAAAAAAAACAATGATGAAGCAATTGATGATGTTGGTCACTGTGTTGCTTTTCTCCTACACCCAATTGGAAGCACAACAGCGGTACGAATTAACTGTAAAAGAAGCGGTAGAGCTGGCATTCAAAAATTTGACTGAGGTTAAGAACGCTCAATTAGATTACCAGTTACAGGGAGCTAAGAACAAAGAGATATTAGGACAGGCTTTACCACAGCTAACCGGAAATGTTGGAGCACAGCACTATCTGGAACTTCCGAAATTTCTATTTCCACAATCGGATGAAGGTGTTTATGCCGTGTTGAGAAGAGAGGGTTTGATTCCAGCTACTGCAAAAGCTCCACCACCTTCTATGTCACAGGTTAGCTTTCAGCAACCATGGAATGCAACTGCAGGAGCTACTTTGCAACAACTTTTATTTCAGCCGGATGTTTTCGTGGGTTTGCAGGCAAGACAAACTGCTTTGAGTCTTTCGAAAGAACAACTGGAGCAAGTAAAAGAAAGGGTGAAGGATTCTGCTTACAAAAGGTATTATGCAATTCTGATTGCCCAGAAGCAACTTTTCTTTTTAACTGAAGGAGTAAAAAGATTGCAGAAACTTCACTACGATGATTCAATAATGTTCAAAAACGGATTTGTAGAAAGGCTCGACCTGGATAAAGTGCAGGTACAGCTTACTAATCTGCAAACTACGAGAAACATTGTTGACAATTCAGTTAAGCTGGCTTATGCCGCAATGAAATTCTCACTTGGGCTTTCTCAAAAAGATACGGTAGTGCTGAAGGATGAATTGAGTGTAGAGAACATCAAAGAAGGAATTCTGGAAGCAAACTTCGATTACGCTAACAGACCTGAGTACAGGGTTCTCGAAAACGTAAAGAAACTTCAGCAGCTGGATCTCAAACGAAACAAACTCGGCTATTTGCCTACCGTTGCAGCACAGGCAAACTATACAGTAAATGGAATGGGGCAAAAATTCTTTACTGATAAAAATACTACCTGGATCAGGAGTTCTTTTATCGGGATGAACATCAGCATCCCAATTTTTGACGGGTTCCAGAGAAAGTACAAGATCCAACAGTCAAGGTTGAATGTTCAAAAAGCTGAGAACACTCTGGAATACATTAAACAGGCAATTGATTTTGAACAATACGCTTTGCGTGAAACTTTGACCAACTCACTTATGAACCTTGATGCTCAGCAAAGAAACATGGAGCTGGCAGAAAGAGTGTTCAATACAACTAAGATCAAGTTTCAGGAAGGTATGGGAAGCAGTTTCGAAGTGTTGCAGGCTGATGCAGATTATCAAACAGCACAGGCAAACTATTTCAGTTCATTGTACAATGCCATTGTAGCAAAGATCAGCTACCAGAGATCTTTAGGAAAACTTCAATAAAACCAAACACTGTCTAAATATATTTTTATGAACCAATTGAAACGCATCACTTTCATTCTATCAGCAGTAATCTTACTTGCTGCATGTGGCGGAAGTGAGAAACAAGACAAAGCAGCCATCAGCGAAAAGAAAGCTGAACTGGAAAAGAAGAAGAAAGAACAGATAGCTCTGACCTCTGAAATAGAAAAGTTAGAGAAAGAACTTGCAAAGATTGATACTGGTAGTGCTAAAAAAGCAAACGCCATGTTGGTGAGTGTTACGCCAGTTATTGTAGCACCATTTAATCACTACATAGAACTACAAGGCAAGGTTGAAGCAGAGAATGTTTCTTACGTTACGCCTAAGTATGGTCCAGGACAAGTGAGAGCGGTTTACGTTACTCCAGGACAGCAAGTGAGTAAAGGACAGGTATTATTGAAGTTAGATGATGCCCTTATGCAGCAACAAATTACTGCAGCACGTACTGGCTTGGCAACATTGCAAACACAGCTAAATACTGCAAAAGATATTTACAACCGTCAGAATAATTTGTGGAAGCAAGGAATTGGAACTGAGGTTCAATTAATACAGGCAAGAACCACAGTTAGCAGCTTAGAGACTCAATTAATTACTGCAAGAGAAAATATCAAAACAGCGCAAAAGCAATTAGAAGGAACAAGTGTAAGAGCTGAAATTAGTGGTATAGCTGATATTGTAAATGTTCGTGCCGGTGAATTTTTTCAAGGCTTTGTTGGTACTGCTGCACAAATTGTGATCGTTAACACAAGTACATTAAAAGCCGTTGCACAGGTTCCTGAAAACTATTCAAACAAAGTGAAGATCGGATCTCCAGTTGTGGTTGTATTGCCTGATATTAAAAAAACCTACAACACTAAGGTTACTCGTTCCGGAAGACTTATTGACGCTAACACAAGAAGTTTTGCAGTAGATGCAAGGATACCTTATGATGGATCTGCAAGACCTAACCAGATCGCCAAAATCCAGATCCAGGATTATGCGGTAGCAAATACAATTGCGGTTCCAGTGAACACAGTACAAACAGATGAAAATGGTAAATACGTTTACGTTGCTATTAATGAAGGTGCAAGAACTGTTGCAAGAAAAAAATCTGTTGGTGTAGGTGAGTTGAATGGACAGCTAATAGAAATACGTGTTGGTTTAGCTGCAGGTGATCAATTGATTACAGAAGGGTTCCAGAACCTGTACGAAGGTCAGGTGATCAGCGTGGTGAAATAATTATGAACCTGCTGATGCACAAAGTTTCTGTAGTAAAAGAGTGCGACGCAACAGAAGCTAATGAAAAACGAATGTTGACTATATAAAATACTCCCCAAATGAAAGTTTTAGAAGGGATTGGAAATAAGTTCAAACAGTTTAAACCCACTAGTTGGTCGGTTGATAACAGAACAGCTATTTACATAATCACAATACTTATTTCGGTGTATGGGTTGATAAAATTCAACACAATGCCGAAGGAACAGTTTCCGGATATTGTTGTTCCTACCATATCTGTTACAACAATATACTTTGGTAACTCGGCAAAAGACATTGAAAACCTTGTAACCCGACCAATTGAAAAGCAGATCAAAGGTATCAGCGGTGCAAAGGTGAATAAAGTGAATTCGATTTCTCAACAAGATTATAGCTTGATAATCGTTGAGTTTGACACTGATGTAAAAACAGACTTAGCAAGGCAAAAAGTAGTTGATGCACTGGATAAAGCAAGAACTGATTTGCCAACGGATCTTACCCAGGAACCAAACGTTGCAGAATTTGCCTTCAGCGAGATGCCGATCATGTATGTGAACATTAGCGGCAATTACGATAAGATGAAGCTGAAAGATTATGCTGAGAAAATGCAGGATCGCTTTGAAGAATTGAAGCAAGTGAATCGTGCTGATATTGTTGGTGCACCGGAAAGAGAGATTCAGATAAATGTTGATCCGTATAAAATGGAGGCTGCAAAGCTTACATTCCAGGATATAGAAAATGCTGTGAATTATGAGAATCGTGATATCAGTGGTGGATTAGTTTCTGTTGGGGATATGAAGAGAACGATTCGTATCAAAGGTCAGTTTGCTTCTGCCGTTAATCTGAATGGCGTGGTGGTGAAAAACCTTCAAGGAGCTCCTATCTATTTAAAAGATATTGCCCAATTAGTTGATACAGTAAAAGAAACGGAGAGCTATGCTCGTTTGGATGGAAAGAATGTAATTACGCTGAACGTGGTAAAACGATCAGGCGAAAATCTGATTGAAACTGCAAAAGGTATCAAAGATCATGTTGAGCAGATGAAAGCATCAGGTGATCTGCCTCCTGACTTGAAAGTTATCATTACAGGTGATCAAAGTAAACAAACAGAAACATCATTCAATGAGTTGGTAAATACCATCATCATTGGTTTTATATTGGTGTTGTTGATATTGATGTTCTTCATGGGTGTTACCAATGCATTCTTTGTTGCATTGAGTGTGCCATTGTCAGTGTTTGTGGCTTTCCTCTTTTTGCCAGTAGCAGATTTTATTGTAGGCTCTTCGGTGACTTTGAATTTCATCGTACTATTTGCATTACTGTTTGGATTAGGAATTATTGTGGATGATGCGATAGTTGTGATTGAGAATACGCACCGGATTTACGCCAATGGTAAAGTGCCAATTGTTCGGTCGGCGAAAGAAGCTGCAGGTGAAGTTTTTATTCCTGTACTAGCCGGTACTGCAACAACCTTGGCTCCGTTCTTTCCATTATTATTATGGAAAGGGTTGATCGGTAAGTTCATGATTTATCTCCCTGTGATGCTCATTCTTACGCTTGCTGCATCACTGATAGTGGCATTCATTATGAACCCGGTTTTCGCTGTAAGTTTTATGAAACCTGAGGGTAGGGAATTTGACAAACCAAGGAAACAAGTGTTTAGAAATAAATGGTTCTGGACATTTATTATTGGCGGATTGTTGTTGCATTTATTCGGTTCACATGGGCTGGCGAATTTCCTTTTGATGTTAGCATTGCTTATGGTGCTACATGCATATTTTCTGCGGGATGTAATTCATTATTTCCAGGAAAGAGTATTGCCAGGATTGATGAATCGTTACGAGAAGTTGTTGCGTTGGATATTAAAAGGAACCAGACCTGCCTTTGCATTTGCCAGTTTGTTCCTTTTGTTTGCGGTGGCTTTAATTGCTATTGCTTTAAGAGGTAATCCAATGCCTTTCTTTCCTAGTGGTGATCCGAAGTTCGTTTATGTGTACTTAAAGATGCCGGTCGGAACTTCTGCAGAAACAACAGACTCTGTAATACAAATATTCGAGAAGCGAGTGTATAAAGTTCTGGCAAATGAAAAGCCCGGAGCTGAAGGTAGTATTGTCGAAAGCGTTATTTCGAATGTTGCGGTAAGTGCAAATAATCCTCGTGATAATAACAGGAGTGTTCAATCAAATCTTGGAAGGATCCAGGTGTCTTTTGTTGAATTTGAACAAAGAGAAGGCAAAAGTACAGCACCATACTTATCTTCTATACGAGAAGCGGTACAGGGAATTCCAGGTGCCATAGTAGAAGTTGGTCAGGAAGATGCAGGACCTCCAACAGATCCTCCGGTTAACGTAGAAGTAGTAGGTGATAATTTTGAGAGTATTTCTAAAGTTGCAATTGACCTCAAGAATTATCTTGATACAAATAAAGTAGAAGGAATTGAAAATCTTCAAATGGATGTTGATCTGCTTAACCCAGAGATTACTATCAATGTAGATAGAGAGAAAGCTCTTATTGAAGGATTAAGTACAGGACAAGTAGGTATGGCTATCAGAACAGCTGTATTTGGAAAGGAAGTGAGCAAATTGAAAGATGATGATGATGAGTATAAGATACAGTTGCGATTGAACGAAAGTTCAAGGAACAATATTACAGATCTGATGAACCTTCGGTTGACATTCAGGGATTTTGCTACGATGCAAATCAAGCAGGTTCCATTAAATGCTGTTGCAACAGTTGATTATACCAACACTACAGGTGCTGTAAAAAGAAAGAATACAAAGCGTACGATCCAGTTGCAGTCAAACGTACTTGATCAAAAACTAACACCAGCCATCAATGCAGAACTGGCAACAAAAATTGCTGATTTCAAACGTATATATAAAATGCCTGGTGATGTTCAGATCAAACAAACTGGACAAGGTGAGCAGCAGGCAGAAACTTCTGCATTTCTTGGAACAGCTTTGTTATTGGCACTGATGATAATTTTTCTTATCCTGGTATTACAGTTCAATAGCTTGAGTAAGCCATTTATCGTATTAACTGAAATATTCTTCTCTATAATAGGTGTGTTTATCGGTTATGCAGTTACAGGATGGTCAATGCCAACGATCATGGTGGGTGTTGGAGTTATTGGATTGGCGGGAATTGTTATTAAGAACGGAATTCTTTTAATTGAATTCACCGATGAATTGAAAGGTAGACGTTTTCGTACAAGAGAAGCAGCTATTCAAGCCGGCAAGATTCGTATCATCCCTGTATTACTTACTGCAGTGGCTACGATGCTTGGATTATTACCGTTAGCAGTTGGTTTTAATATCAACTTTATTTCCTTCTTCCAGAAACTGAATCCACATATTTTCTTTGGTGGCGATAGCGTAGTGTTCTGGGGACCGTTAAGTTGGACGATCATATTCGGTTTGATTTTCTCATTCTTCTTAACCTTGATAATGGTGCCAAGTATGTACCTCATTTCTTTCAGGCTCAAAAGGCCAATGGAGAAATTCTACGGTACTAAATACATCGCTTTGTTAGGTTTCCTTGGTCCGTTCTTCTTCATTTTTGTAGGAATAATGTTCCTGGTAAGAAGAATCCAGGGAAAAAGAGTTTGGATGGGAAAACTTAGAGCCGCATAGTTTTTGTTTAGTTACATACACAAAGCCGTCCCTGTACAGGGATGGCTTTTTTGTTGAATGCCAGTCAAATATTTATGGTATTTTAAGAAAATGCGTTTAATAGCTTGAATCCTTTGTTTATAACCTAAACTCACGTTATTTTAGAACAAAATACCTTCAAATGTTTGTCAGGTCAGCATTATCCTTAATTGCTTATTTGTTTTTATCGGTAATAGCAAAAGCAGCCGATAAAGACTCGAACGTTGTTATTTCCCAGGCGAAAGAGTCCTATGAATTCGTCATGGGAAAAAAGTCAGGGAATGTAGAAGTTAAACAAAGTATGTACACGGCTTACTCATGTAACTCGTTCAGGACTTCGTTATATGTAGTAGAAATGTATAACGATCAAACTACTATAGACAATGTAGATTTTACAGTAGATGGGAAGAAATTAAAAGGCATTACACCGGTGTATGAGTATTATTCAATCGACAATACGTTTTACTCTGATGCTAGGGTTTGCTACTTTGAACTTCCACTACAAAAGAAGGGAAGTGTTAGTGAAGTTTCTTTTCAAAAAACAATTATTGATCCTCGTTATTTTACAAGTGTATATTTCACTGAGCCTTATAATGTGCTAAAGAAAGAGATTGTTATAAAAGTTCCAAAATGGATGAAGCTGGAACTCAAGGAAATGAATTTTAAAGGTTATAACATTACAAAGACCTCATCATACGATAGTAAAGACGATGCTGACATTTATACCTACACTATTAAAGATGCTCCAGCCACAGTTAGTGAAAGACACAGTCCTGGTCCAACCTACGTTTATCCTCACTTATTGGTAATGGCAAAGACGGCAAGTCCAAACGGGAATAGTTTTACCTACTTCAATACCCTGAAAGATCAATATGGATGGTACAGAAGTTTAGTTAAGGATATTCCAAATGAGACTTCGATTCTGAAAGCTAAAGCAGAAGAAATTACCAAAGGAAAAACAACAGACCTGGACAAAATCAAATCTGTATTTTATTGGGTGCAGAATAATGTGAGATACATTGCTTTTGAAGATGGTATTGCTGGCTTCAGACCCGAAAAAGCTCATGAAGTACTTAGAAGGAAATATGGTGATTGTAAAGGGATGGCTCATCTTACCAAAGAATTATTAAAGAGTCTTGGTTACGATGCAAGGTTAACGTGGATTGGTACAAATCACATCGCTTATGATTATTCTACACCGAATCTTGGGGTTGATAATCACATGATTTGTGCGATGAATCTGCAAGGCAAAACTTATTTTCTTGATGCGACAGAAACTTACATTGGCTTCAATGAATATGCTGAAAGAATCCAGGGAAGACAAGTACTGGTAGAAGATGGTGAAAAGTATATACTCACAAATATTCCTTCAACCAACCATCAGCAAAATCTTGACAGAGAAAAGCGAGTACTCAGCATAGTAGGTACAGATTTAAAAGGAAGTGCAGAACATGAATGGAAAGGGGAAGAAAAAGAATATATCCTCACACAGTTGAACAATATCAAGAAGGATAAAAGTAAGGAGGCTTTCATCAAGTACTTGTCTGAGAATAACAAAGACTATGTGCTAACTGACTTTACTACATCTAATCTTGAAGATTTTGATAATAGTGTAACAACAAAGTATAATCTCTCTTTTAGAAATGCGGTTTCAAATTTTGGAAAGGAATACTATGTTGATCTTGATTTCAGAAAAGAACTGGGCAGCTTCACTTTCGATACTGCTGAACGTACACACGATTATTGGTTTGATTATAAAATGAATGTGCAACGTGAAACCGAATTAGTTCTTCCTCAAGGATATACTGTAACAGGTCTTCCTGCAAATGTAGAGATTAAGAATGCTGACTACGAGTTTACAGTTAACTACATCAAACAAAAAGATAAACTGATCTATAAGAAGTCGCTCATTATTAAGAATCCAAAATTATCCAAATCCAAATTTGCTCAATGGAACAAAGATATTGAGAAGTTGAATCAATCTTACAATGAGCAAATTGTTATAACTGCAAAATAGAACACATGAAGTCAATTTTAGTAGCAGCCATTTGCCTGCTGTCCATCACTGCTTTTGCTCAATCAAAAGATGAAACCAAATACCGTGAAAGAGCAGATGAGGTTCGTAAGGAAATATGGGAAACTGCAGGACCTCAGTTTAAAGTAAAGACTGTTCCGGCTGAGTATGGAAATGAAAGTGCAGTAATTATTGCACGATATTTTGAGATCATCAATTCCTCTAAATTCAGGCTTAAGTTTAGCTTGTTTGGATTTGGTGGTGCACGTCGATTGAGTTATCGTACCACATTACATGAACGTGTTAAGATTGGCGACAAAGCTGCATTGGACGAATTCTCAACTATTGAGTACAAAAAGAAACTTGATAAGTCTGCGTCTTATGCATTTGCAAAGTTGTTTAACAAGATGGAGACTTATATCGGAGCAAAGATCGTTAAGCCTGATGGCAAAGAAATAATTGTGAACACTGATGAAGAGGTTTTAACTAAGAATCAATCCAAAGACAAGGAAGGAAAACTAGCGATTTCAGATATGCAGGTAGGCGATATTCTTGACTATTTTATCAGGATCGAAGAAATGCAGGAAACCGGTGCTGAAACTCAGGGACCTTACAGTTTTGTAATGGGAGGGGAATATCCTTTTATGCATTATCAGGTACGTCTGCAAATAGATGATAAGTGCAACGTAAAATATATTACTGCGAATGGTGCTCCATCTTTCCGTGAATCCACAACGGATGATGGAGATTTTGTAATGGAGCTTACACAAAAGAATCTACCGAAGATTGAAAGCAACATGTGGACTTCTGCATGGCGACAATTGCCTTACTTGATCTTGACCTACACTTATACCGGAAAGAAAGGTGATGTGAAAAAAGGTTTTCTGAGTGATGAAATCGTGAAGAATCTTAAGAATAATATTCTTCCTTATGTGAACGGAGCAACTGTAAGTATGGAGCCGCTTAATATTGCTTACAATTATTTTGGTGGTAAGAAGAAGATAAAAGAGTTTCCTGCCGATACTGTTATGAAGGTTTTGTATGATGCCTGGAAGTTTACCACATTCTGTAGTTTTCCTACAGATAACATTGACATGTCTAATGATGTTAATTATAAAACGGCTCCAAGTATATTCAGTGCAGTGAGCATGAGTTTTTACTTACGTACTTTGGAAATAGATCATGATTTGGTGCTTGCATGTTCAAGATATTCTGCAAGTATGAAAAACATTATGGGCTTGGGTGATTTCGATGGTTTGATTCGGTTGAACAACGGCAAGCAGTGGATGGCTTTTGATGACGTAGTTACTCAATTCAATGAAATTCCTTCTCGTTTTCAAGGTGAAGATGCGATCACATTACATCCCGAAGTTTCAAAGCGAACCGTAGATTATTATGAAAGCAAAGCCAAGATACCTGTAACAAAAGATGTAGAAAACATCAACATCGAAAATATCTCTATTGCTTTAGGTTCTCCAAATATGCAACAGATAAAGATTGATAGAGCATGTGTGCTTACCGGTGCTTTAAGACATGCAGAGCAGAAACGCCTGATGTTGATGGAAGATATGGAAGAGAAGCTTGCTGATGCTGTTAATCAAAAAAAGTTAACTGATAGGTTAGAGGAGAATAAGAAGTCGGCTAAGTCAGCCGTTGAATTTGCTGCAGCATTTGAAAAGGAAAAGAAAGAGCAAAAGACCTATTTTAAAGATGAGGCTCAGGAGCAGTTCGAAGAAGAGCCAAAAGATATAACAACTTATGAGATAAAATCCAGAGGGCTGTTGCGAGGTGAAAATCAGTTTGAATATCGGAGCAGCTTTTCACTGGACAACTTTGTAAAGAAAGCCGGTAACAACTTCATTGTAGATGCTGGTAGATTAATTGGTAAGTTTAGTAAAATCGAAGAGAAGGATAGAAAGCGTACGATAGATATTTATATGACCTGTGCAAGATCGTTTACTTACAATATCACTATAAATATTCCTGAGGGCTACAATCCAAAAGGTATCGAAGAGCTAAACATGAATAAAAGCAACGAAACAGGTTCATTTGTTTCGACTGCAAGTTCTGATGGTAAAAAGATAAGCATTAGTGTGAAGCGTTCATTCTCTAAGAATTTTGAACCGGCAACCAACTGGAGTAAACTGCTTGAACTTCTTGATATTGTTTATGAATTCAACAATAAGAAAATCCTATTGGAAAAGAAAAAATAAGAAGGAACCCACGTTTTTAGAAGCCTTGCAATTGCAGGGCTTTTTATTTTCATAGCTACCTGCTCTTACCTTTGACTATATGGATTATTTTAAAAAGCTACAGGAATTATTAAGGATCGAAAAAGAAGAAGATAGACGGTCGTACAAACAACTTACCGCAAAGCTTTCTGTTATCGAAAGACGAGAAAATGGCATTAGTTGGTATCCTGTAGCCATTCGGGATACAGAAATTGGCAGAGGTGATTACTTAACCATAGAAATAGAAAGAACAACTCACCAGGATATTTTTCATCAACTCCGTTTTGGAATGACTGCTGCATTGTTCAGCAATCATGATCCATCCAACGATAGAATTGAAGGAACGATATCTCACATCAATGGGAATCGGTTAAAACTTAGCTTACGAACAGACGAACTGCCTGATTGGAGCAGAAGCGGTAAACTAGGAATTGATGCTGTTTTTGATGAGAACAGTTATGCTGAAATGGAATCAGCTTTGAAACTAGCTCCCATCATTGCTGAAAAGAAAGAGCAGGGCAACCTAATACAAACCATAACAGGGAACAAAGCACCAACCTTTGATCAGCGAATTGAAAACTATATATCAGATAAGCTAAATAGTAAGCAGAATGAAGCGGTAAATAAAATATTGCAGGCTAATGAACTTGCTATTGTTCATGGTCCTCCAGGAACCGGAAAAACCACAACACTGGTACAGGCTATCAAAGCTTTGGTTAAGCAATCTCCTCAGCAAATGTTAGTCACAGCACCAAGCAATGCTGCTGTAGATCTGCTTTCAGAAAAATTATTTGCACAAGGTTTAAATATTGTTCGTATTGGAAATCCAGCTAGGGTGAATGAGAATCAGATGAACCTTACACTTGATGCTAAGATCGCTGCTCATCCATCAGCAAAGGAGATCAAACGGCTTAAACGACAAGCCTCTGAGTTTCGGGATATGGCTCAAAAGTACAAACGCAGTTTCGGTCCGGCTGAGAGAGAACAACGTAAAGCACTGTTTACTGAAGCCAGGAATATCCGTGAGCAGGTAGAAAAAACTGAGCAATATATTGTTGATGATGTATTGCGTAAAGCAGATGTGGTCACAGCTACTCTTGTTGGTGCAAATCATTACACAATAAAAAATTTGCGTTTCGAAACTGTAGTGATTGATGAAGCTGCACAAGCACTTGAGCCAGCCTGTTGGATACCCATTCTCAAAGCAAAAAAAGTAGTGATGGCTGGTGATCATAATCAATTGCCGCCAACAATAAAATCTGCTGAAGCTGCAAAAGATTTGAATACAACTTTGATGGAGAAGTTGGTGAGCCTACATCCTGAAGCTGTGGTATTACTACAAGAGCAGTATAGAATGCATCAGCATATCATGAAATTCTCTTCTACAGAATTTTATAACGATGAATTAATAGCTCACACCTCTGTTGCAAAGCAATTATTGTTTGAAGCTGATCAACCTTTTCTTTTCATTGATACTGCAGGATGTGGATTTGATGAAAAGCAAGATGGAACTAGTATGTCAAATCCTGAAGAAGCATCTTTTCTACTAAAACATCTTAGTAGTTATGTACTTCAACTGCAACAGCATTCCTTAGGTAGCTTTCCAAGTATCGCAGTTATTGCACCATACAGGCACCAGGTAGGATTATTGAAGGAGTATGTTGCTGCACATCCTCAATTAAACCAACTGCCAACCTTATCAGTAAATACGATCGATAGTTTTCAAGGACAAGAAAGAGATGTGGTATATATCAGTTTAACTCGAAGTAATTCAGAAAGTGCAATAGGCTTTCTTTCTGAAGTCAGAAGAATGAATGTTGCCATCACTCGTTCAAAAAACAAACTTGTTTTAATTGGAGACAGTGCAACGCTTAGTCAATTTCCTTTTTACGATGATCTCATCAATTATGCACAAAGTATTGAAGCGTATAAAAGTGCCTGGGAGTTTATGGAGTGATCATCCCATGTTATCTTTTATGCTCTGCTCAATTCGTTCAGCAAGTTCCGGTTGAAACTCTTTTAGTGTAAGCGTTCCATCAGTACCTAAAAGAATCATACCACCGGCTTCATCAATCTCAGTTTCTAGCGAACGCAAAGCCCACATGATCTTGTATTGCAAATTCTGCTGAACAACTTCTAAATATCGTTGCTGCAACGAAATAACATTCTGCAATATTGGTCGCAGTTCATGATCTTCAGGCAGATCATTTAATCTTTCCTGTATTGGATTTACATCTATTTCCGGTGGTTCTATATAAACTTTCATTAGTCGCTGATTAGGCTAAAGATAACAGCAAATATTTAGCCAGCTAAGAATCTCGATTGAGCTTCCGTTGCGTCGCACTCTTGTACAGCATTATCCCTTCTTAGCAATTTATTCAAGCCTTTTATACTCAATTCTTGTGGTAGTATTTTCCATTCCCACTAAGTAATTGTCATTTTCTCTTCTTAAAAAATTTGGATTAAGTACTATTTCAGGGAACTTAGGATCTAAATTACTTTTTATAAAAAATAGAGACATAGATTTATTATCATAGTAATAGTTGGTTATTTTAAATTTCTCTTTCCGTTCTCCATATTCAGAAAATACATAATAACGCTCATTATTTATTATGATATCTTCTGTACCTGTTGCACCATTCAGTAATGTGTAGGAGCATCTCCATTTCCCTTCTAAGAATCTAATATCATATAACTGTTGGCGAAAATTACTTAGCTCTAAGTTATTATTCCTCACAGCAGATAGTTCCATTTCCCTTTCAAGAAGCTTGGTTTCTAATTCCTGGTATTTATCCTTGTAAGCATTTTCTTCTACAATAATTTGTTCTAGAACATTGGTTCTAGATTTTAGAGTTTCTCGTATAGACAGAAATTTGTCCATGGGAACCTTGCCATCTTTAAGAATTTTAATGTTCCAATCATTACCCCATCTTAAAGTCCACGAATAGAAAGCTTGAATTATGTTTTTTAAAATTGGGTAGATAAAAGTGTAGCCACTAGCAATAGCAAGAGGTATTAAGAAAGAATCAGATCTCTTTAATTTGTCAGTTATAAAAGCAAAAATGCTTTTAAAGCCTTCTTGTTGAATTTGATATTTATCATACCAAGCAAGTGCTACTGTAACTTCCCAGTTGAAACAAATCCACGCTACCAAGTATGAGAATGGTAGAGGGTTTCGGTAACGTTCTTTTAAATTTGCAACAATATCAGAGGTGTTCATAACAGAAAAATACTCAATTTAATGGATAAACATCTTGCCGATCGATTGAACTTCCCATTGCGAGTTTATCCTGAGCAAGTCGAAGGGCACTCTTATACTTTCAGTTTTCTATTCAGCTTAATCACCACCACCTCCATCACCACCGCTATCTCCGAAATCACCACAATAGCCATCACTATTTGTTGAGTCAGATGAATTATTGTTGTCTAAGTCTGGTGTATTTTCTGGCTCAGGAACAATCGGTTGGTTATGTAACGGACTAAAAGGATCTGTAGAAGTAGTGCTGGTGCCAAAATAAAGAGGTGAATAAGTATTATCGTCTGTTTGTCTTAATTCACTCTTTTGAGGTTCCTTTTTTCCGAATAGTTGTCTTAAAAAGTTGAGCATGTTTTTTATACAATGTACAAAATACAATTGTAATTAATTATTAACAGGATAAACCTTCTTCCCATTAATAAAAGTTCCCTGCACTTTCACATTCAGAATATCTTTCTCACCAACTTTCATCAGGTCTTTATCCAGCATAATAAAATCTGCCTTCTTGCCTATCTGCAAACTGCCGATCTCGTTTTCCATAAATCCTGCTTTGGCAGCCCAGATCGTCATTCCACGAATGGCTTCTTCTCTAGTTAAAGCATTATTCATTTGAAATCCAGTTGCTGGAAAACCTGAAGCATCTTTTCTTATTACCGCAGCAAGGAAAGTTTTAAATGGAGAAATATCTTCCACCGGAAAATCAGTTCCCAATGGTATCCATCCATTTTGTTGTAGTAATTCCTTGTATGCATAAGCACCCTTGATTCGCTCTTTGCCAAGTCTTTCTTCAGCCCAATACATATCACTTGTAGCATGTGTTGGCTGTACAGACGGAACAATACTATTAGCACCAAATAAATTGAAATCATTTTGATTCACCACTTGTGCATGTTCAATTCTCCAGCGTTTATCGTTCTTGCCATTCAGATATTTCGCATAAATATTAAGTATTGATCTGTTCCCTGAATCACCAATAGCATGTGTACACATCTGGAATTCAGTTTTGCTTAAAATGTTCGCTACCGAGTCAAAGTGTGTAGGATTGCTCAGCAGAAAACCAAACCAGTCTTTCTTATCGCTGTATGGGTGTAGCAAACAAGCACCTCGACTACCCAAAGCTCCATCACCATACAACTTGAATCCTTTGATGTACAGCCTGTCAGTTTTATAAGGTCCTTTCGACAAGTATTTGTCGTAATTTTCTTTCACATCACTCAACATCACATATAACCTCACGTTCAGCTTTTTATCATCCTGTAATTGATCAATCATCTCAGCTTCATTGTACATAATGCCACAATCCGAAAGAGTGGTGAGGCCTTGTGCAAAGCAATTCTGCTCAGCTGCAGTAAGCCATTTGGTGTAATCTTCTTTAGAAGCTTTAGGAACAACATTATCCACCAGGTCAACTGCATTGTCAATCAGAATTCCGGTGAGCTTTCCATCTTTCGTTTCAACTTCACCACCAGTAAGTTTTTGATTTGGCTTAACTTTCGCCAACTCCAAAGCTTTTGTATTTGCAACTGCAGCATGTCCATCAACTCTTGTCAGCAAGACTGGTGTATTCGGGAAAAGAAGATTCAAAGAATCGTTAGAAGGATATTGCTTTCCGGGAAACTTGTTCTGATCCCAACCCCTGCCTCTGATCCATTTTTCATCAGGATGTTCTGCGGCAAACTTTTGTACTCTTTGTAAAACTTCTGTCCAGCTATTGCAGCCAAATAAATTCACCTGAAACAGACTTCTTCCATAACCTACAAAATGTGAGTGGGCATCTATAAAACCAGGGTAAATAATCTTTCCACCTGCATCTATCGCTTCTCTTGCTGAGAATTTCTTCATTATCTCATCATTGGTTCCAACAGCTACAATCTTTCCATCGTTTATAGCCATTGCTTCAGCAACTGAAAAGGCTGAGTCAACAGTATAGATCGTTGCATGATGTACGATCATGTCAACTTTTCTTACAGAACAGGAAACAAGAAAAGAGATAACAACAAGGAAGATGAACTTTCTCATACAGCAGTTTGAAGGATAAAGATAACTATCCCTCTAATCCATCAAAATCTGGTAATCGTGGTTCTATCTAAGCAGATCACAAGGCTTCAAACCTGTGTGCTTTTTAAATGCAGCTGAAAAGTGAGAAATAGATGAGTAACCCAGCAATGCAGATACATCAGTAACGCTGAGTGATTTTTCGTAGAGCAGGTATTTAGCATGCTCCATTCTTTGTTGCTGGTAAAAATCGAAGATGGTGGTGCCGAAAACCTCTTTAAATCCTTTCTTGAGGTAACATTCGTTCATGGCAACCTTCCGGCTCAATTCTTTTATTGTAATCGGATCCCCTATGTGTTGAAGAAGAATTTCTCTAGCCAGGTAAATTCTATCTCTTCCGCTTTCATCAGCTAAGAATTTACAGGTAAATGTGGTTGCATCTTTTTCTTCAATAAGACACTCAAGACTGTAGAGTAACAACTCATGCACTTTGGCGTTGACAAAGATGTTCTCCAAAGCACCAGAGTAACTGTGATTCAGCAAAGCATCCAAAACAAAACGTTTCTTATTACAGATCGGGAATATCTTGGTAAAAGAAGATGGATGTTTAAAAGCCAGCACCTCATCTTTCCGGTTACTCAGTTTTATATTATGTACAAACTGGTGCAGGAAAGTTGAAGCAAAGTGAAAATTGAATACGTCAACTGTTTGTTGCTTTCCGCTACAGTTCATCGTTGGGATCTCAGCACAGTTACCGCAGCTTTTCTCTGGGCAATATTTGTTTCCGGTAGTGCAGAAACGTAGTTCCAGGTAATTATCTTCAGGTCTTTTGGTGCTATAATGGTACACTAGCATCCCTGTATCTTCAGCAACCCATGGGTGGTGTGCATAATGCCTACGAATCATGTAATTGATCGAACCCGGAATATTCTGTTCCTTTTGGTACAAAACTTCAAGGCTTGGCTCTATGCCATTCTTATGAGCAACTTTTAATATGTCGAGTGCTTGTAACAATGTGTACGCAAAATTAATGTATAAACATCTAATTTGGGTTTTATGTTGGGTCATGGAACCGTCATTAACACGCTATTAAGCTTTGTTTCTTTGAAAAGACGCTCAGTAGCTAAGGAAAAACAACAGGCTTCATGGTTGTCTCTTGCTTCCTTTCCTGCTTTGCGTGAACTTTGCTGAATAGTGTTCTGAACGTAAAAGGGAGTGACACAACCAAAGCTGAAAAGCGAGCCAAAAGCTGGTGCAAAAAACGTTGAAAATCCTTCTCAAATACACCCTCAAAATCAGGGAAAAACGCTTGTTTTTCGATAGTTTTGCCAGCCTCGGTTTTATACATCAAATCTTTAGCGAGACGATAAATTTATGAGTGAAGAATTAGAGATTCCGGTTACCGGTTATGGTGCCGATAGTATTCAGGTTTTAGAAGGTTTGGAAGCAGTTCGTAAACGACCTGCAATGTACATTGGAGATGTTGGGATGAAAGGCTTGCACCACCTTGTATATGAGGTAGTTGATAACTCAATTGACGAGGCTTTGGCTGGTCATTGTAAGAATATTGACGTGATCATTCATGAGGATAATTCGATTAGTGTAAAAGACGATGGTCGTGGAATTCCAACAGCCATACACACCAAAGAAAAGCGTTCAGCCCTTGAGGTGGTAATGACTGTACTACATGCCGGTGGTAAGTTCGATAAGAATACTTACAAGGTTTCTGGTGGTTTACATGGTGTGGGTGTGAGTTGTGTGAATGCTTTAAGTATCAAATTGCATGTTACAGTTCACAGGGATGGCAAAATATATGAGCAGGAGTATAGCTGTGGTGCACCACAATATCCTGTTAGAGAGATTGGCGAAACTGATAAAACCGGTACAAGAGTTCATTTTTGGCCGGATCTTACAATTTTCCAGGCGAGTGTTTACTCAAGAGAAATTCTTGAAGGACGTTTAAGAGAACTGTCGTATTTGAACAAGCGTATCACCATTACCCTTACCGATTTGCGTGAACTTAGCGAAGCTGGCGATCCTTACACCAACGTTTTTTACAGTGAAGGTGGTATCGTTGAGTTTGTGGAGATGTTGGATAGAAACGGAAAACGTACTCCGCTCATTGCAAAGACTTTATATTTCGAAGGTCATGACGAGGTTACAAACGTAGCTGTTGACGTTGCAATGAGCTATAACGATGACTTTAAAGAGCACATCTTCTCTTACGTAAATAACATCAACACTATTGAAGGTGGTACACACGTTACAGGCTTTAGAAGAGCTTTGACAAGAGTCTTTAAATCTTACGGAGATAAAGAAGGTCTGTTTGAAAGAGCAAAGGTTGAGGTTGAAGGAGACGATTTTAGAGAAGGACTAAGTGCCATAATCTCGGTAAAAGTTCCGGAACCTCAGTTTGAGGGGCAAACGAAAACCAAGCTGGGTAATAGTGAGGTTTCTGGTGTAGTTGAGACGACTGTCGCAAGAATTTTACAGGCTTACCTGGAAGAAAATCCGAAAGAAGCGAAGAACGTAATCTCCAAAATTGTATTAGCTGCACAGGCTAGAGTTGCTGCGAAAAAAGCAAGAGAGCTTGTACAACGTAAAACCGTATTGAGTGGTGGTGGTTTGCCGGGAAAATTGGCTGACTGCAGTGAAAGAGATCCTGTAAGATGTGAGTTGTACCTGGTTGAGGGTGACTCAGCAGGTGGAACTGCTAAACAAGGTCGTGATAGAAGCTACCAGGCAATTCTTCCACTTCGTGGTAAGATCCTGAACGTGGAGAAGGCAATGGAGCATAAGATCTATGAAAACGAAGAGATCAGGAATATGTACACTGCACTTGGTGTAACGGTTGGAACTCCTGAAGACCCGAAAGCCTTGAATATTGTTAAACTGCGTTACCATAAGCTCATCATCATGACGGATGCAGATGTTGATGGTTCTCACATTGCAACATTGATCCTCACATTCATTTTCCGTTATATGACAGAATTGGTGGAGCAAGGATATGTGTATATCGCTCAGCCACCTTTGTACTTGGTTAAGAAAGGAAAGGAGCAGGAATATGCTTACAACGATGAGCAGCGTAAAGCCTTGGTTGAAAAGCTTGGCGGTGGAAAAGAAGACAGCGTAACCATTCAGCGATATAAAGGTTTGGGTGAGATGAATGCTGACCAGCTTTGGGAAACAACTATGGACCCTGCAAGAAGAACATTGAAGCAGGTAACCATAGAAAGTGCTGCAGAGGCAGACAGAATTTTTAGCATGTTAATGGGTGATGAAGTTGCTCCAAGAAGAGAATTCATCGAAAGTCATGCAAAGTATGCAAGAATAGATGTGTAAACATCTACTCAGATATAAGAAGAAGCAGGAATAAATTTTCCTGCTTTTTTATTTAAGGATACTGGTAATCAAGATGTAAATTTTCCTGTACAGTAATTGTTATTGTGCCTGCAATAATTGAAATAAAATTTTTATGAAAAGAACATTCGCAATCCTGGCAATTGTAGCAGTTAGTGCATTTAGTGTGAAAGCCCAGGAAACTAAGACAAAGACAGAAAAAGGTGGTAAACAAGGAACATTCTTAAGCTTCGGAGCTGAAGCAGCAGTTCCTACGGGAACGCTTGCCAACACAAACAAGTTAGGATTTGGTGGTAGTGCAAAAGTTGGTTTTAATGTAATCGAGAATGGATATATAACACTTAACGCCGGTTATATTTCTTTTGCAGGTAAGGGTACAGGAGTAACTTCCAGACCTTCCTTAAACATTATTCCTATCAAAGCAGGTTTCCGTTATAACCTTGGTGGTTTTTATGTTGAGCCGCAATTGGGTTGGACAAAAGCTAAGATGAAAGGATCTGATAACAGTGAATCTTCTTTCACGTGGGCTCCTAACGTAGGAATTATGATCGCTGATGTGGTTGATCTTTCTGCTCGTTACGAATCATTTAATACTGATGGAAATAAATGGTCTCATGTAGGCTTCAGACTTGCTTACAACTTTAATTTGGGTGGCAGATAATCCAATCAGGTTTCTAAAAGATTAAAACGCTCCGCTTATTGTGGAGCGTTTTTATTTTTGGTAAGTTGCTTCGAAAGAAAGTAGATAATAATAAAAGCAATCAAAACGGCTAAACCGATTGCAGCAGTTTTAGGATCTTGAATTGCGATACTTACTCCTACAAAAAGATAGGCAGCCATAAATATCAAAGGCAATAAGGGGAAGAGCTTCATTTTGTAAATGCCAGTACCATCAAGGTGCTTTGTTTCTTTTCTTAGTTTGAAGATGGTTGCACTGCTGGCTATCATTCCAAAGCAATCGAGGAAAATGGTGAAGTTGAGGATCTTCTCAAATGTTTGAGCGAAAAATAGAATCACAATACACAATGCAGCAAATACAGTAAGTGATACCGTGAGCACATTTTTTTTGTTCTGTTGAGCAAAAACTTTAGGTAAGCTACCTTCTTCTCCCATGGCATACATCACTCTTGGGTTGCTGAGCAGTAATGCATTTACATAAGCCAGCACACCAAAGAACAGAAAGAAAGCAAAGATATTCGCTGCTTTAGTTCCAAATGCGTTTGTGATTAGTGAATAGGCAATTTCCTTTTCACCTTTCATATTGTCAAAGCCAACAATTGTGTAGTAACTAAGATTTACAAGGAGATATAATATGATGATGATGGCTATGCCGAAGAAAATTCCTCTGGGGATATTTCTTTGTGGCTTTTCTACTTCACTTCCAAAGTTGATGGTTTGCTGATAGCCTCCATAAGTGAATGAAACGGCGATAAGACTTACGCCAAGACTTTGGATCCAGCTCATGGACGGAGTTGTGGCTGAAGCTACAACATCTGCATTGGGCAGTGGAGTATTTTGACCAAATGCCAGTGCAGAGATTAGTAAGATGATCATTCCGATCTTCACCAGCATCAGAATGTTCTGGGCTCTTGAACTCATCTTAAGTCCCATCAG